>NZ_JAAIXZ010000010.1:144252-439954 GCF_010894435.1 Pyxidicoccus trucidator | reverse complement strand
CAATCTGGTCGTACGCCATGAACGTGGCGCCGCCCGTCTTCGCCAGCACCTTGGTGATGGCGGCCGTCAGCGACGTCTTGCCGTGGTCCACGTGTCCGATCGTGCCGATGTTCACGTGGGGCTTGTTACGCTCGAACTTCTCCTTGGCCATGACACTCCTCGAAAAATGGAGCCCTGAACCAGGATTGAACTGGTGACCTCGTCCTTACCAAGGACGCGCTCTGCCAACTGAGCTATCAGGGCTTGGCGATGCTGTGGACTACAACGGTTGGAGCGGGAAATGGGACTCGAACCCACGACATTCAGCTTGGAAGGCTGACGCTCTACCAACTGAGCTATTCCCGCGTTGCCGAGTGGAGGGAGGTGGATTCGAACCACCGAAGGCGTGAACCGGCAGATTTACAGTCTGCTCCCTTTGGCCGCTTGGGTATCCCTCCATATTCCCTTGTCATCTACTGCGACTGCACCTGCGTACTGCATCCCGGGCCCTCATCCGCGGCCCCGTCCTGCTTGGCCGGCGGCGGGACTTGAACCCGCGACCTACTGATTACAAATCAGTTGCTCTACCGACTGAGCTACACCGGCACTCATCCGGCTACCGCTACCACGCCCTACCCGACTTCTGCGGAACCGTCGACCACCCGGCACCGCCCTGAGAGGGGCGCCCTTTTAAAAGTCCCCATCACCCAAGTCAAGGAGATTGATCTCGGGTGGCGGCTACCGGGCGGGGGTACTGCCCCGCTGGCGGGCGACCTCGTATAGCAGAATGCCCGCCGAAACGGACGCATTCAGTGAACCGACCTGACCGGTCATCGGAATCCTGAGGCGGAAGTCGCAGTGCTTCAGGACGCCTTCCCGCACGCCTGCCCCCTCGGCGCCCACCACCAGGGCCAGGGGGCCGTCCAGCCGGGCGCTCCACATGGGCTCGGTGGCCTCCACGTCCGCCGCCGCCACCCAGAGGCCCGCTGCCTTCAGCTCCTCCAGGGCCCGGGAGACGTTCACCACGCGGGCGATGAGCGTGTGCTCCACCGCCCCCGCCGACGCCTTGGCCACCGTCCCCGTCACCTGCACCGCCCGGTCCTTGGCAATCACCACGCCGTGCGCGCCGAGGGCGTTCGCCGAGCGGATGATGGCCCCCAGGTTGTGCGGGTCCTGGATGCCGTCGAGCACCACCACCAGCGGAGGCTGGCCCGCGGCCTTCGCCGCCTCCAGCACGTCTTCCAGCTCCGAGTACGTGTAGCCGCGCAGCTCCACCACCACGCCCTGGTGCACGCCGCCATCGGCCAGCGAGGCCAGGCGCTCGCGCGTCACCTTCTCCACGCGGATGCCTGCGTCCCGCGAGCGGCTGAGCAGCTCGCCCGCCGCCCGGGCGCCGAGCTGGCCCTCCACCAGGAACAGTCGCTCCACCTCTTCGGGCTTCGCCCGAAGGGCCTCGAGGACGGGATTCACTCCGTAGACGAAGCGATGCTGGGACTCGGGGCCGCCGCGACGGTCCTCTCGCTCCCCTGGGCCGCGGCGCTCCTCGCGCTCGCCCCGGCGCTCACCACCACCGTGCTCCCGGCGCTCACTGGTGCCCCGCTCGCTGGCACCGCGCTCCCGGCGCTCACCACCGCGCTCGCTGGCGCCACGGGCGTCACCACGGCCTCGGGAAGGACGCTCTCGCGTAGCCACCTAGAGGACCTCGACAGGAAGGGAGACGGTCTTCTGCTGGCGGGCGCAGATCTTCTCCGTGCAGATGAAGAAGAGGAGCTTCGCGTCCACGGTGCCCTTGCCCGCGGCGCTGGTGGTGAAGGGGACCTCGAAGCGCGGGTCGACGAACTCCTGGCCCGCGGCCTTCTTCGCCACCGAGTCCTCGCGGCCCAGCTTCTCCTTCAGCGGCGCCAGCTGGGTGCCCTTGACCTCCAGCTTCAGCGGGGCCTCCTCGGACACGTGGGCGCCCGGCTTCGTCTTGATGGCGAGCACGAACACACCCTTCTCCCCCGCCTTCACCTGGGAGGAAGTCCCCTCGGTGGTCACCTCATAGAGGCTGGTGGGGTCCACGTCCTCGGCGAGTGCCGGGGCCGCCCAGGCCAGCGCCGCCAGCACGGCGGCCACGGAAGTGAAGCGATGGATGCGCAGCATGAGGTGTCTCCTGGAAACGGGGTGCTCGTATCACGCCCTGCGACGGCGGGGGCCGCCTTTCTGTTCAACCCCCACCCACGCCGGCCTTGGTCGCGCGTCCGTTCCCCTTCCGCCCCGAGGCAGAAGCCGGAGGAACCGGAGGCACCGGAAGAACCGCGGGCGGGGACAGGTCGGGCAAGGACACCGGGGGCGCGCCGGCCGCCAGCGCCTCCGCCCGCATGATGATGAGGGTGGCCAGGTCCATGCCGGTGGCGGCCTCCATCTCCGGGAGCGCGGGAGAGCTGTTCACCTCGAAGACCTTGGGCTGCCCCTGCACGTCCAGCATGTCCACCGCCGCCACCTCCAGCCCCACCAGCCGGGTGGCCTTCTCCGCGGTGGCGCGCTGGCCCGGCGACAGCTCGATGACCTCCAGCCGCGCGCCCTTGTTGAGCGTGTGCGCCAGGCGCCCGGGGCGCGGCCTGCGGCGCACCGCGGCCACCGCCTCGCCCCCCACCACGAGCACCCGCACGTCCTGGCCGGAGCTCTTCACGTACTCCTGCATGACGAGGTTGTGCCCCAGGCCCAGCACCGCCTCGAGCGCGGCCTCCAGGGACTGGAGGCTCTCGCACACCATGACGCCGTGCTTCTCCTGGCCCTGCAGCAGCTTCACCAGCACCGGCACGCCGCCCACCAGGCCCACCATCTCCTTCAGGTGGGCCGCGTCACGGGCCATCACCGTGGCGGGGATGCCGATGCCGTGCGCGGACAGCAGCTGCAGCGAGCGCATCTTGTTGCGCGACTGCGCAATCGCCTGGGCGTGGTTGACGAGCGGCACGCGCCCCAGCCCGAACTGGTTCACCACCGCCAGGCCATATGTGTTGATGGACTGGGCGATGCGCGGGAGGACGACGTCCGTGGGCGCCAGCTTCTTGCGGTCGTAGTAGAGGGTGGCGCTCCCCCCGTCCAGGTGCATCTGCACCCGGAGCGGATTGAGCACCCGCATCCGGTGCCCGCGCGCGCGGCCCACCTCGACGAGGCGTCGGGTGGATGGGATGGAAGCGGAGCGCGAGAGGATGGTGGCTTTCATGAGCGGAGCGGCCAGACCGGGGAGCGACGGACCTATAATCCTCGCCCCGCGCCGGGTAAAGCCGCCCCGCGAGCCGCCAGTCTAGCGCTGGCGGATTGCCCGGACCTCGATGTTGACCGGGGCGTCCGGAGTGGACTGCAGGATGCGCTCGCACGTCGCACCCGTGAAGAGCACGCCCGTCTTGTCCGGCTCATTGGTGACCTGAAGGGTCCAGGTGCCGTCGCCCGAGAGGGTGCGCACCCCGTCCACGTAGACGACGATCAACTTCGGGTCCGAAGGAAGCTGCGAGGCATCCAGCTTGACGAGGCAGGGCTCTCCCGGACGGATCTTGTTGCTGATGGCCTCCAGGGCCTGCGCGAGCTCCGCCTGGTTGGCCGCCTGGTAGAAGCTGCGGGAGCACAGCCGCGTGACGGGATCGCACGGGTCACCGGCGCCGCAGGACGTCTGGCCCTGCTCGCAGGTGCGGGCGAAGCCGCCGGCGCGGGCCATGGCGTCCAGCACCGCGGGGCCATTGCCCTCGGCCGTGTCCGCGCCGAAGCCGATGACGATGGTGGTGATCTGCTTCGCGGTCAGCTCACGCACGGCCTCCACGGAGGCGTCCATGTCCAGGCAGCCGCTGCGCGAGAAGGTGCCCGTGCACGCCGCCGAGCCGGTCTGCGTGCACTTGCACGCCGTCGCGTTGGAGCCCTCGTTGACGTTCTCGGGGTTGCAGTTGGGCAGACCGTCCGTCAGGAGGATGACGAAGTCCTCGCGGTCAGCGGCCTGAAGTCCCGGCAAGGAGCCCACGAAGCGCAGGCTCCGGCTGGTGGGCGTGCCGCCCAGGGGCCGGCCGGCGCCAGCGTTGGGGATGCCCTGAATGATGGTGTTGATGTCGTTGGCGTGCGCGACCAGCGACGCGTCGTCCTCGACCGTCGGCAGATCCTTGCGGACCGAGTTCCCGGTGGAGGGGTTGCAGGCGACGGAGCTGGACGTGGAACCGCCCGTCTCCGGGTAGGTCGTCAGGGCGAAGCGGGCGAACTGACCGCTGGTCGAGAGGAACGCGGGCACCGCGGCCTGCAGCTCCGTCCAGCGCGTGGGGCAGATGTTCGTGTTGCACGGCAGCGAGTCGCCGCAGGTCTCGATGTCATCGCCCACCGGGATCTGGCAGTCCGGATCGGCCTTGTTCACCGGGTCCGTCATCGAGCCGGAGACGTCCACCAGCATCATGATGTTCGGCTTGCGGTCGCGAGCCTGGATGGTCTCCTCGACGGTCGTCTGCGCGATGGCGAGGGGCTCCACCGGCTCGAAGTCGTACGACTGACAGCCCGAGATGATGGCTCCCGCGAGGGTGCCGAGGGCGAGTGCGCTCAGGAGGGTCGGCTTGGCGCGCATAGGTGATGGGTTCCTTCTGCTGCTGATGGGGATCGCGGAGGTTCCGCGCGGCCTGGGGGGGTCAACGGGGACGACGTTGCGGCAGATTACCAAGGCATTCCCGCCGGAGGCTACAGCGTCGACGGACGGGTGCCCGCTCGTTCGGATGCTACTGCGACGTTACAGCGGCAGCCGATGTTTGACGGGTACAAGCGCCCACAAGCGACGCCCAGCCGACGCGGCTCTCCGACTGGAAGGCACGCGTTCCCGCTAGAGCGCGAGGGTGCGGGCACCAGTGGTGAGGCGCCACAACGAGGCCAGCCCCATCACCTCGTCCAGCGTGCCTTCCAGTGTCTCCGGGACAAAGCCGCAGATGCGCACCGTGGTGTCGCAGGCGATGAGCTTCGCACCGAGGCCCCGCGCCTCCTCCAGCATGCGCGTCGGCGTGGGGACTCCGAGGGCTTCGGCGCGGGCGAGCTCCGCGTGCTCGTGCTCTCCGTGTGGCTGTCCGAAACCTCCGCTGACGAGCTGTCTCAGCGCATCGAAGGCGAAGACGACGTACACCTCATCCCCCATCGCCGCGGCGGTGATGCCCATGGAGGCGGCCTGGAACGCCGGCTCATACGTAGCGTGCTGGAGGAAGAAGAAGACGCGTCCGGCCATGGCGGCGCGACCATACCGGGGTTCGAGTCCGGAGGGTCAATCGGCATATAACCCGGGAAGTCCCCCTGTCCTGGGAGCCCCCATGTCGACAGCCCTCCCCTCTCGTTCCGGTGCGGTCCCCTCCCGCGCCACGCGTTCCCCGCTCGGGCGCTGGATGCCCGGTGTGCTGGGCGTGGCGCTGCTCGCCGGCTCCGGCGTCATGGCCCGGATGAACACGCGCGCCACCGTCGAGCCGCCTCCCACCTCCGCGCCCGGCGCGGGCTCCTCGGGCGACCTGCGCGCGCGGGTACTGGACCTGCTGGATGCGTCGCAGGGCGGGCCCCGGGAGGACGCGTGGCGCCAGCTCGGGCCCGAGGCGGTGCCCGTGCTCACCGCGCTCGTCGTGGACCGCGAGGCGCCCGTCGCGCGTCGCGCGCTGGCGATGACGTCGCTCGCCCTGGTCGACCCGGCGTGCGGCGCGGGCTCCATCCGTGAAGTGCTGGAGGACTCGCGCGCTCCGGCGGACGTGCGCGCCAGCGCGGCGACGGCGCTGGGACGGTGCCAGGGGCTGGACGCCATCCCCACCCTCCTCACCCGCCTGAAGGACCGGGAGGACCGCGTGCGCGAGGCCGTGGCCGTGACGCTCGGTCGGCTGGGGGGGCCCCAGGCGCGGCAGGCCCTGGAGGACCGGCTGCCCCTGGAGGAGCGGCTCCTCGTCCGCGAAGCGCTCCAGCGCGGGCTCACCCTCGTCGAGCCCTGAGTCGTGGGGCGAGGAGGCTGACTCCGGGCTCGCGTCGGCCCGGAGCTTCCGTTAGATGGGGGCCATGCGGCCTACCGTCCTGCTCTTCGACATTGATGGAACCCTGGTCACCACCGGAGGCGCCGGGCGCCGCTCCATGGACTTCGCCTTCGAGCAACTCCATGGGCGTCGCGATGCGTGCAGTTCGTTCAGCATGTCCGGAATGACGGACCGGGCCATCGCCCGCAAGGCGCTGAACGTCATCGGCGCGGAGGACTCGCCCGAGGCCATCGACGCGGTCATCGCCGCCTACCTTGCCCACCTCGCCGCAGAGGTCCGGAAGGTGGATGACCAGAGCTACCGCGTCTTCCCTGGCATGCGGGAGGCCGTGCTGGAGGCCCGCTCGCGCACGGGCTTCGCGGTGGGCCTGGGCACCGGCAACGTGCGCGAGGGCGCTCGCGTGAAGCTGGAGCGCGTGAGCATCTATGACCAGTTCGCCTTCGGCGGCTTCGGCTGCGACGCCGAGGACCGGGTGGAGCTCATCCGCCACGGCGCGAAGGCCGGCGCGGCGCTGCTGGGCGCGCCCGTGGAGGACTGCCGCGTGGTCGTCATCGGCGACACGCCCAAGGACGTCCACGCGGCCCGGGGCATCGGCGCCGAGTGCATTGGCGTGGGCACCGGCTCCTTCACCGCCGAGGCCCTGCTGGCCGCTGGCGCCGATGTCGCCTTCCCCGACTTCTCGCACCGCGAGGCCATGACGGTCCTGCTCGGCGGACGCTGAGGCCCCTGCCCGGCCGCTCGGTGTCGGGCGCCGGGTGTGCTATCTCCCGCCGCCCTTCCGAGGAGTCTGTCCCCATGTCGTCCACGCTCGAGTCGTATGAGCTCATCCGCTTCGCCGAGGCCTTCGAGGCCCGGCTCGCCACCGCGGGAGAGATGCTCGCGGGCAGGCCCGGCCTGGAGCCCGAGAAGCGCTGGCTGGCCGATGCCCTGGAGCTGGTGCGCACCACGCGCGCGCCCTCCGCGGGCGTGCTGGACCACGTGAAGGACCTGCCCGAGCTGGAAGAGGCCCGCGAGGAATATGCCTTCCACCAGCAGGGCCTGTGGGTGGATGCCCTGGAGAAGCTGCACGCCGGCATCACCTTCACCGCGAGCAGCCGCGCGCCCGTCATCGAGGCGCTCTTTCCCCACGTCAAGTTCCCCCAGCTCCGCCGCGCGCCCCGCGACGCCGTCATCGAGTACGCCACCTCGTACGAGCGGCGCACGAAGAGCTCGTACGTGTCGCGCATCTTCGCCCGTGACGACTTCGCCCTCGTGCGTCCGGTGATGGAGCAGGTGTCCACCGCCCATGCCGAGTGGCGCTCCAGCCATGAGCCCGCCCCACTCACGCCCGAGCAGGAGAACGTCCTCCGCGAGGAGCTGGTGACGCTGGGCCGGAAGCTCGAGGCGGCGCTGCGGCAGGCGCGACTGCTGTGCGAGGCCGCGATGGTGCCCGTCCCCAGCGTCTACGAGGCCGCCGGGCTCAGCCTCAAGCCCAAGCGCCGCGCCGGTCGCGGGCTGGCCCCGGCCGCCGACGAGGGACTGGCCGGCTTCGGCGACGAGCCCATGGACTCGATGGAGCCCACCGAGGCGGAGCTGGCCGAGGTCGCCGCGCTGGACGCGGGCGGAGCTGCTCCGGTGACGGGCCCGGCCGCGCGGGCAGGTACGCCCGGCGCCACCGAGAAGGATGCTCTGCCGGAGCGGGCCGACACGGCACCGGAAGGACTGGCGGAGAACGAGGGCCTGAGCGTCACGGGTGACGTGCAGGACCCGGAGGACGCCTCCGCGCCCGCCGCCGTCGCGAGTGAGGCGGACGGCGCGAGCGTTGAAGACGGGGTGTCGCCGAGCCTCACCGGGTCCCCTGCCCCGTCCACGGACGAGAAGGCCGCACTCGCGGAGCCCGCCGCCGAACCCCAGGTCGAAGCCCGTCCCGCCCGGAAGGGTCGCAAGAAGGCGGAAGCCGCTCCCCCTCCGCCCGAGGCAGAGGCCCCCACCGCGAGCACGGAGGCCCAGGCGCCTCGCGTGCGGAAGAAGAAGGCGGCGTCCACTCCGGATGCCTCTGGCTCCGACACACCCTGAGCGGTCCCCGGACCGCGCCGTTAGAGGACCCCGGCCATGGCGGACGTCGCCCTTCCCATCGATCCCCTCCTGCCGGAAGTCGTCTCCACGCTGCGTGGCGCGCGCTCGCTCGTGCTGGAGGCCCCTCCCGGCGCGGGCAAGACGACGCGCGTACCCCGCGCGCTACTGGAGGCCGGGCTCGGGCAGGGCAAGGAGATCCTCGTCCTCCAGCCCCGCCGCCTCCCCACCCGCCTCGCCGCCCAGCGCGTCTCCGAGGAGCTGGGCGAGCGCGTGGGCGACACCGTCGGCTACCAGGTCCGCTTCGAGGACGTGCGCAGCGCGAAGACGCGCCTGTCCTTCGTCACCGAGGGCGTGCTCGGCCGCCGCCTCCTGTCTGACCCGAAGCTGAAGGACGTGGGCGTCGTCGTGCTCGATGAGTTCCACGAGCGCCACCTGTCCGCGGACATCTCGCTCGCCCTGCTGCGCCGGCTCCAGGAGACCGCGCGCCCCGACCTCAAGGTCGTCGTCATGTCCGCGACCCTGGAGGCCGACCCCATCAAGGCATACCTCGGAGGTTGTCCCTCCCTTCGCTCCGAGGGACGCCGCTTCGACGTGAGCGTGGAGTACCTGCCCACGCCGGATGAGCGGTACCTCGACCAGCAGGTGCTCTCCGGCATCAAGCGCGTGTTCGCCAATGGCCTGGACGGCGACGTGCTCGTCTTCCTCCCTGGCGCGGGGGAGATCCGCCGCGCGCGCGACGCCTGCGCCGAGTTCGCCGAGCGCCACGGCGTCGACGTGCTCCCCCTCCACGGTGACCTGTCCCCGGCCGAGCAGGACCGCGCCGTGCGCCGCAGCCCGCGCCGGAAGATCATCCTCTCCACCAACGTGGCCGAGACGTCCGTCACCATCGACGGCGTGGCCGTGGTCATCGACACCGGACTGGCGCGCGTGGCCAGCCACTCGCCCTGGTCCGGCCTGCCCCAGCTCAAGCTGTCCAAGGTCAGCCGCGCCTCCGCCATCCAGCGCGCGGGGCGCGCCGGCCGTACGCGCGCCGGCCAGTGCCTGCGCCTCTACACCCAGCACGACTTCGACGGCCGCCCCGAGCAGGAAGCCCCCGAGATCCGCCGCATGGACTTGACGGAGACGGTGCTCGCCCTGCGTGCCTCCGGCGTGACGGACCTCGGCGCCTTCCCCTTCTTCGAGGCCCCTCCCGCCGCCTCGCTCGAAGCGGCGGAGACGCTCCTGCGCCGGCTGGGTGCGGTGGACGCGAAGGGGCTCGTCACCGACGTGGGCCAGCGACTGCTGCGCTTCCCCGTGCACCCGCGCCAGGCCCGCGTCATCGTCGAGGGCGAGCGCCGGGGCGTGGGCGCCGAGGCCGCCACGCTCGCGGCGCTCATGGGCGAGCGTGACATCCGCCGCGAGGCCCGCGCCAACCTGGGCAGCGGCAGCCGCGGCTCCGCCGTCGTCAGCGGCCCGTCAGATTTGCTGGAGCTGCTGGAGCGCTTCCGCGAGGCCGAGCGCGCGAGCTTCGCCTCGGGCCGCCTGCACTCCCTCTCGCTGGAGGCGGGCGCGGTGCAGTCCGTGGACCGCGTGCAGAAGCAGCTGCGGCGCGCCGTGCGCGGCCAGGGCGAGCGGCCCCACCGCGCCGAGGACGTGGAGCAGGCGCTGATGCTCAGCGTGCTCGCCGGCTACCCGGACCGCGTGGCCCGCCGGCGCCGCCCTCGCGCCCCCGAGCTGCTCCTGTTCGGCGGCGGCACCGTCTCCCTCTCCGAGCTGAGCGTGGTGCAGGACGCCGACCTCATGGTGGCCGTGGACGCGGAGGAGCGTCCGGGCCGGGGCGCCATGGTCCGCATCGCCAGCGCCGTGGAGCCCGAGTGGCTGCTGGACCTCTACCCGGACGCGCTGGAGGAGGTGGACACCCTCCAGTGGAACGCCGAGGCCCGCCGCGTGGAGCGCCTCACCCGCCTGTCCTACGGCAACCTCGTGCTGGAGGAGACGCGCGCGCCCGCCCCCGCCTCCGAGGCCGCCGCGCGCGTGCTCGTCGAGGCCGCGCTCGCCGCCGGCCCGGGGAAGTTCGCGGACCCGGAGGCGCTGGAGCAGTGGCGCACCCGCGTGGCCCTGCTCGGACAGGCCTTCCCCGAGGCGAAGTTCCCCACCGTGGACGACGCCTTCCTGCGCGACGCGCTGGCCTCGCTGTGCTCCGACGCGCGCAGCTTCAAGGACCTGGAGGGGGTGTCACTCCTGGACGCGCTCTACGCGCGCCTCACCTCGGATCAGCAGCGGCTGCTGTCCGCCCATGCACCGGAGCGCGTGACGCTGCCCGGAGGCCGGGGGGTGAAGGTGCACTACGAGCCCGGCAAGCCGCCCTGGGTGGAGTCCCGCCTGCAGGACTTCTTCGGCATGGCCCAGGGGCCCAACGTCTGCGCGGGGCGCGTCCCGCTGGTGCTGCACCTGCTGGCGCCCAACATGCGCGCGGTGCAGGTGACGACGGACCTGGCCGGTTTCTGGGAGCGGCACTACCCGGCCCTCCGCAAGGAGCTGAGCCGCAAGTACCCGCGACACTCGTGGCCGGAGGACCCGCGCCACGCGCAGCCGCCCCCGCCCAAGCCACCCCGGCGGTGACGGCGACTACAGGCGCTTGTGCATCTCCAGGTGGTCGATGCCGGCTTCCTGGAAGACGGCACCCACCGGCTCGTAGCCGTGCTTCTTGTAGAACTCGAGCGCGTAGAGCTGCGCGTGCAGCATGATGCCGGTGACGCCCCGCCGACGCGCCTCGTCCTCCAGCGCGGTCAGCAGCAGGGAGCCCACGCGCGCCTTGCGATGCGCCTGGAGCACCGCCATGCGGCCAATCTGCCCCCACTTCCCCGGCTGGTTGGCGGGAGCCTGCGGCAGCATCACCAGGCGGCCCGTGCCAATGGCATGGCCACCCTGGTTCGCGATGACGTGGTAGGCGTTGGCGTCCTCCGCGTCGCGCTCGATGCCCTCGGGGACGTGCTGCTCCTCGATGAACACCACTTCGCGGATGGCAAGCGCCTGCATGAGCTCCGCCTCACCCTGGATTTGGGTGATGGAAACGGGCGCGGTGGAATCCGTGGGAGTGGCCATGTCGCTGGCAAGGTACACAAAAGATTGCGGCGTCAACAGGCGGAAAAAGCCCCCTGGCGTGGCAAGGTGCGCTCCCCATGCCAGGCCCGCATCCGGCGGCCGGCCGGGTATCCCTGGCCGGCTTCTATTTCCTCTATTACGCAACGGTGGGAATCGTCCTTCCGTTCCTGCCCGCGTACCTCAAGTCGCTGTCGCTCTCCGCGACCCAGGTGGGGCTGCTCCTCTCCATCAGCCCGCTCGTCTCCCTGCTTGCTCCACCGTTCTGGGGCCACCTCGCCGACCGCACGGGCCGCGCCTCCCGGGTGCTCACCGGGCTGACAGTCGGCGCCACACTCGCATTCTCCCTCTTCCTCGTCGCACGGAGCTTCCCCGCGCTGGTGGCATCGATGGTGACGTACGCGTTCTTCGCGTCGTCCTTCACGCCCCTCATCGACAGCCTGGCGATGCACTACGTGGCGCGCTCCGGCGGCAGCTACGCGCACCTGCGGATGTTCGGCTCGCTGGGCTTCATCGTGTCCGCAATCGTCTTCGGGCTGCTGGTGGCGAAGGTGGACCAGACACTGGTGCTGACGCCGCTGGTGCTGCTGACCCTGCTCATTCCGTGGACGCTCACGCTGCGCGACTCCGCCCCTACCGGCCTCCGTCCGCACCCGCTGGCCGGGCTGCGGCTGCTGCGCCATGCGGACTTCCGGTGGCTGCTCGCGGCCACGAGCCTGCACTGGGTGGCGTGCGCGCCCTACCACGGCTCGCTGTCCATCCACGTCATGGAGCTGGGGCTGTCCCCTTCCGTGGTGGGCCTGACGGCGGGCGCGGGCGTGCTCGCGGAGCTGGTGGTGATGGCGCTGTACCCGCGCCTCGCCGGAGGCTTCGCGCCACGGCACGTGCTGGGCTTCGCCTTCGCCGCGAGCGCGCTGCGCTGGGTCGGCATGGCGCTGACCTCGTCCGCGGGGGTGATGGTGGCGCTCGCGCCGCTGCACGGGCTGACCTTCGGCGCCTTCTACGTGGCCTGCGTCGGCTTCCTCGCGCGGCGCGTGCCACCGGAGCTGCGCGCTTCGGGACAGGCCCTGTTCGCGGCCGTGACGTTCGGCGTGGGGGGACTGGTGGGCTACACCTCCTCCGGGGCCGCGTACGACTGGCTGGGGGGCCACCGGCTCTTCGCCGTGGCCGCCGTCCTGGAGCTGGCCGCCGTCGTCCTGGTCCTCCAGGCCTCGCCGCCTCCCGAGGGGGGTCCCCTGCCGGTGGAGTCCTCGTGATAGGCTGGGCGCGACATGCGTTCCGCCCCACTGCTCGCACTCGCCCTGGGCCTGCTGGCCATGCCCGCCGTCGCCCAGCCGGAGTTCTTCTTCGGCACAGGTCAGGCCCCCGTCTTCCGCGAGGAGGACATGGACAAGCGCTTCGCCAAGACGCGCATGAACCAGGCGCTGCGCCAGGGCACCGACGACCCCAACTGCGCGCAGCTGGTGGGCGCGATGTTCACCCTGCTCGGTGAGACGGCGCCGCTGTTCCACAAGCGCGACGAGAACTTCATGCTGGAGCCGGTGCTGGTGCAGGCGCTGAACACCCAGCTCGTCAGCCCGCGCTTCCCCGGCAACGCCTTCTTCGTCGCCATGGTGCGGCGGGCGCTCATCGACCAGAAGCTACCGCCCGAGTGGTTCGTCACGGCGCAGGCGCTGGCGCCGTACTACCCCGCCATGGACCTGGCCAAGCTGCGCTTCCTGGCGGATGGCGTGAAGCCGCTGGACAGCTTCCTGCTCACCCTGCCCGTGCTGCGCGAGCGGTATGCCGAGGACGTGGTGCGCGCCACCTCCGTGGCCGCGTCCACCTCCGAGGCGCTCTTCCGCGACAACTACCTGGACCACGAGCTGGCCTTCTCCGGGCTGGAAGTCATCGACGTGAAGCTGGAGAAGCCGAAGAAGAAGCGCCTCAAGAAGGGCGAGGAGCCGGAGAAGCCGTACATGCTGGCCCGCCTCGTCTGGGTAGAGCCGGAGCAGCCCTCCGAGGCCGCGTACGAGTTCCAGTTCGGCAAGCCGCGCAAGCAGGTGAAGGTGGACATCACCGCGAAGCTCGCGGAGTCGCAGTACGTGGACCTCAACAAGCTCCTGCGCGGGACGAAGGTCCTCCTGCGGGGCCGCTTCTGGGAGTACAAGAAGGGCCTCACCTCCATCGAGATGCGCGACGCGCTGCTGTTCCCGGAGCGGGACTGGACGCGCATCTCCGGCCTCATCGACCCGGCCGCGCTGGCCGCCTGCCCCCTCGCCGTCAATGACCTGACGGGGCTCGCGCCCCTGCAGCCCGGCGCCTTCGGCACGCGCCGCTAGAGGCATCCCGCTCCCGGACGCCCGTCCGTCCCACGGCACGGCTCCGGAAGCTCTCGCCGGGGCGCGGCTCCTGGCACGGCCCCTGCTCTCTCCCTCGCGCCACCACGCGAGGGATGACATGAAGGTCGACGCTCCAGAGTCTCCAGCCGATGCCGCACCGGTGAAGCAGGCGCCGGACGGGGCCCGGTTCCAGAAGGCACTTCAAGAGGCCGAGGCGCGCCGGGGCCCGGGGGCCAGTCCGCCTCCCAGGTCCGGTGGCGCGCCCGTGGGAGGAGCCCTCCGCCCCGGGGGTGCGTCCGCCAGGGCACCTGGGCTCCCCACAGCACGTGCTCCCACGCCGCCACTGGCGCGAGCCGCGGGGCCCGTCCTCGCCACCTCGCGCGGAGCCCTGGCCAGCCCGGAGAACCTCGGACGGACGCGGCAGGCCATGCACTCCGAGGCGCAGCGGCTGGGCACCGTCCGGGGCGAGGCCAGCACCCAGGTCCAGGAACGCACCGAGCACCGGCTCACCGAGATCATCGTGCGGGAGCTGTCACGGGAGGCAAGGCCCGCCGTGCCTCCAGTCCCCGACTCGCGACCTGCTCCCGGAGCCCCCTCTGGCGAAGCAAGCCGTGCTGGCCCGGACACTCAGCCGCAGGAACTCCGTGTCACCGGCGCCGCGTCGACGGGAAGCGGCGGTGCCGCCAGCACCGAGGAGGTCAGCCCCGCGTCGCGCGCCGAGGCGGCCCTGGAGCTCATCGAGCGCATCGAGGTCTTCGTGAAGTCGCAGCGCCCCGCACTGAGCCTGAGCCTGCGGGGCGCGCTGGAGGCCACGGTGGAGGTGGAGCGGACGGGCCCGCGCGAGGTGGCGCTGCGCATCCAGGGCCGGCGGGGGCCGCTCCCCGCCGAGGAGCTGTCGCGCCTGAGGGACGCGCTGGAGGCGCGAGGACTGCGGCTCCACTCGCTGCGCGCGGAATGACGGGCCCCGCAACGACGAAGGCCCTCGAGCCGTGGGGCGGGAGGGCCTTCCAGGGACACGCGGTGGCGGGCGGCCTACTTGCCCGGCTTCGTCTCGAGCATGGCTCGCTTGTCCTGCTTGTCCTTGAAGTCCTCTGCCTCGGGCAGCGGATCCTTCTTCTCGGCGATGTTCGGCCACTTCGCGGAGAAGTCAGCGTTCAGCGGCTTGTACTCCTTCCACTTCTCGGGCAGCTCGGTCTCCGGGAAGATGGCCTTGGTGGGGCACACGGGCTCGCAAGCGCCGCAGTCGATGCACTCGTCCGGGTGGATGACCAGGAAGTTGGCACCTTCGTAGAAACAGTTGACCGGGCACACCTCGACACAGTCGGTGTACTTGCACTTGATGCAAGGCTCGGCGACGACATAGGCCATGAGAGATCTCCTCTAGAAGAATCTAGCGCGTCCGTGGGCGCGCACAGTAGTGGTTCGAGCCGGCGATGGCACCCTGAATCTGAGTCGCCGGCCCGACGGGAATCGGACTCAGCCGAGCAGTCCCTGGGCCCGCAGCTGCTCGGCCACGAGGATGGCCCCGCGCGCGGCTCCCATCTTGGTGTTGTGGGAGACGAGCACGTACTTGAAGCCGTTCTCCAGCACACCATCCTCGCGCACGCGCCCCACCGTGGTCGCCATGCCGCCGTGGGTGTCCCGGTCCAACCGGGGCTGCGGGCGGAACGGATCATCCAGCACCTCAATCCAGTTCGGGGGAGCGGACGGCAGGCCGCGAGCCACCTCGGCCCCCCTCCATTCGCGCATCGTCTGGATGACCTCGGCCACCGTGGCCTTCGCTCCCAGCGACACGAAGACGGACTCCGTGTGTCCCTCCATGACGGCCACGCGGGTGCACGTGCAGGACACCCGGATGTCATGCGGGGTGAGCGCCGCGCCGTCGGCGCGCAGGGCGCCGAGGATCTTCTTCGTCTCCACCTCGACCTTGTGCTCCTCCTTGGGGATGTGGGGGATGACGTTGTCGAGGATGTCCAGTCCGATGACGCCCGGCGAGCGGCCGGCACCGGACATGGCCTGCAGGCTGGTCATCAGCACCGCCTTCACGCCGAAGCGCTCGGCCAGCGGAGCCAGCGTCACGGCGAGGCCGGTGGTGGTGCAGTTGGGAATGGGAACGATGTAGCCCTTCCAGCCGCGCCGCTTCTGCTGCTCGCGCACGAGCGGGGCGTGCGAGGCGTTGACGGGAGGGATGAGGAGGGGAACGTCGTCCTCGTAACGGAAGGCGCTGGCGGCGGAGAAGACGGGGATGTCCTTCGCCAGCCGGGGCTCCAGCTCGCGCGCCACGTCCGCCTCGACGGCGGAGAAGACCAGGTCGTAGTCCTTCGCCTGGAGCGAGTCGCCACTCACCACGGGCATGCGGGCAATCTGGGCGGACAGCGGCTCGGGGACGAACCAGGCCGTCATGCCGTTGGCCGTCTTCAGCGCCTCCCCGTAGGCCTTGCCCGCCGAGCGGGGCGACGCGGCGAGGCCGGTCAGCTCGATGAACGGGTGGTCTTTCAGGGCCGCGATGAACTGCTGTCCAGCGAGTCCTGTGGCGCCGATGAGCGCCGCGCGAAGCCTGGCCATGGGGGCGTGTCTCCAGTGGAGGGTGAGGTCGGCCGCTCCATACACCCTTTGACGACGCGCTGCATCCACCCCGAGTCAGTGGTGCAGGGCGACCTGGGGGGCGGAGGTATGGCGCTCCGTGGGGAAGCCCCCTGTCACCCAGGCCCCGAGCCCGCCTTCGAGGCAGACCGCCTCGCGCCCGCGCATGCGCAGCAGGCGGCAGACGCGGCGGGTATCCCTGCCGTCCGGGGAGCAGCCGCACAGGACGATGAGCTCGTCGTCCGGGAGCATGTGGAGATCGCGGGCAATCTCCGTGGGAGTCATCCTCAGCGCGCCGGGGATGTGCAGGTCATAGCGTTCCCAATCCGACGGGTCGCGACAGTCCAGGACGAGGATTTCATCGTCGCCCAGACGCATGTACAGCTCGGCACAGATGATGGTGGGCTCCACGGGGACCTCCGCGGGGTCTTCTCCGGAAACCCGGGGCTCCAGGGGCCTGTTCCGTCCCGCTCGGTCGCCTGCCCCTCCCTGCTGGCGGCGCGGGCTTGCCGCACCGCGCCGCCTACCGTGGAAGAGCCGCGCCTACAGCCCGAGCTGCTTGGCGATGATTTCGTTCATCACCTCGCTGGTGCCACCGCCGATGGGGCCCAGGCGCGCGTCGCGCCAGTGGCGCTGGATGTCGTACTCCATCATGTAGCCCGCGCCGCCGTGGAGCTGGAGACACTCGTCCGCCACGCGGCAGGCCGTCTCGGTGGCCACCTTCTTGGCCATGGACGTCTGCGCGACGGCCCACTCGCCGGCCACGTGCAGGCGCAGCGCGTGGTAGGTGAGCTGGCGCGCGCACTCGCGGGCGGTGAACAGGTCCGCCAGCTTGTGGCGCACCACCTGGAACTGGTTGAGCGACTGGCCGAAGGCGCGGCGCGACTTCACGTGCTCGAGCACCTTCTCCAGCATGTCGTCCATGGCGCCCACCGCGCCCAGGGCCAGCGACAGGCGCTCCCACTGGAAGTTGCCCATGATTTGCGAGAAGCCCTGTCCCTCCACGCCGAGCAGGTTCTCCGCGGGCACGCGGCAGTCCTCGAAGAACAGCTCCGCGGTGTCCGAGGCGCGCCAGCCCACCTTCTTCAGCTTGCGGCCCACGCTGAAGCCCGGCGTGCCCTTCTCCACCACCACCATGGACAGCCCCTTGTGGCCCGCGGCCGGGTCCGTCTTCACCGCCAGCACCACGAAGTCCGCGCGCACGCCGTTGGTGATGTACGTCTTGGAGCCGTTGAGGACATAGGCGTCCCCGTCGCGCCGCGCGGTGGTGCGCAGGCCGGCCACGTCCGAGCCGGCATCAGGCTCGGAGATGCCGAGCGCGCCAATCTTCTCCCCGTGGATGGCGGGAGTGAGCCAGCGGCGCTTCTGCGCGTCCGTGCCGAAGAGGTGGAGGGGGCCGGTGGCGATGGTGAACTGCGCGGCCAGGCCGGCGGACACGCCCCCCGAGCCACAGCGGCCCAGCTCCTCCAGGAGCACCGCCTCGTACAGCTCCCCGGCCGCCGAGCCGCCGTACTCCACCGGGTACTTCAGCCCGAGGAAGCCCAGCTCGCCGAAGCGCGTGAAGAGCTCGCGGGGGAACTCCTCCTTCTCCTCCCACTCGGTGGCGAACGGGAGGAGCTCCTTGTCGACCACCGCCCGCACCGTGCGGCGGAATGCGTCATGCTCTTCGAGGTACAAGCCGTGGCCGTGCAGCATCTCGGAACGCCTCTCTATCGGGGGCCAACGCGCACCCGGGGTGGAACGTTTTCGTGCGCGTCATGTTAGCGGGACGCAATGCGTCCACGGTGCTGTTGCATCCTTGACCGGGCGGCGGCCGGCTGCGTATAAAGCCGACCCCATCCTCTCGGCGCCATAGCCAAGTGGTAAGGCAAAGGTCTGCAAAACCTTCATTCCCCGGTTCGAATCCGGGTGGCGCCTCAAAGACAAAGGCCCGATGCGGAAGTGACTCCGCATCGGGCCTTGTCATTTCCAGCGCCTGAAGCTCCCGTGACCGCCAGGGCGTCCGCGCCATGAGCGTCGCCGGGCCCGTCTCCAGGCACGGCGAGCTGGGGCATCAGGGGTGCCTCAGCAGCCCATCTCCACCGCGCCAATGTCCGGGCCGGGGCCGCAGAAGGGCAGCCCCACATCCGAGCCGTGGTCCACGGCCGCGAGGCCCGGGGCGAAGGCGTCGCCCAGGTCCGGCGAGCCGGCGTTGGACGTGGTGTCCCCCGTGCCGGCCTTGAACTGCTCCAGCCCCACGAGCGTCCCGTCCTTCTTGAACTGCGCTCCGGCCGGGAAGAGGTTGGAGCCCATCTTCATGCCGGGGGCCTGGCCGCCCAGGCTCACCGCGAGGGGCGTGGCGTCCACGATGTTGTTCTGCACCACCGGTGCCTGCGTGGGCCCGCCGGTGCCGTGGCCGATGATGAGCGCCGTGGACACGCGCGTCAGGGTGTTATTCACCACCACCGTGCCGTTGGAGTTCTCCAGGCGGATGCCGGTGCCCTCGCCGCCGCCGACATCGGTGATGTCGTGCACGCGGTTGCGCCGGATGATGATGCCCGAGGGCATGGGGCCCTCGCGGTTGCCGCCCACGGAGATGCCCTTGGCGGAGTCGTAGATTTCGTTGTCCTCCACCGTCACGTCGCGCGCCGAGTAGTGCACCACCACCACGTCGCCCTTCGCCGTGGTGGACGGGCGGAACTGGTGCATGCGGTTGTTGCGGATGACCACGCGGTGGCACGTCTTGATGTCCACCGCGTTCTCCCGGTTGGCGTAGAAGTGGTTGTTCTCCACCACCAGCCCGTCCGCGGGCGGCAGCGAGCTGAAGCCCTCGGGCCCCAGGCACTGCACGGAGTCACCCGAGTTGTCGTGGATGTCGTTGTTGCGCACGGTGATGTCGCGCGACGTGGGCTGCACCACGATGCCGTGCGAGTCCTTGTTGCCCGAGTTCTTCACGAAGTCGTGGATGTGGTTGTTCTCGATGGTGACGCCGGTGGCGTTGCCATAGGTCGTCACGCCCGCCCCGCCGCCGCCATGGTGCAGCTCCGAGTTGGCCAGCACCGAGCCCGTCACGTTGCCCTCGAAGGTGACGGCGAAGAAGGCCTGCCCCTGCACGTCCAGCTCGAAGCCGTCGACGACCCAGTTCGGGCGGCGCACCTGCACCAGCGCGCCCCCGCCGCTGCCGGGGATGATGCGCGGGCGACCCTCGCCCTGGAGGGTAATCTTCGCCTCCGGGGTGCCGGGCTTCGCGGCGCCATCGAGGATGATGCGCTCGGCATAGGTGCCGGCCAGCACGCGGATGACCTCGCCGGGGTTGGCCGCGCTGACGGCCTTGGCGATGGTGCGGAACGGCTGTGCGGCGCTGCCGTCACCGGCGTCGTTGCCCGTCGCGCTCACCACCCACTCGCGGGAGAAGGTGGCGGCCGCCTCCTGGGACAGGGCCGAGGCCGCGACGCCCGGCTGGGGGCCCGGCTCGGCGATGTTCGCGTGGTCCGGGTGCGCGGGCAGCTCCGCCACCGGGGTGTCCGGCACGGGCTGCACGCCCAGGGGCGGCTTTACATTGGGGGCCAGCACCCCGGGCGAGCCAGGGAGCGCGGGCTGCGCCGGGGCAGCGGGGGCCGGAGCGGGCGCGGCCGGGGTGCCCGTCGGAAGGCCAGGAAGGTCGAACACCCCGCCCGGGCCGCCAGCATGGGCGGTCGCACCGAGCAGGAGCAGGCTCGCGGCCAGGGCGGCCGTCGGGGTCTTCAGCTTCACGCGGTTGCCTTGTCGGATTTTCATGAGCAGGGCCAACGCGGGAGCCCGGGCGTTGTATTCACCCCATGTCCTTCTCGTCCTGGCGTCCCAGCGGGCGTCCGGCCGTGACAGCCCGCGGGGCCGGCGGCTACGGTGGCGCCCTCCGTGCGACCCGCCGTCCTGCCGCTCCTCGTCACCGTCCTCCTCTCTGCCTGCGCGGCCTCGAAGCCCGCGCCGGGCGGTGTCCCCCCTCCTCCAGCCGGGCAGGCGGGCGTGCCTTCGGATGGAGGCACGGCCTCCCTCCCGCCGCCCCCTTCCGAGAGCGACGGAGGCACGGACGGAGGCACGGACGCGGGCGCCAGCCTCCCGCTCCCGGAGCGCCCCGCTGGCGAGGACCCGCTGGCCCAGGGGCTGCCCGGGCCGGGGGACCTCAAGCGGCTGGACTTCCGGGGCGGCGAGCCCCGAATCCCCATCCGGCTGATGGAGGGCCGACGCGAGGTGACGTTCTCCTCCCGGGGGCGGATGCGGCTGCGCTTCGGCGGGCCCGACGACAAGGTGCTGGACGCGGCAGCGGGGACCCGGTGGACGGTGCGGGTGACGCAGGGAGAGTCGGCCGTGCTCTCCGCGCGCGTGCAGTTGGGCGAGTTCCGCACCGCGGACCGGGAAGGGCTGAGCGCGGCGCAGGAGGAGTGGCGGGCGCGCGGCATCGCGGTGCGCTCGCACGTGCTGGGCGCGGTGTACGGCATCGCCGGCAAGGTCATCGACAACCGGCGCAACCTGCTGCTGGTGGATGAGGCCCTCACCCCCGAGGCGGCCGCCCGCCGGCAGGCGGAGCTGCTGCGCGAGTACGGGGTGAGGACCACGCTCTTCGAGGAGCTGCGCACCCCGCCGAGCGCCATCCTCGAGGTACGGGACGAGGCCGGGGTGGTGGTGGGGCTGGCACAGGACCGGCTGGACGCCGAGACACCGGACGGCGCGGGCTTCGACGTGCGGCAGGTGGAGTACGGCGTGGGCTACGACTTCCACAGCTTCGAGGACCGCACCTTCCGGGGCGCCCTCCAGCTGGTGGTGGACCGCGCCGGCACGCTGGCGGTGGTCAACGTGGTGCCCCTGGAAGACCTGCTGAAGGGGCTGGTGCCCTCGGAAATCTTCGCGCGCGCCCACCCCGAGGCGCTCAAGGCCCAGGCCGTCACCGCCCGGGGCGAGGTGCTGGCCAAGGTGGGCATCAAACACCTGGCGGACCCGTACCTCCTCTGCTCGGAGCAGCACTGCGCCGTGTACCGCGGGCGCACCGGCGAGGTGGCCAGCACCACGGCCGCCGTGGAGGCCACCCGGGGCGAGGGACTCTTCAGCCAGGACGGGCGGCTGGTGGACTCCGTCTACAGCGCGGTGTGCGGAGGCCACACCGAGGACAACGACATCGTCTGGGGCGGAACGCCGGACCCGTCACTGCGCGGGCGCCCGGACGTGCTGCCCTCGGCGGGCCACTTCCCCCTGCCGGCACACCTGGAGGAGTGGCTGGCCGCCCCGGACCTGCCGGCCGCCTGCCGGCTGTCCAGCTTCGCGCAGCCCAGCAAGTTCCGCTGGGAGAAGCGCTTCACGGCCGAGCAGGTGGACGCCCTGACGAAGCGGCTGGGGGTGGGCCGGGTGCAGGCCATGGCCCTGTCGGAGCGGGGGGTGTCGGGGCGGGCGCGGGTGCTGACGCTGGCCGGGGAGCTGGGGGCCACCCAGGTGCGGGGGGAGCTGAACATCCGCCGGCTCTTCGGGATGCTGAACAGCAGCATGGCCGTGGTGGAAGCCGAGCGGGGCGTCGAGGGCCAGATTACCGGCTGGCTTTTCCGTGGCGGCGGCTGGGGCCACGGAGTAGGGATGTGCCAGACAGGCGCTATCGGCCGGGCGGAGGCCGGGCAGCGCTACCAGGACATCCTCCGTCACTACTTCAACGGCGCCGAAGTGGCCCCCATCTATTGAAAAGGTCGGAGGGGGCGGCTCATGCGTACCAGTGCACGTCTCGCGAATCTCCTCCCCTGCCCGCCTGTTCTGCCGCGAACGGGACGGGACTAGTTGGCCGGCCCGGAGGTTTATCATCGCGCCGTGAGCACGGGTCCTACTCCATCAGACTGGCGCCGCCGGAAGCGGCGGGGCTCCGCCTGGCGCGTCGTCGCCGCGGTGGCGCTCGCCCTGGTGGCGCATGGCATCTATGTAGGTGCCCTGCTCCTGACGAGCGCCCTCCAGCCCGCCTCCCGGGAGCGGCGCGCCGTGACGCGCCCCACCTCCGTGGCCGTCCGCCCGCTCACCGCGGACCAGTGGGCGAAGAACCGGGGCCCCGCGGACACTCGCTCCAAGGCCCAGGCGAAGGACCGTCCCCGCCTCCAGGAGAAGAAGGAGGAGGAGAAGCCCGACGAGAAGCCCAAGGGTCAGGTGGTGGACGTCGCACCCGGCAATGACCAGGTGGACCCGAACGCGAAGTACCTCGCGGAGAGCAACAACCGGGTGGACAAGGAGACGCGCGCCCGGGAGCAGACTCCCTTCTACCGGAACGCCATGCCGCAGCGGACGGCGCCCCAGGCCCAGGAGGGCACGGACGCCCGCAACCAGGCGCCCCGCATCGCCGGCAACAACGGCCTGGGCAACGACGAGAAGCCCATCTCCGAGGGCGGCAAGCAGCCCGTCTTCGAGATTCCCGACGTGCGCCGGAAGAACGAGGTGGCCGTGAAGACGGACCCCAACAACCGGGGGCCGGGCGTCACGGTGAACAACCAGAACGAGAGCGACGAGCTGGTGGGCAACTCCAAGCGCCTGCGCATCGAACAGGGCGCGGGCGGAGAAGAGTCGGGTTCGACGGGGCGCGCGGGCGCTCCGGGCCTGGCCGCGCTGATGCCCTCGCGCGCCGTCATGGACAAGGTGCTGGGCGCCGCCCCCAATGACCACCTGCGCGACGCGGAGGAGGGAGACGGCACCCTCCTCAACACCCGCGAGTGGAAGTACGCCAGCTTCTTCAACCGCGTGAAGCAGAGCGTGGGCATGCACTGGAACCCCAACGAGCAGCTGCGCCGGAGGGACCCCACCGGCGGCGGCACCTTCTCCGGGAAGGACCGGTACACGCTGCTGGCCATCACCCTCGACGAGAAGGGCCAGGTGAAGGACATCCAGGTGGAGAAGAGCAGCGGCCTGGACTTCCTGGACATGGAGGCGGTGTCCTCCTTCAAGCGCGCGCAGCCCTTCCCCAACCCGCCGCCGGGCCTGCTGGGCCAGGACTCGGAGGTGAAGTTCCAGTTCGGCTTCTTCATGGAGATGGGCGGCGGCCCGCGGATGCGGCTGTTCCGCCAGCCGAACTGAGCGCGCGGTTCCGAGCAGAGGGCCGCACGAGTCTCTCGCGGCCGGGCGGGCTTCCCACTACCCTGCCGCGCCGTGGAAACCCCCGTCGCAGACCGCTCCCTCCTCCTGCAGCAGCGGAACCGGAAGGTCCGCCTCGTCCTGCTCGCCATCCTGGTGGCCAACTGGGTGGTGGCCATCGCCAAGCTGGCTTTCGGCATGCTGAGCCAGTCCGCGGCGGTGACGGCGGACGGCCTGCACTCCTTCATCGACGGTGGCTCCAACGTCCTGGGCCTCGTCGCCATGGGCGTGGCGTCGCGCCCGGCGGACGAGGACCACCCCTACGGGCACGGCAAGTTCGAGGCGCTCGCGTCGCTCGGCATCGGCGCGATGATTGGCATCGGCATGCTGGAGCTGGGGCGCATGGCGCTCGACTCGGTGATGCACGACAAGCACCCGCAGGTGACGGCGACGATGGCGGGCGTCATGGGCTTCACCCTCCTCGTCAACATCGCGGTGACGCGGGTGGAGCGGCACTACGGGCACAAGTACAAGAGCACCCTGCTGCTGGCGGACGCGAGCCACACGATGTCCGACGTCTACGTCACCCTGGCCGTGCTGGCCTCGCTGCTGCTGGTGTGGCTGGGCTACCCGCGCGCGGACGGGCTGATTGCCCTGGGTGTCATGGTGTTCGTGGCGTGGGTGGCCTACGGCATCGTCCGGCAGGCGGTGGGCATCCTCTCCGACACCGCGCGGTTGGACCCGGTGGAGGTGGCCCGGCAGACCATGAGCGTGTCGGGCGTGCGCTCCTGCCGCAACGTGCGCAGCCGCGGCATGGAGGAGAGCGTCTACGTGGACCTCAAAATCGAGGTGGACCCGAACCTCTCCACCGCGCAGGCCCACGAGGTGGCGGACCGGGTGGAGACGCTGCTCCAGTCCACCTACCCACAGGTGGTGGACGTCGTGGTCCACGTGGAGCCGGCGAGCGCCATGGCTGCCCGCACGTAGCGCGCCGCGCCCTCATCCCTCCCCTTCCCTCGCAGTCCGCTTCGCGAGCGCGGTGGCGACGACCTGGAGCAGCGTCTCCAGCTTGAAGGGCTTGGCGAGGAAGCCCGCCACGCCATGCCCCTGGAGCGCCGAGCGCGACACGGAGGTCATCACCACCACCGGGACGTGCTGCACCTTCGTGTCCAGCGCCTTGGCCGTGAGGAAGGCGAGGCCGTCCATGCGCGGCATCATGATGTCCAGCAGCACGAGGTCCGGGCTCCGCTCGGCGAGCAGCCGCAGCGCATCCTCTCCGTTGCGCGCGGTGAGGGCCTCGTACCCCTCGTCCTCCAGCACCTCGCAGAGCGTGGCCGCGAGGATGTCTTCGTCTTCCACGACGAGGATGCGGCTCATCGCGGCTTCCTCCCGCGCGGGCGGGCGGGCGCCGTCTTCTTCTTCGCGGGCACACGGCGCGACTTGCGGGGGCGCCCATCCGGGCCCACGGCCTTCGGGTCTTCGCGGGGGCGGGGCTGCCCGGTGATGAGCGCGTCCAGGGTGGGGTAGCCCTCCCGCACCTCCACGCCCCGCGCGGAGATGGCCAGCTCGCGCAGGTAGGGGTCATTGTCGCTGTCGCGCATCTTCAGCACGGAGATGAGCCGGTGCAGGCGCCCGCCCACCTCGAAGAAGCGCAGGAAGAGGAGGTTGTCGCAGAGCGCGTCCACCCCGCGGATGGGAGAGTGCAGCGCCGGGCCGAACAGCTCGTTGGGCTGCTGGGTCAGCAGCACGGTGACCTCCCTGTCCCGCAGCGCGTTGAGGAGCGCGGCGACGAAGCGGGGGGCGCGTCCCGGGTCCATGGCCTCCCGGGCGAAGGGCTCCAGGCCGTCCAGGACGACCCGGCGGTAGTGATGGGCGTCCACCAGCTCGAGGAGCTCCTGCGCCATGGCGTCCGGCAGCGTCTCCACCGGCGCGCGCGTCTCCAGGCGCAGCGCGCCGGACGCCTCCAGCTCGCGCAACGGGAGCCCCACGCAGTCGCCCTTGCGCAACAACTGCCCCCGCCGCTCCGCGAAGCCGAAGTACAGCCCCCCTTCCCCGTGCCTGGCGCCCTCCACCAGGAAGTGGAGCCCCAGCAGTGTCTTCCCGCCGCCGGGGCTGCCCATCAGCAGCGTGGACGACAGCGTGACGAGCCCGCCGCCGCACATGGCATCCAGCCCGGCGATGCCCCACCGCGAGCGACGGTCCGAGTCCGTGACCTGCTCGGAGTTGTCCGGGTTGAGCGCCTCGAAGCGCGGGTAGACGGAGACGCCGTGCGTGTCGATGGTGAAGGTGTGCTTCCCGGGGAGGTTGTTGCTGCCCCGGAACTTGATGACCTCCAGGCCCCGGGTGGACTTCAGCCCCACGTGCTCCGTCGTGAGGGAGAGGATGCCGTCCGCCATGACGTGCTCGACATCCGCGCCCGGCCCCTCCTCGGAGCTGAGCAGGAGGATGGTGCAGGCCGTGAGGCTGGCCCTCACCGACAGCGCCAGGAGGAACTCACGCAGCTCCACGTGCGCGAGGATGCGCTCGCGCACCACGGTGAACCCGTCGATGACGAGCAGCCGGGCGGCCTTGTCCCGCATCACCTGGGTGAGCAGCTCCAGCAGCCCATGCGCCCCACCCGCCTTCAGCGCGTGGACTCCGCTGACGTAGTGGACGCGCGTGCCCACCAGGTCGCTCTCGAAGAACTCCAGCGTGCGCAGGTGGAGCAACAGCCGCGAGTGGCTCTCCGTGAGCATCGTCACGTAGACGGCGGGCTCACCCTGCTTCGCCAGGTGGAAGCACATCTGGTTGGCGAGCGTCGTCTTCCCGGTGCCCGGGGGCCCGGTGAGGATGTACAGGCCCCCTCGGAGCCAGCCCCCATCGAGGATCTGGTCCAGATATGGGGTGCTGCTCGACAGCCGGGAGTCCTCCGCTGCCTGGGGAGGGTTGCGGTTCACTCGTTGCTCCTTCGTCCACCCACACCGTCACCCACGAGACGATGAGCATTGGCACGAACAAGCTGCCGGTCCCGCCCGGCACCCTGGCATGACGCCGTCCCGCTGGCGGCAGGGCCCCAGGGCAGGCGGGCAGGCACGGACCGCAGGGCTCCGGAGAGACGAAGGGCCGCCTCCCCGCGAAGAGGGAGACGGCCCCGTCGACTGCAAGTGGCGCCCGGCGGGAAACCCCGGCGGGCGCTGAAGACGTCAGGCCACGGCGGCCTTCGAGTCCGTCATGTAGTCCTCGATGGGAGGGCACGAGCACACGAGCTTGCGGTCCCCGAGCACGTTGTTCAGGCGGCCCACGGACGGCCAGAACTTGTTGTCGCGCACCCACGGGGCCGGGAAGACGGCCTGCTCGCGCGAGTAGGGCCGGTTCCACTCCGGGGCGGTGAGGACGCGGGCGGTGTGGGGCGCGTTCTTCAGGACGTTGTTGTCCTTCGGCATGCGCCCCTCCTCGATGTCGCGAATCTCCTGACGGATGGCAATCATCGCGTCGCAGAAGCGGTCCAGCTCCGCCTTCGACTCGCTCTCCGTCGGCTCAATCATCAGCGTGCCCGACACCGGGAAGGACACGGTGGGCGCGTGGAAGCCGAAGTCCATCAGCCGCTTCGCCACGTCCTCCACCTCGACGCCCGAGGTCTTCTTCAGCGGGCGCAGGTCGACGATGCACTCGTGCGCCACCTTGCCGCGCTTGCCGCGGTACAGCACCGGGTAGTGCGGCTGGAGCCGCTCGGCGATGTAGTTGGCGTTGAGGATGGCCAGCTTCGTGGCCTGGGTGAGGCCCTCGCCGCCCATCATCGTCATGTACATCCACGAGATGAGCAGGATGCTGGCGCTGCCCCACGGCGCGGCGGAGATGGCGCCGATGGCCTCCGAGCCGCCCGTCTGGATGACGGGGTGGCCGGGGAGGAACTTCACCAGGTGGCTCGCCACGCAGATGGGGCCCATGCCCGGGCCGCCACCGCCGTGGGGGATGCAGAACGTCTTGTGCAGGTTGATGTGGCAGACGTCCGCGCCGACGAGGCCCGGCGCGGTGAGCCCCACCTGGGCGTTGAGGTTGGCGCCGTCCATGTACACCTGGCCGCCGCGCTCGTGGACGATGGAGCAGATCTCCTTGATGTCCTCCTCGAACACGCCGTGCGTGGACGGGTAGGTCACCATCAGCGCCGCGAGCTTGTCCTTGTGCTCGTCCGCCTTCGCGCGCAGGTCCACGAGGTCGATGTTGCCGTCCTCGTCGCACTTGGTGACGACCACCTTGTAGCCCGCCATGACGGCGGAGGCCGGGTTGGTGCCGTGCGCGGAGGACGGAATCAGGCACACGTCGCGGTGCGCCTGGCCGCGGCTCTGGTGGTACGCGCGGATGACGAGCAGGCCCGCGTACTCACCCTGGCTGCCCGCGTTGGGCTGCAGCGAGCACCCGGCGAAGCCCGTCACCTGCGTCAGCATGTGCTCCAGCTGCTCGAAGATGACCTTGTAGCCGGCCGCCTGCGAGGTGGGGGCGAACGGGTGCAGCCGGCCGAACTGCGGCCACGTCACCGGAATCATCTCCGCAGTGGCGTTGAG
Organism: Pyxidicoccus trucidator; assembly: GCF_010894435.1. Lineage (NCBI taxonomy): Bacteria > Pseudomonadati > Myxococcota > Myxococcia > Myxococcales > Myxococcaceae > Pyxidicoccus > Pyxidicoccus trucidator. Next base: position 412,348 of record NZ_JAAIXZ010000010.1, on the reverse strand, counting down.
CTTCATGGTGCAGCTGCCCAGCGGAATCATCGAGTGCGTGAGGGACAGGTCCTTCGCCTCGAGCCGCCGGATGTAGCGCAGCATCTCCGTCTCGGAGTGGTAGCTGTTGAAGACGGAGTGCGTGAGGTACTCGCTGGTGCGGCGCAGGGCCGGCTCGAGGGGGCTCTCGACGTTGCCGCCCACTTCCTCCAGCGACGGGGCGGAGGCCTTGCCCGCGCCCGAGGCGAAGGCCGAGAGGATGGCCTCCACGTCGGCGGGCCGCGTCGTCTCGTCCAGCGCCACGCCCAGCGTCTTCTCGTCGATGCGGCGGAAGTTCATCCGCGCCGCCTCGGCGGCACCGAGCACCGAGCGCACCTGCGGCTGCGTCAGCTCCACGCGCAGCGTGTCGAAGAACTGCTCGTACTTCGGCTTGAGGCCCAGCTTCGTCAGGCCGCGCGCCAGCACCACGGTGAGCCCATGCACGCGCTCTGCGATGGCCTTGAGCCCCTTGGGCCCGTGGTAGACGGCGTACATGCTGGCCATGACGGCCAGCAGCACCTGCGCGGTGCAGATGTTGCTCGTCGCCTTCTCGCGACGGATGTGCTGCTCGCGCGTCTGCAGCGCCATGCGCAGCGCGCGGCGGCCCTGCGCGTCCTCGGACACGCCGATGATGCGGCCCGGCATGACGCGGGTGTAGGCGTTCTTCGTGGCGAAGTAGCCGGCGTGCGGGCCGCCGTAGCCCATGGGGACGCCGAAGCGCTGGGCGCTGCCCACCGCCACGTCCGCGCCGAACTCGCCCGGCGGGGTGAGCAGCGTGAGGCTCAGCAGGTCCGCGGCGACGACGAGCAGGCCGCCCGCCGCGTGCACCTTGTCCGCGAAGGCGCGGTAGTCGTGCACCACGCCGTCGGTGGCCGGGTACTGCACCAGCGCGCCCACGAACTTCTTCGCGCCCAGGTCCACCGTGCGGTGGTCGCCGACGACGATGTCCACGCCCAGCGGCAGGGCGCGCGTGCGGACCACGTCCACCGTCTGCGGATGGCAGGCGTCGGAGACGAAGAAGGCCACGCCCGAGCCGTCACCCTTCTGGTGCACGGCCAGCGCCATGGCCTCGGCGGCGGCGGTGCCCTCGTCGAGCAGCGAGGCGTTGGCGACCTCCAGGCCCGTCAGGTCCATGATGAGCGTCTGGAAGTTGAGCAGCGCCTCCAGCCGGCCCTGGGCAATCTCCGCCTGGTACGGCGTGTACTGCGTGTACCAGCCCGGGTTCTGGAAGATGTTCCGGAGGATGACGTTCGGCGTGTGGGTGTCGTGGTAGCCCATGCCGAGGTACGAGCGGAACACCTGGTTCTTCGCGGCGATGGCCTCCAGCTGCGCGAGCAGCTCGTGCTCCCCCTTCGGAGGCGCGAGCTTCAGCGGCTCCTTGGAGCGGATGGCCGGCGGGACGGCCTGCTCGATGAAGGCCTCGAGCGAGGTGACGCCCAGCGCGGACAGCATCTGCTTCAGCTCGTGCTCATCCGGGCCGTTGTGACGGCCGGAGAACGACTCCTGGTACTTCCAATTCAGGGACATGGCAGTCGGGCTCGCGTGCGAGTCGGAGGTCAAAAAATCGAGGACCGTCACTAACAGCGTGGCGGTAGCGCTTCAGTGCTACGCGCTCTTGAGCAGGTTGGAGTACGCGGTGGCGTCCATGAGCGCGTCCACCTGCTTGGGATCCGACAGTTCGACCTCGACAATCCAGCCCGCCCCGTAGGGGTCCGTGTTGACGGTGGAGGGGTTGTCCGCCAGGGCGTCATTCACCTTCACCACCGTGCCCGTCACCGGCGAGTACAGCTCCGAGACGGCCTTGGTGGACTCGATGACGCCGAACTGCTTGCCCTCGGTGATGGTGGCGCCCAACTTCGGCAGCTCCACGTACACCACGTCACCCAGCGACTCCTGGGCATGGGCGGTGACACCCACCACCACCACCTTGCCCTGGACGCGGGCCCACTCGTGCTCCTTGGTGTACTTCAGGTCGCCGGGAATCGAATCGGCCATGTCGTTGCTCCTCAAAAGGGGCTGGAGGTTTCAGGGCTTCTTGTAGAACGGAGTCTTGACCACGACGGCGGGCACGGGGCGTCCGCGGACGTCCACGTCGAAGGTGGAGCCTTCCGCGGCAAGCTCGGCGGGCACGTAGCCGATGCCGATGGGCTTCTTCACGGAGGGGCCCATGGTGCCGCTCGTCACCTCGCCCACCGGCTTGCCGTCCTTGTGGATGGCGTAGCCATGGCGGGGGATGCCGCTGCCCGTCACCTCGAAGCCTACCAGCTTGCGCTTCACGCCGGCGGCCTTCTGCGCCACCAGCGCGTCCTTGCCGATGAAGGCGGCCTTGTCGAGCTTCACAATCCAGCCGAGCCCGGCCTCCAGCGCGGTGTGCTGGTCGTCGATGTCGTTGCCGTAGAGCGCGTACTTCATCTCCGTGCGCAGGCTGTCGCGCGCGCCCAGGCCGCACGGCTTCACGCCGTCCTGCTGGCCTTCCGTGAGCAGCGCGTCCCACAGCTTCACCGCGTCGTCCGGGGCGCAGTACAGCTCGAAGCCGTCCTCGCCGGTGTAGCCGGTGCGGGAGATGATGCTCTTCACGCCCGCCACCTCGCCCTCGGCGAAGCGGTAGGTGCCAATCTTGGAGGTGTCCGTCTTCGTCAGGCGCTGGACGAGGCCGCCGGCCTTGGGGCCCTGCACGGCGATCTGCGCGAAGTCGTCGCCCCGGTCCACGGGCTTCACGCCCTTCGCGTGCTCCTTCATCCAGGCGAAGTCCTTCTCGCGGTTGCTGGAGTTGACGCAGATGAAGATGCGCTCGGGGCTGAAGCGGTAGGCGACGATGTCGTCCACGAAGGTGCCCTGCTCGTTGAGCAGGCCGGCGTAGACGGCCTGCCCGTCGGAGATGCGGGCGAGGTCATTGGAGATGAGGGCGTTGACCGTCTCCAGGGCGCCAGGGCCGGAGAACTCCACCTCGCCCATGTGGGAGACGTCGAACAGGCCGACGGCGTTGCGCACGGCCTCATGCTCGCCGATGACGGACGAGTACTGGACCGGCATGTCCCATCCCGCGAAGTCGACCATGCGAGCGCCCAACTTGCGGTGGGCCTCGTTGAGGGGCGTACGCCGGGCCATCAATCTCTCCTGGAGGGGTGTGGAAAACGGCGCGGACTATAGCCGCGAGACTTGGCCGATCAAGGCCGACGGGGAACGTCTACACTGGGGCCGACATGAAGATTCGTAATCGGTTGAATCCATCCAACCCCTGCTTCTCGTTCGAGTTCTTCCCGCCGAAAACGGACGAGGGTGTCGCCAACCTCTTCAAGACGCTGGAAGACCTGGCGCCCCTGCAGCCCGGCTTCGTGTCGGTGACCTACGGCGCCGGCGGGAGCACGAGGGACAGGACGCTGGAGCTCGTCACGCGCATCAAGCAGGAGACGGGCATCGAGGCCATGGCGCACCTGACGTGCGTGGGCCACACCCGGGAGGAGCTGCGCGAGCTGCTGAAGCGGCTGGCCGAGGCGAAGCTGGACAACGTGCTGGTGCTGCGGGGAGACCCGCCGCAAGGGCAGCAGCAGTTCACCCCGGCGACGGGTGGGTTCCAGTACGCGTCGGAGCTGGTGCGATTCATCCGAGAAGAGGATTTCAACTTCTGCCTCGGAGGGGCGTGCTATCCGGAGGGCCACGTCGAGACGACGTCCCGCGACGACGACCTGCGTCATCTGAAGGAGAAGGTCGACGCGGGGCTGGACTTCGTGGTGACGCAGCTGTTCTTCGACAACGCGTTCTTCTTCGACTTCGTGGAGCGGGCACGGCGCGCGGGCATCAACGTCCCCATCGTCCCTGGCATCATGCCGATTACGAACTACGAGCAGATCCAGCGCTTCACCCGGATGTGCGGAGCCACCGTGCCCATGCGGCTGGCGCTGCAGCTGGAGCGGGTGAAGGACCAGCCCGACGCACTGGTGCAGCTCGGCGTGGCGCACGCGACGGTGCAGTGCATGGAGCTGCTGGCGCGCGGCGTGCCCGGCATCCACTTCTACACGCTGAACAAGTCCCCGGCGACGCGGATGATCGTAAGCGCCCTGAGAGCCCGTTCATGAGCGGTCCTGGAATCCAGCTCCCCCCTACCGACCCGCGCCACAAGGCGCTGAACATCGTCCGTGCGCCGGCCTTCTTCCTGCTGTGCGTGGGCGTGCTGAACATCATCTACAACATCGCGGGCTTCATCCTGGCCGCGATGAAGGTGACGTCCCCCTTCGTCCCCGCGGGTGCCACGCCCACCACGCTGGAGCTCAGTCCCGCCCTCGCGCTGATGTTGCTGGTGGGCATCCTCTGCGGAGTGCTGTCCGCATGGGGCGCGATGAACGCGCTGAACCTCAAGGGCTACGGGCTGGCCACGGTGGGTGGCATCACCGCGCTGTACATCCTGTCCCCCGGGTGCGTCATCGGCGTGCCGGTGGCCATCTGGATGTTGTTCACGCTGCGCCGCGACGGCATCCGCGAAGCCTTCCGGTCCTGAGCCGCGAGTTCCGTTTCCGGGGATTGAGGGGACTCAGCCCTTCGCGTGGGCCAGCAGCTTCTGGAGCAGCGGCGCCAGCAGCTCCTGTCCGCGCAGCGCCGAGCGCCACCGCTCGGGAATGCCCTGCACGCCATGGATGAGCCCGGCGATTCCACCGGCCACACATGCCGTGGTGTCCGTGTCGCGCCCCAGTCGCACCGCGGCCTTCACCACGCCCTCGTAGTCGCCGCCCGACGCCACGCACTGCCGCGCCGAGCGCAGGCAGTCCACCACGTAGCCGGAGCCCGTGCCCGGAGGCTCCTCCGCGTCCGGACGTGCGATGTGCGTGTCCAGCTCCGTCCGGACCTCGAAGCCCTCCGGGTACAGCTCGCGGAACGTGGACAGCGCGTCCGCCCACGGGTCCACGGCGCCCTCGAGGATGCGCCGCGCCCACAGGCAGTACACCGCGCAGCACGCCTGCGAGCGCGCGTGCCCGTGCGTCACCCGCGACTGCGCCATCGCATCCGAGACGAGCTTCGCGTCGTCTCCCCGGTGCCACAGCGCCATCGGCAGCACGCGCATCAGCGAGCCATTGCCGTTGTCCTGCTCGCCCTTCGGCCCGGCCATCAGCGCGGGCGTCCCGGCGCGGACGTGCGCCAGGGCCGTGCTCGTCTGGATGCCCACGTCGAACACCTTGCCGTCCACGGCGAGGTAGCCCCACTCGTACCAGTTCACCAGCCGCCGCCCGAGGTCCTCCGGGTCCAGCCGCCCCTGGTACAGCAGCGAGTCCAGCAGGCACAGCGCGTGCGCTCCGTCGTCGGACCAGGTGCCCGGCGGGACGCCCTCGTGCGCGCGCTGGAAGCCGGCGGGAGGCTCGAACTCAATCGCCTCGGGCGAGGGAATCTGCTGGGGCGAGTGGAACTCGTAGGGGACGCCGAGCGCATCGCCAATCAACAGTCCATACACCCCACCCGTGATGCGTTCCTCGCGCGTCGGCATGTCTGCGCCCTCCCCTGTTCTCTTCCACCCTGGGCTCGGGTCCAACCCTATCAGCCGTTCGCCGACCCGCACATGCCACTGTTCATCGCGAACCCTGCGCACCGGGGCCTCGGATATCTGAGTCCTCCCGGCTCCGGGTGTCAGCTTCGCGCACTGCTTCCGGATGGGTTTGCCAGGGCGCGTTCGCTGGCACAGGCCATGAACAGGAACGGGGCATGCGAACTCTCGTGCTCCTCACTTTCGCCCTGGGCCTGCTCGCCGGCTGCGGGCCCCGCACCCGCGACAACCCCAGTGTCCCCGCCGGTGGTGTCTGCCAGTCCAGCTCCCAGTGCCCCATCGACCATGCGTGCGTGGGCTGCCCGGACGAAGATGCGCACTGCATCTCCGGGTGCTCCTCAGACGCGGACTGTTCCGAGGGCTCCTGCCAGCGATTGGAGTGCATCACCTGCCCCTGCCCGGGCCGCTGCGCGACGTGAGCTTTCGGGCCCAGGTCCTTCAGGGCGATTCACGCAGCAGCCCGGGTTTGCGGCCAGGGCGACGAGGCACCTGACAGACGTATCGGGCCGCTCAGCGGGAGCCACGTAGCAGCACGGGTTTCCGGCCAGGGCGGCAGTGCCCCTGACTGAACCTCTCCCGCGTGGCCTCGGTGCCGAGCCCGGCGTCGGCGGTTCGCGCCCTCGCGTTGAGAGCCGTCAGCGCGTGTCGCAATGACCGACACCTGGGATTGACCGACACCCGGGAATGACCGACACCCGGGAGCGATACCGGCGCCGCGAGCTACTCCCCACCCTTGAGGGGACCCGCGAGGGTCAGGAGGAGAACCGTCATGACGCGGAAGAACGTCAAGGGCGCGATGCTGGTCGGGGCCCTGGTGTCGGTCTCACTCGTGGGCGGAGGCTGCACGCGGGGCCCGGCCCAGGACGCGGGCAGCGCGCACGGGAGCGGTGGTGCGAGCACCAGCGCCAGTGCAAGCACAGGGCATGGCAGCAGCACGAGTGGCTCTGGCAGGAGTGGCGGGAGTTCGGTGGCGTCGGGCAGGAGTGGCGGGAGCTCGGGAGGTTCGAGCGCGGACAGTCGCCGGGGGCCCCGGGGGGCCGGCAACGGCTCCAGCACCGGGGGCAGCGGGATGGGCGGCGGCTCGAGCACGGGGGGCAGCTCGTACACCGGCGGCGGCAGCATGGGTGACGGCACCCGCTGATCGGGCCTCACCCAGCCGGTGCGAGCATGTCGGCCAGCTCCGTGGCGCGACCGGAAGCGGAAGGAACGCTCATTCCGGGTGTCGGCCGTCCGCAGTCGGGGCTCACCGCGGCGGGCGGGAGCGGAAGGAACGCTCATTCCGGCCGTCGACCACCCGGGGTCGGGGCTCCCTGCGGCGGGCGCGAGCGAAAGGAACGCTCATTCCGGCCGTTGGCCGCCCTGGGCCAAGGCTCCCTCAGGCGGGCACAAGCGGAAGGAACGCTCATTCCGGCCGTCGGCCGCTCGGGGTCGGGCTACCCACCTGCGGGCGGAAGCGGAAGGAACGCTCATTCCGGCCGTCGACCGCCCCGGGAGTGCAGGGGCATGTGAGCTGTAGAGCAACTTCCCGCATCGGCAGGCAGGGCTCCGCAGGCCGATGCGCGAGCTGCGAAGTCACTTTCCGCGCCTTGAATGAGTCGAGCCGGGCCACCTGACCAGCCCACCGGCCCCGCCCCCATGCACTGAGGTCGACGGACCGCCGCAGCGTGCGTCTTCGTGTCTACAGCGAGGTGCCTCTGCCCTGGAGGACAGGTGGGACCGGGGACGACTTGCCCCCATCGTCTCCGTGCCACCTCTGGATGGGAGCAGGGCTTGAGAACGCGGTGGCGGTCACTGCCGGAAGCGCTGGCGCTGGGTGTGGCGCTGGTGGGCCTGTCCGTGCTCGCCAGCCCCCAGGTGTATGGCGAGAGCCTCATGGTGAAGGTGCGCCCGGACACGCCACCGCGCGCCGCCGCTCCCGTGGAGCTGCTCGGCGCGCGCAACGAGGCCCTCGGCTTCCAGGTGGTGGTGCATGGCGGGGACAGCGGCGCGACAGGAGTGACGGCCCGGCTGGATGCGCTGGAAGGTCCCGCTCGCATCGGAAGCAGCCACCTCACCCTGTACCGGCAGGACTTCCTGGTAGTCACCCACCCATCGGGCGGCCCCGGTGGACCGGGCCCGTGGCCGGATGCACTCACCCCCGCCGTGGACGAAGTCGCCGGTGAGCCACGCAACGCCTTTCCCTTCGACGTGCCCTCGAACGAGGCCCGGGCGCTCTGGGTGGACGTGCTCATTCCAGAGGACGCTCCCGCTGGCAGATATCAGGGCGTGGTGGACCTTCGCGCCGGTGGAGGCTTCACCGCCTCCGTCCCCGTGACACTCACCGTCGTCGACGTCACCCTACCGAGTACACCCTCCTATCCCACGTCGTTCGGCCTGGAGGCGGACCGCGTCTGCGAGGCACACACCGGGCGCGCGGATTGCGGAAGCGACAGCGCGCGCGCGTGGAGCTGCTCGACCGGTACGCCCGGCTGGCGCTCGACCACCGCTTCACGATCTCCAACATCTTCGCCCTCCAGCCGGACGCGACCGGGTGGGAGCGCTTCGACGCGGCGTATGCGCCGCTGCTGGATGGCACCGCCCCCACCCGGCTGCGCGGGGCGAGGATGACGAGCGCCCGGTACATGGGCCCGCTGGAAGAACCCGCGCTCGCGGCGTTCGTGGAGCACTTCTCGGCGCGCGGCTGGCTCGCGCGCGCGTACGACTACACCGGCGACGAGCCACCCCAGTTCACGACGTTCGACGAGCTGCGCGCCCGCGCGGGCATGCTCGAGCGCTCCGCTCCCAGCCTCATCCGCATGGTGACCACCTCCCTGCCCATGGCACGGGACAATGGGTTGGACGGGCTGATTGGCCGCATGTCGGTCATCGTCCAGCTCATGCCCCCGCTGGAAGCGACCGACGCGGGCCCGAGCCGAGCCGACTACGACGCCTTCCTCGCGCGGCCCGGCACGTCGCTGTGGATGTATCAGAGTTGCACCAGCCACGGCTGCGCGGGCTTGCCGACCGGCAGGCAGCACTGGCCCTCGTACATGGTGGACCACCCGGCCAACCTCAACCGCGCCATGGCCTGGACGGTGTTCCTCCTGGGCGCCGCGGGCGAGACCTACTACGAAACCGCGGCCCGGCTTCCCTCCGCCTGGACGGATCAGCACTTCTACGGCGGCAATGGCGACGGGACGCTCTTCTACCCCGGCTCGCCCGGAAGGATTGGCGGGCAGACCGAGGTGCCGCTCCCCAGCCTCCGGCTCAAGCTGCTGCGGGCAGGAGTGCAGGACTACGAGTGGCTGATGCTCGTCTCACAGCGCGGAGACCCCGCCTTCGCCGAACAGGTCGCCCGCGAGCTCATCCCCTGGCCGGACCTGGTGCCCGTCGACCCGGCGGCTTTCGAGCGCGCACGGGCCCAGCTCATCGAGCGGGCGCTGGCGCTCGCGCCCATGCACCCAGGGCCGAAGGGCGCCCGTCCGGGCCCTGGAGACACGGCGAGCGGGTGCGGCTGTGGCGGCGAGCCGTCGGGCGCACTGGTGGCACTGGGAATGGTGGGGCTCGTCTGGACGCTGAGGCCCTGGCGTTGGCGCCGAAGGAAGCGCCTCAGCTCCGGGTGACGCGGAACCGCATCACCTTGCCCTGACCGTCGTAGTCGATGACCAGGTACTCGTAGGAGACGCCGACGGGCGACATCCCCAGCTCGTACACCTCGCTGGTGCCCCGTCGCTGGTCCGGCTCGCCGAGCAGCTTCTGCACGTCCTCTCGGGTCATCCCCTCGCGCAGATGCTTCTTCTTCAGCTCGACCACCATCCCGACGCGTGGATTCTTGTCCGCGCCGGTTCCCCGCTGCGCCTTCCACAGCTCCGAGTCAAACGCTCCCGCCTGCGACGTGGACACCAGGTAGACCCCTAACCCTGCGAGTAGAAACAGCGCGACGCCAATCCACAGCCAGCGTCGCATGTTCCTCATCCTACGGGAGTCTGTCACCAATCAGTACTGGTCGGGGCTCGCGTTTCCGTCAGGCCGCGGCTGGCCGCCCTGGCCCGGGACGTTGTCCGTCAGGCCGTGCTGCCAGAGCGGAACCCGGTCGCTCCACTGCAGCTCGCCGCGCTGGTCGAGCACCACCGTCCGGCCATCCGTCACGGCCTGCTGCACCAGCGTGGCCAGCTCCTCGGGGGAGGCGTTGGGGTTCGCGATGGCAATCTGCCGGCCGACCTCGTTGTTGTAGAGGTCCATCGCCTCGCGGTCCGCCGGGTTGCCCGGCAGGCCCTCGTGCGCGGTGGCGAACTGCTGCGTCCACTCGGCGCCGAACTCGCGCGTCATCAGGGCATTCCAGTAGGCGTGACGGAAGGCGTCACGGTGGCCGTCCTGGCCCTTCCACTCGCCCACCCGGTCCTCCGGCACATGGCCCGGAGCGTTGCTCGGGGGCGGATAGAGCCGCGTGGACGTCTCGAGGGCCTGGTCCTTGATGTTGTTGAACGTGTTGAGGCCCACCAGCCCGCGCGACGCCGAGAGCCCGTCCAGCATCTTCGCCTCGGTGGCGGTGATGTCGTACTCGGGGGTGAAGGGAATGGGGATGAAGCCGCCGGCCTTCGGGCTCCACTCCACGACCTGGTCGTCCTCGACCTGGTAGTCGCGCTGAATCTGCCCGAGGTCCGGACGCGTCGCGGCGGCAGGCCCACCGAGCTGCCGCGCGGTGGCGGCGCCCTGCGCGGACTCGGCCTCGAAGGAGCTCGTGCCATCCCACCCTGGAACGCGGGTCTGCTGGGGCTCCGGCGTGGAGACACTGGCGGGCTGGGTCGTCGCGCGCGTCTGCTCGGCTCCACCCACTCCGAGGCGCTTCGCGATGCCGCCAATCAGGTCACGGCCAATGGACAAGGACACGGAGGCTCCCCCTGGAGTAATGACTTTTCCAATTATCGTGGGGAGTGGGTACTAGTTGCGGCAGGCGTGGATGTAGGAACCTGGACCTGGACGTGGTCATGCCCAAGCACCCCACCCTGCTCGAAATCGAGACGGCCCTCCGGACCCCGTACCACGAGCGGTCGACGAGCGTCCTCGACGCCCTCAAGGCGCTCCCGGACGACGTGGACCCCGCGCTGGCGGCGAAGGCCGCGGTGAGCCTCATCGGCGACAGCGACCACCCCAGCTACCACCCCACCTGGTTGTTCGCGCGCACGTGCCGGCGGCTCCCGGTGCCCGTCATCCATGCCGTCCTGGACCTGATGGAGGCCGACCACACGCCCCATGCCTTCTTCCTCCGAGAGTTCGTCCGGAGAGACCTGGGCGCGGACGCGCTCGCCGCCGAGTGGGACGCGGCGATGCAGACGCTGCTGGACCTGCAGACGACCTACGCCTGGGGCTCGAAGCAGAAGCGGGCGAAGTTCCAGGCGCTGGCGGCCCAGCCGCGCGTCCTCCAGGCGCTCCAGACCGCCGCCGTGGCGAGCGAGAAGGTGTCGCTGGACCTGCTCGCCGTGCTGGCCGCGGACGCCTCGGAGGCCTCGCTCGACGCGCTCATCCCCCATGTCGAGCGGGCCGTGAGCCAGCAGGACTGGGAGCTGGACCGGCTCCAGCTCCTGCGCACGCACGCGCGCTCCACTCCGGTGATGGAGGACCTGTTCTCGCGCATGCAGGCGCTGATTACCGCCCGGCAGGCCCGCTCACCCGCGCTCGACCTCGCGCGGGAGCTGGGCTTTGGCGAGCCCGGAGCCTTCTGGTTCCAGGTCCACATCTCCTCGCCCGCGTTCAACGGCTTCCCGGCCTATCGGCACCAGGTGCACCTCTCCGTCGACAGCCGCTCGGCGAACTGGTTCTCCGTCTCCGTGTCCGAGTCCAATCCCGCGGACCTGCTGCGCTCCAAGGACACGTCCTTCGACAGCGACGAGGTGCATCGCGACGAGCTCGGGCTGGGGCCGTGCGAGCCCGCCGGGTTTCCGTCCTGGCTCGCTGCCGTGGCCGAGCGGCGCCACACCCGGTGGAACTTCGACCAGATGAGCCTGGGCACGAGCCTGCGCGGGAAGAAGCGCGCGCAGCTGGAGCGCTGGCTGCGCGGCCAGGCCCCTGGCACCTAGGTGTAGGGCCCGTGGGCGTCACTTCCCGCCGCGCGCCGCCGCCTCCAGCGTGTTGCGGATGAGCATGGCAATCGTCATCGGCCCCACGCCGCCCGGCACGGGGGTGATGTACGAGGCGCGCTCGGAGGCCTTGGCGAACTCCACGTCGCCCACCAGTTTGCCGTCCGCGTTGCGGTTCATGCCCACGTCGATGACGACCGCGCCGGGCTTGATCCACTCGCCCTTCACCAGCTCCGCCACGCCCACCGCCACCACGACGATGTCCGCGTCTTCCACCTCACGGCGCACGTCGCTCTTGCTGTGGGCGATGGTGACGGTGGCGTTCTTCTGGAGCAGCATCAGCGCCATCGGCTTGCCCACGATGTTGCTGCGGCCCACCACCACCGCTCGCTTGCCGGCTGGGTTGCAGCCAATCTCCTCCAGCAGCCGCATGATGCCGTAGGGCGTGCACGCCCGCGTCGCCGGCCGCCCGAGCAGCAGGTTGCCCGCGTTCATCGGGTGGAAGCCGTCCGCGTCCTTCTCCGGCTTCACCGCGGAGATGATGACGTCCGCATCGATGTGCTTCGGCAGCGGCAGCTGCACCAGGATGCCGTGCACCGCCGGGTCCTCGTTGAGCTTGTGGACCAGCGCGAGCAGCTCGTCCTGGGTGATGCGCTCATCCGGGTGGTGCTCCCAGGAGTTGAAGCCCACCTCCTCGGCGGCCTTCTTCTTCCCGGTGACGTAGACCTTGGACGCGGGGTCCTCCCCCACGCGCACCACGGCGAGCCCGGGGACGATGCCGCGCTCGGCCTTGAGCCGCTCGACCTCCGCCTTCACCTCCGCCCGCACCCGCGCCGCCACTGCCTTGCCATCAATCAAGTGGGCCATAACGCGGCGCACTCTATGCGAAGCTCCCCGCTGGAAAGGGAGCGAAACCTCGGTCATGGGCGCGGGAAAAGTCCTGGGGGCGATTGTCGGGCTGGTGGTGGGGCTGCTCATCGGACACCCGCTCGCCATCATCCTCCTCGCCGCCGCCGGGGGCTTCGTAGGCCACCGCTTCGACGAGCAGCACGCCGTGTTCACCAACACCCCGGACGTGCTCTCCGACTTCACCCCGCCCGTCCCCCGGGACTGGGAGGAGGACCGGCCCGACGTGGCGGGCCGGAACACCCACCGCCCCCCGACAAGGCCCCAGGAAGACGAACCCGACGACGCGCTCACCCGGGACCTCTGCGCCCTCTTCATCGAGGTGGCCCACGCCGACGGCGACGTCCGCCGCGAGGAGGTGCGCGAGGTGCGCCGCTACTTCGAGACCGTGCTCGGCTATGGGCCCGAGTCCCTCCAGCTCGTCCGGGGACACCTGAAGACCTTCCTCGCCCGCCCGCCCGACCTGGAGGCCGCCGCGAGGGCCTGTGGCGAGCAGATGCCCTCGGCCGAGCGCCGTCGGCTGCTCGACACCCTCTTCGAGCTGGCGCTGGTGGACGGCGCCCTCCAGCGCTCCGAGCGGGAGGCCCTCCGCCGCGCGGCCCGGGGCCTGGGGGTCTCCGAGGAGGACGAGCTGGAAGTCGCCGCCCACTACCTGGGCGAGGGCGACGAGCACTATGCCGTGCTCGGCCTCACCCCGGACGCCACGGATGCCGAGGTGAAGCGGGCCTTCCGTCAGCTCGCCGCCGAGCACCATCCCGACAAGGCCGCCCACGCCGGAAGACAGGCCGCCGAGCAGGCCACCCGCCGCTTCCAGGAAGTCCGCGACGCGTACGAAGAGATTCGGCGCCTGCGCGGACTGTAGGGACGGGTTAAACCCAGGTATCGCCCACGACGAGGACGCACCCCGCCATGAGCCAGCAGCGCAAGGGCCCCCCGAAGAAGAAGGAAGAGGCGTTCCACAACAACCCCTTCAAGTCGGCCATCAAGTCGCTGAAGGACCAGGAGAAGAAGGAGGCCCAGGAGAAGGCCGCCGCCGAGGCCGAGGCCGCGAAGCGCAGCAAGGCCCCGCCGCCCCCACCGAAGGCGAAGAAGGCCCCCAAGGTGAGCGAGGCCGACGAGGCCGCCCTCTTCTACTCCGCCATGGACGGCGTGCAGCAGATGACCCACCGCGGCGAGGCCCCCGTGCCCAACCCGCGCCTGCCGGAAATCATCGACGACAACGCCGAGGCGCTCGCCCAGCTCTCCGAGCTCGTCGCAGGCCCCGGCGACTTCGACGTCTCCGACACGGAGGAATACATCGAGGGCGCGGGACCGGGCATCGACCGGAACCTGCTGCGCTCGCTGCGCCGGGGCGACTTCTCCGTCCAGGGCCGCCTGGACCTGCACGGCATGTCGCAGGCCGAGGCCCGGGAGGCCGTGGAACGTTTCCTGACGGACAGCCGCCGCGCCAACAGGCGGTGCGTCCTCATCGTCCATGGACGTGGGTTGAACTCAAAGGACCAGATTCCCGTGCTCAAGGCAGGCCTCAAGACGTGGCTGTCCTCGAAGCGCATCGGCAACCTGGTGCTGGCGTTCGCTACCGCACGTCCGCAAGACGGAGGTGCCGGCGCGGTGTACGTCCTGCTCCGGCGGTAACCTTTACGCGCGCCCGGCACTGTGCATACATGCCGCCATGGCACGCGAACTCATTGACCTGCACATCCATGTGGGCGGCGCCGTGGCGCCCCACATCCTCTGGTCCATCGCCCATCAGCAGGGCTTCAAGCTCCCCGTCAAAAACTACTTCGACTTCGTGGAGCTCATCACCTCCCGGCCCGGCAAGGTCGGGAGCCTCGACGACTACCTGAAGATCCTCCACACCTGGACGGAGAAGATTCAGTCCTCGCCCAGCGCCATCGAGCGCTCCGTCTACGAGGTCATCGGCAAGGAGTACCGCGGCAGCCGCGTGACGCAGATGGAGCTGCGCTTCAACCCGATGAAGCGCAACCTGAACTCCGAGCTGGACCTGGACCACATCATCCACGCCGCGTTGCGCGGCATGGACCGGGCGGTGCTGGAGTACGGCGTGAAGATGGGGCTCATCTTCTGCCTCGCCCGCGAGTTCGACCACAAGCTCAACAGCATCATCGTGGACAAGGCCATCAAGTACCGCTCGCGCGGCGTGTACGGCATCGACCTGGCCGGCACCGAGACGAACGCCATGGAGCTGAAGGCCGAGCGCGTGGCCGAGTACGAGGACCTCTTCGCGCGCGCCCGCCGCGCCGGGCTCAAGTGCACCGTGCACACCGGCGAGACGAAGGGCACCGGCGCCGAGGGCGTCATGTCCGTGGTGGAGAAGCTCAAGCCGCACCGCATCGGCCACGGCATCCGCGCCGCCTACGACGAGCCCGCCATGAAGGTGCTCCGGGAGAACGACATCGTCCTGGAGCTGTGCCCCACCTCCAACCTCCACACCAAGGCGGTGGAGGGCGTCGAGGAGCTGCGCCACATCATCCGCACCTTCTGGGACCGCAAGGTGAAGTTCACCATCAACACCGACGGCCCCTACCTGCTCGAGACGGACATGCGCCGGGAAATCGAAATCATCGAGCAGAACGGCATCCTCACGCCGGAGCAGGTGGACCAGACGCTCGCCTGGGCCCGGCAGTCCTCGTTCATCCCCGCCTAGGCCCCGGCGCGCACATGTACGGACTCACCCGCTCGCTCCTCTTCCAGCTCTCCGCGGAGCGCGCGCACCGGCTCGGCATGGCCGGGCTGCACCAGCTGGGGCGCTCGCGCGGCCTGTGTGAAGCCCTGCGCGAGCGCGCCCTGCGCGGCACTCCGCCGGGCCTGGCCGTGGAGCTGGCCGGGCTGCGCTTCGCCCACCCGGTGGCCCTGGCCGCCGGCCTGGACAAGGACGCCGAGGCCGTGGACGGCCTCTTCGCCTGCGGCTTCTCCGCGGTGGAGATTGGCACCCTCACGCCCCGGCCCCAGCCCGGCAACCCGACGCCGCGCCTGTTCCGCCTGCCGGAGCACCGCGCCATCATCAACCGCATGGGCTTCAACAACCACGGCGCCACGGACGCCGCCACGCGCCTGCGCGCGCGCACGTGGCGCCCCGGCCCGCTGGGCGTCAACCTCGGCAAGAACAAGGACACGCCGCTGGAGAAGGCGGTGGACGACTACGTGGCCTGCGTGGACGCGCTCGCGCCGCTGGGCGACTACGTGGTGGTCAACGCCTCGTCCCCCAACACCCCCGGCCTGCGCAAGCTGCAGGAGCCGGAGCAGCTCGGCCAGTTGCTGCGCGCCGTGCAGGAGCGGCTGGCCTCGGTGGCCCCCGGCAAGCCGCTGTTCCTGAAGATTGCCCCGGACCTCACCCCCGAGGCCGTGGACGAGGTGGTGGACGTGGCGCGCGCCTGCGGCCTCGCGGGCCTCATCGCCACCAACACCACCGTGGCCCGGCCCTTCGAGCACCCGCTGGCGAAGGAGGCCGGCGGCCTGTCCGGCGCCCCCGTGCGCGAGCCCGCCAACGCCGTCATCCGCCGCGCGTACCTCCGCGGCGGCGGCGCCCTGCCCATCATCGGCGTGGGCGGCGTCTTCACCGCCGAGGACGTGTACGAGAAGCTGCGCGCCGGAGCGACAGTGGTGCAGGTCTACACGGGCTTCATCTACGAGGGGCCCGGCATGGTGGGCCGCCTCCTCCCCCGGCTGGCCGCCCTGCTCGCCCGGGACGGCTTCAGCCAGGCCCGCGACGCCATTGGCGCCGAGCACCGGAGCCCCGGGGCGGCCGTCTCCCCGCCCGCCGCATAGACGAAGCCCCGGGCACCCACTCGGGTACCCGGGGCTGTCTGAAAAATGAGTGCTCGCCGGCGCCTTGGAGTTTCACCGGCGAGCACCCCGGGCCCAGTGCTTGACGGGCCTCGAAAGCTATTCCTGGACGGTGAGCGCGCCGCTCACCGTGCTGACTTCCACTTCCTGGGAGCCGGCGCCGTAGCTCTTCTGCTTCGAGCCGAGCGCGACGGAACTCCCGTTGAAACTTCCTCCGACGGAGCTGAATTCCACCTTCGCATCCGCCTTGGCCGGCAGCTTCAGCCGGACATCCCCTGAAACCGTGCTCACAGAAGTAGGCATGACCTTTCGGGGTGCCAAGGCCACTTCTCCATCAACGGAGCTCACGGACAACCGTCGCTCCGAGCCATTCACTTCCACACGGCCGTTGACCGTGGAGATTTCCTGCTCCCCCGTCACGCCCGTCACCGTCACCGCCGAGTTCACCGCGGCGACGTGAAGCTCCGTCCCCCGGGGCACCTTCACCGCGAACCGCACCGACCCCATTTCACCCCGGCACGAGTGCCGCTCTGCCTCGCACGGCCCGCAGCACACCTGCGCCCTCACCACGTCGCCCTGTTGGACGACTTCGACCTCGACTTTGTTCCGCGCGCTCTCCGGGGCTTCCCTAACCACCTCGAATATCACGCTATTCCCGTCTACCGCATCCACGCGGACCGCGCCATCTACATTGGCGATGTGGACCTGTGGAGTGCCATCCGTTTCAAACTTCCACGTCTGGGGTGTCGCCGGGGAGGCAGCGAGGACGACCAACAGGGCGAGGTACATGGGGACGGCTCCGCTGTAGGGGTAACGCTTCCCCCCTCCCTACGTCGGGCCCGCCCCACCATTGCGGCGACGGACGTGGAGTATCCACGTCGGTCTGACATGCCCTCAGGTGCCGGTGCCCCGGGCCACCCGCTGGTAGAGGGCGTCGTGCAGCCGGACCAGTTTCTCCAGCGACAACTCCCTCGCCACGAAGTCCCGCGCGGCCCGCCCCATCTCTCTCGACTTCTCAGTATTCGAGAGAATCTGCCCGAAGGCCTGGGCCAGCTGGGCGGGCTGCTCGGGTGACACGACGAGGCCGCGCTCGCCGTCGCGGACGAGGTCGGTGTTGCCGCCCACTCGCGTCACCACCATGGGCAGCCCGGAGGCCATGCCCTCCATGACGGCGTTGGACATGCCCTCGGCGGTGGAGCACAGCACGCCGAAGGTGGCGCGCGCGCAGATGGCCGGCACGTCGGTGCGGTGCCGGAGGAAGTGCACGGTGTCGGCCACGCCCAGCTCCGCGGCCAGCTTCTCCAGCTCCGGCCGGCGCGGGCCGTCCCCCACGAGGTACGCGTGCAGCCGCGTGCCGCCGTGGCGGAGCATGGCCAGCGCGAGCAGCAAATCCTCCTGCCGCTTCACCGGGTGGTTCATGTTGGCCACGTGCACCACCACCGGCGCGCCGCCCGTGTCCGGCAGGGGGTCCTTGAGGCCCTCGCGCACGCGGGCGTCGAAGCGGTTGAGGTCCAGGCCGTTGTGGATGACGGAGACGCGCGAGGCGGGCAGGCCCTCCTCGCGCACCAGCATGCCGCGAATGGCCTCCGCGTTGGCGATGACGTGGTCCGCCATCCCCGTCAGCCGCGCGTGCACCGCGCGCCGCGCCCGGCCCTGCCAGTGGGACAAGTCCAACCGGCCGACGATGACCTTCGCCCCCGCCAGCTTCGCGGCCGGCACGGCGATGAGGGTGGAGTAGAAGTCATGCACGTGCACCAGCTCCACGCGGTGCGCCTTCAGCCAGCGCGCCATGCGGTACACTTGGTACAGCGTGTTGGGCTGCGCCACCGAGCCCTTGAGGGGGAAGGCCTCCGGCGCGTGGCCGAGCTTCCAGAGCGAGCCCATCAACGGCCCGGCGTCCTCCAGCACGGAGACCTGGAGCCGGTAGCTGGGGGGCAGCCCCCGCAGCAACTCCAGCACCTGCACCTCCGTGCCACCAATGTGGAACGACCGGGTGAACTGCACCAGGCGGAGGGGCTCCCGCCCCATCCGCACCTCCTCACGCCGCATGTCCGGACCCCTCCCACGTCGCCACCACCGGCCCCCTGGGGGCCGGGACCTTTTGCAACCCCACCGAAGACGCCTCCGCCGCGCGGGCCACCCGCTGCGCCGCCGCCGCCAGTCCGAAGAGCACGTAGCAGTGCGCGGACAGGATGTAGCCGGAGAACAAGTCACAGACGAGGTAGCCCACCATGGACGCCGACAGCGCCCGCGCCAGCCACCCCATCTCCGCGCTGCGCGACGCCGCGAAGGCGCCTCCCGCGGCCCCGCCCGCGAACACCAGGAAGAGGCCCAGGCCCACCCAGCCCAGCTCGCCCAGCACGTCGAGGAAGATGTTGTGCGCCACGTACGCGCGGCGCGCTTCCGGCGGCGCGTACAGCGGCCACGCGTAGCGGAAGCTGCCCGCGCCCACGCCCAGCAGCGGCTTGTCCAGGTTGATGCGGCTGGCCACCTGCCACGCGTAGACGCGGCCCATGGCGGACGCGTCCTCCTGGAACGTCGCCACCGTCTCGTTGCGCTGCCAGAAGCTCCTGGGCGCGAACACCAGCAGGCCCAGCACGAAGACGGAGCCCACCACAATCGCCTGGATGCGACGCTTCTCGCGCACCGCCCACAGCCCCATGGCCAGCGACAGGCCGATGAAGCCACCGCGCGAGTGCGAGAGGACGATGGCCGTCACCGCCAGCCCCGCCGCCGCCAGGCACGCCAGCCGCCACAGCCACGGGCTGCCCTTGCGGGCCACGAAGGCCACCGCCAGCGGCACCACCAGCCCCAGGTTCATGGCCATGTGGTTCGGGTCCGCGTACACGCCCACCCACCGCGCGCGGAAGCCCTCCACCAGATTCTCGCCCACCATGTACCAGTTGATGACGCCGATGGACGTCACCACCGACGCCAGCACCATGGCGCCGCACATCACCACCAGCCGTCGCCCCGTGGTGATGACGTTGACGATGGTGAGGTAGATGGCCGTCAGCTTCAGCAGCTCGACGCCCGTCGCCTGCGTCACCTCCGGATTCAGCGACCAGGCGAGGGACGCCACCGCCAGCGTCGAGAAGCCGATCAGCGCCAGGCCCCGCGAGCCGTCCACGTACAGCGGCTCCGCCCGGCCCAGCCGACGCATCACCATCAATCCCGCCGCCACCACCGAGGTCACCAGTGCCAGCCGCAGCTGCGCCAGCGCGGGGATCCACTCACCCGGCACCGCGTACATCACCGCCGCGAACGCGGTCAGCGCATAGAAAGCCCACAAGTCACGGCGCTGCCCCTGCTCGACCGGCACCATTCCCTCCACCTCCCAGCAGTTGCCTCGCGCACAATCACGCGTGCCCGGCCTGAAGCAGAGGACATGCCAAGCCACCCGAAAGGGCAAAGGCCTGAGATCTCCCAGGCTTGGCCCCCCTCCCCCTCCCCCTCCCCCCTCCCTCCCTCCCCCCTCCCCCCCCTGGTGGGCTGAAAAAGCTACGGGACGGGGTTGCTCTCCATCGGTAAAACCGCGGAGGCCACGGGGTCCAGCCGGCCTTCCTGGAGCCAGGGCGCGCCGAGCTCGTCCAGCAGGCGGTTCAGCGTCAGCCCCACCAGGCGCCGCAGCTCGTCACGGGCCTCGGGGGGCACGGCCCCCTCCAGCCCGGCCAGGGCGCGCTCGGCGGCGGAGGCCCGCAGGCGCGGCGCGTCCGGAGTGCCCTCGAACAGGCGCTGGCCCAGCTCCACCGTGCGGCCCAGGGGCACCGGCCTCGCGTCCGCCCGGCCCTCCAGCACCGCCATGGCGACGACGGCGGCGAAGAGGCGCTCCACGCCCAGCGTCTCCAGGGGCACGCCGAAGCGGGCCACGGCGGTGCGCGCCGCCTCGGCCGAGCCGCCCAGCACTCCGCGCAGCAGGGCCACCTGGGCCTCGGCACGGGCCAGCAGCGCCTCGCTGGAGGCCACCTCGCGCAGGGAGCGGAAGGGCACCGGCTCCGCGCCTTCCACCCGCAGCGCGCGGCGCGGCCGCTTGCGGCGGAGCGCGTCGATGGCGGCGGCCTCCTCCGGCAACACCATCAGCACGCCCTCGAGCATCGCCCCCGGCAGCTTCACCAGCCGGTCCGCGCGGAACTTGAGCTGGAGTGTCAGCGAGAAGCCCACCTGGAAGACGCGGCGCAGCGGCGTGTCGCGCAGCGCGTCCGTGGCCCGGCCCGGGTCCGAGCCCGTCAGGTGCTCCAGCCCGAGCGACAGGTAGTCGCGCACCATCTCCCCCGTGCGCCGCGTGGCGTCCAGGTCTCCGGGGTCGGCGAGGTCCGCCACCAGCGCGGCGTTGGCCACGTCCCGCAGCTCGTCCTCCGCGTTCTCCCGCTCCAGCATCGTCAGCCCGCGGAAGGCGGCCTCCAGGTAGTCCACGTGCCCGCCGGTGGCCGTCAGGGCGACGCCCGGCGGCGTCACGCCCTTCGCCGTGGGCGAGGGCGGCAGGTCCACGCGGCTGAAGAGCGCCACCGCGTCCTCCAGCGTGGGGAAGCCCAGGTCCAGCAGGCGCCCGCGGCGGAACTGGTAGGCCGTCTCCTCCATCTCCGAGGGAATCTCCCAGCGCACGGCCTCGAACAGCCGCACCGCCTCGAAGGGGTTCTCCGCGATGAGGTCCGTGAGGAGCGAGCGCATGGCGGACATCTCCACGCCGTCCACCTTGATTTCGATGAGGTAGCGCCCCTCGGGCGTCTCCATCGTCACGCCCGCCGGGTTGACGTCCGGGTTCTCCTCCAAATCGTGAACCTCGGAGAACTCACGCAGGAGCAGCTCCAGCACCTCCAGGTCCACCGCGTGCAGCTTGCGGAGGAACTCCTCGGTGTCGTCAAACCCGCCGCGCGCGGCGCGCAGCCAGATGAGCACCGCGTGCGGGTCCACCTTGTCGCGCTGCCAGCCGCCCAGGTCCACGAAGGCGCGGAACTGGCCGGGCGACGCGAGCTGTACGAGCTCCGTCGCATCCGCCAGCCCCACTTCCTGGATGGTGACGTAGAGGTCCTCCGGAGGCAGCGAGCGAACCACCGCCCGCGCATCCGGAGCCTCCAGGAGGGCGTCCACCCGCTGCTTCGGGGACAGCCGCATCAACCGCTGGCGCAGCTCACGTGAAGCGAGCTGCGCATCCCTGCCATTTCCCTTGCCGTTCTCGGACACGGCGGCGTGCCTAGCACACCCCCTCCCGCGCCGGGAGGGGAACGCCACCGTGAACGAGGACTACCGACTACCGGATGATGACCTCGCACTCGAAGCCGACGTCGAAGGACTTCAGCTTGGGCGTGGCGTTGAGGATGCGGTCCGTGGAGCGCAGCTCGAACTCGATGCGCAGGTAGTTCCCCTTGGGGAAGCCCTGCGCCGTCAGGTCCACCGGCGGGGCGATGAAGGGGCCCTTGCGGTTGGCGGGGTTGTCCAGCCCGTCACGGCGGTTGGACACGGTGACGTAGACGTTCATGTCCGTGCCCGCCGGCTTCTCCACGTCCCAGGTGGCCGTGCGCCACACGGTGTTGGAGCCGCAGCCGGTGAAGACCTGCCGGTACCACCCGGACGGCGCGGTGAAGTTGCGCAGCTGGTAGCCCGTGAAGTCCGAGTACGTGTACAGGCCGGAGCTCTGCCGCTGCGTGCGCAGCACCGCGCCCGACGCCCGGTCCACCCGGATGACGTTGCCGGAGTTGTTGTTCACCCACGCGTTGTTGTCCGCGTCCAGGCCCACGCCGATGGCCGTGTGCGAGTTGCTGTCCGTGGCGTCGATGAAGTCCACCAGCTGCGAGTCCGTCCACTGGAGCCGCTTGATTTCCCCCGTGTCACCGTTGAAGCCGATGAGCTGCGAGGCGTTCCGGGTGGCGCTCTCGTTGCCGGGCTGGCTGCCCTGGTCGGAGCTCATCCAGATGAAGCCCTGGTCGTCCGCGGCGATGCCGCGCGCGCGCCGCATCCTCGTGTTGATCTGACTGATGGCGCTGGCGAAGTCGAACATCCTCCACTCCCCCAGGGTGGTGGACAGGCCGTTGTGGGTGTAGCGCCACGCCTTCGCGCCCGACGTCCACCCGGCGACCCACACCCGGTCCTTGCCATCCACCGCGATGCCGTACGCACCGGAGGTGCCCAGCGCGGAGGGCGGGGAGATGAAGGCCCTGCCGTCGATGTTCACCACCTCGCCGGTGCCCGTGTCCACGAGCGCCAGCCGCAGGGGGTTCAGGTTGGCGGACACCATCCACAGGCGCTGCTGCCGGTCGATGGCCGCGCCGTACGGCCCCGTGCCCGAGGGGAACAGGGGGATGTCCATGGCGCCCGAGCCGTTGACCTGCACCTGCTCGCCCGTCTCCGGGTCCAGCTTGATGAGGCGCGAGTTGGCCCAGATGCCCACCCAGATGTCGCCGGCGCTGTTCTCGATGCCCTGGGAGATGGCGATGGCGCGCGCCTTGACGGCGCCCGTGCCGGACGGGCCCACCGGCGTGCTGAACAGGAGGCACTCGTCATACTGCGCCGGGTTCGCCCAGTCCGAGGGGATGATCATCTCCGTCGCCGGGTCGATCCTCCCGTCGTCGTTCAGGTCCTCGCTGGTCTGGATGCCGGGGGTGCCGTTGCGCTCCTTGCAGTAGGCCTTGCTGTTGCCAATCTTCGTCACCGAGCCCTGGACGTCCTGCGCGCGGTTGGCCACCCACACGTCGCCGTAGAGGTCCACCGCGGTGCGGCTGGGCATGTTCTGCTCGTTGCCGCGCAGGCCGTTGGGCTGCCCCTTGCCGTCGATGGGGATGACGGCGTGGTAGCGGCCCACCTCCTTGCCCGTGCGCGTGTCGTACTTGGACACCGTGCCGACGCTGTTGTTGGCAATCCACGCGAAGGCCAGCGCCGTGCTGCCGCCACCCAGGATGATGTTGCCCTCGGGGTCCAGCTGCACGCCGTCCACCTGGACGGCGCCGGTGGCCACGCCACCGTCGAGGTCGAAGCCGCCCGGGGGGATGCCCACCGACGTGCCGCCACCGTCCGTCCCACCCGACCCGCCATCGTCGTTACCACCGCCGCCGCCGTCGGCGCCGCCGTCGTCCGTGTTCTGGGGGTTGCCGGAGCTACCACCGTCCGGCTTGGTTGCCCCACCACCGGAGTTGCAGGTGCAGGCCGTCAGCGTCACCGCGGCGAGCACGGCGGCCACTAGGAACTTCTGGCGCATGTAGAATCTCCTGCGCCGGCAATGGCGCGAACTGCCCCCCTCAGAGGGGATCAGGAAACCGTGGATGACCGAGCCCGGTCAACTCAGAGCCGGGTGGACTTCCCGAATGTATCGAGGAGGGCCCCCCAGACTTCATCCACGCCCAGCTTTTCCGTGGCGGAGAATGGGAGGATGACCTCCAGGGGCAGGTCCATGGCCTTCGAGAGGGCCAGCATGCGGGGCTTGCGCTGGGCCTTGGTGAGGCGGTCCATCTTGGTGGCCACGACGAGGATGCGGCGATTGTGCGCCTGGAGGTAGTCCAGCGTGGACAGGTCGTCCGGGGTAGGACCCACCTCGGCGTCGATGATGCTGATCACCGCCTCCAGCCGGTGCCGCTTCTCCAGGTAGGTGGTGATCATCTCCTCCCACTGGGCCTTGTCCCGCTTGCTGGCCTTGGCGAAGCCGTAGCCGGGCAGGTCGCACAGGCGCACCGCATGGCGCACACCGTTGCGCTCCAGGTCCACGTCGAAGAAGTTGAGCGTCCGGGTGCGACCGGGGGTGTTGGACACGCGCACCAGCTTCTTGCGGTTGGTGAGCGCGTTGATCATGGAGGACTTGCCCACGTTGGAGCGGCCGACGAAGGCCACCTCCGCGGTATGGCCCGGCGGGTAGCCCTTGGGCTCCACGGCGGTGACGACGAAGCGGGCGTCGAGGACCTTGAGCACGAAGCTATTTCTTGGCGCTGGTGGGTGCAGGCGCCGTGTGAGGGGTGGAGGCGTCGGCGCGGCCGGAGCGGCGGGCGCGCTCGGCGGACCAGTGGTCGATGGCCTTGAGCGACTCCTTGAAGTCGAACGGCCGGAGGGAGGGCGAGGAGGCGTCGTGGCAGGAGCGGCACTGCTTCTCCGACGGATCCACCAGACCCACCAGGCGGGACAGCTCCGAGTCCTTCATCACGTACTCGGGCGAGTAGTACTGGCCGCCGCCGTGGCACGTCTCGCAGGTGACGCTGGCCGTGGTCTGGGAGACCTGCTCCGGCGAGTGGCACGACAGGCAGCGCCCATCCTTGCGCTGCTGGTCGGAGAGCGAGTTCTCGGCGCGGGCATGCTTGGACTGCATCCACGCCTCATAGGCCTCGGGGTGGCAGCCCTTGCAGCTGTCCGGCCCGACGAAGTCGGCGGCGCCAGCCGCGCCACCGAGGGCGAGCACGAGGAGGGGCAGGATCCTGGAGCCAGGAGCACGCATGGGGAGTCCGACTAGCAGACCCCCCCGGACGGGGCAAGGCGTCTCGTGATTGAATGCCTGCCAGCATCATCCGTTGAAACAACGTGGAATTCTTGAGCCCTGCCTGCCCGATCCGTTAGGAGGAATCGTGATGCGGACCCTGACCCTCCTCGCCGTGCTCGCCTTCGCCGTCCCCGCCGCAGCCAAGCCGTGGCAGGGCATCGAGCCCGGCGTTTCCAAGCGAGAGGAAATCGTCAAGAAGTTCGGCGAGCCCTCGCGCACCGTCACCCAGGACGGCAAGGAGATCATCGCCTACCTGGGGAAGGAAGCCATCAAGGGCACCACCCAGGCCCAGTTCAAGGTGGACCCCGGCTCGCAGCTCGTCGAGCGCATCGACGTGTTCCCCGGGCCGGTCATCGACAAGGAGACCATCGAAAACAGCTACGGCCCGGGCTGCCCCTCCGGCCCGGTGCCCGCCAGCCCGTGCTACCTGCGCAAGCTGACGGACGACTTCCGCACCTACTTCCTCTACCCCAAGCTGGGGCTGGCCATCTTCTTCAACGAGGACGGCAAGACGGTGCAGTCGTTCACCTTCACCACGCAGAAGGCCGCGAAGTAGGCCCCGCCCCGTGCACGTCTTCGGGCTGACGGGCGGCATCGCCTCCGGCAAGAGCACCGTGACGCGGATGCTCCGCGAGCTGGGCGCCGAGGTGCTGGACGCGGACGTGCTGGCGCGCGAGGTGGTGGAGCCGGGCACGCCCGGCCTGGCCGAGGTGGCCGAGCGCTTCCCCGGCGTGGTGGGCCCCGACGGCCGGATGGACAGGGTGAAGCTGGGGGCGCGCGTCTTCGGTGACGCCGCCGAGCGGGCCGCCCTCAACGCCATCATCCACCCCCGGGTGCGCGAGGCCTTCCTGGAGAAGGTCCAGGCGCTGGACGCGCGGGGCGTGGGGCGCGTCATCTACGACGTGCCCCTGCTCATCGAGAGCGGCATGCACGCCTGGATGGAGGGGGTGGCGGTGGTGTGGGTGCCCCGGGACTTGCAGAAGGCCCGGCTGATGTCGCGGGACGGGCTGGACGCGGAGGCCGCGGAGGCCCGGCTGGCCGCCCAGCTCCCCCTGGACGAGAAGCGGGCCCACGCCACCTGGCTCATCGACAACAGCGGTGACGTGGCCGCCACCCGGGCCCGGGTGGAAGAGGTGTGGCGGGCCATGCTCGCGCGGGGCTGACGGACGGGTATGCTGCGCGCCGCATGAGCGAGACGCGCAAAAAGGGTGGCGGCGCCGGGACGTACTTCATCACCGGCTACCCCGGGTTCATCGGCAAGCGGCTGGTGGAGCACATCGCGCGGGAGGACCCGAAGGGGCACATCTACGCGCTGGTGCAGCCCAAGCACCTCAAGGACGCGCAGAAGCACGCGGCGAAGGTGAAGGGCGCGCCAGTGGAGCTGCTCACCGGCGACGTGGTGGACATGCACCTGGGCCTGTCCGGCGAGGAGTACCAGCGCCTGTGCGAGCGGGTGACGGACATCTTCCACCTCGCCGCCGTGGCCCAGCTGGGCCTGCCCAAGGACACGGCGTGGCGGGTGAACGTGGACGGCACCCGCAACATGCTGGAGCTGGCGCGCGACTGCGCGCACCTGGCGCGCTTCAACCACTTCTCCACCTGCTACGTGTCCGGCGACCGGCTGGGCGTCATCGCCGAGGACGAGCTGGACCGGGGCCAGGCCTTCCGCAACCCCTACGAGGAGACGAAGTTCCAGGCGGAGCGGCTGGTGCAGCGCGCCGGGGCCACCCTGCCCGTCACCGTGTTCCGTCCCGCCAGCGTGGTGGGGGACTCGCGCACGGGGGAAATCGACAAGTTCGAGGGGCCCTACTACCTGGGCATCCTGCTCGTCACGTCGCCGCTGGTGGTGCCGCTGCCGCTGCCGGGCAACGGCGTGGCGCCGCTCAACGTGGTGCCGGTGGACTACGTGGTGGAGGCGGTGTTCCGGCTGTCGAAGGATGCGCGCGCCGCGGGGCGCACCTTCCACCTGGTGGACCCCAACCCCATGAGCGCACGCCGCGTGTACGAGCTCATCGCGGAGAAGGCCAACAAGAAGCTGCCGCGCTTCAACCTCTCCGCCCGCGCGGCGGACGTCATGCTGCGGCTGCCGGTGCTGGAGAAGCTGGCCCGGCCCCAGCGCGCGGCCATCAGCTACGTGAATCACCTGGCCATCTACAACTGCCACAACACGCTGGAGCTGCTGGACGGCACGGGCGTGCGCTGCCCTCCCCTCTCCTCGTACCTGGACCAGCTGGTGACCTACGTGCGCGAGCAGTACCGCAAGCGCCGCGAGGACACCCAGGTGGACGACCCGCTGGACCACGGGCCTGCTCCCGAGCGTGAAGATTCCGACGCCCCGCCCCGTCAGGGACGCTGACCATGCGCGCACACACCTTCCTCCTCGCCCTCGCGGCGGCCCTCGTCACCCCCGGCTGTGTCGTCAACGGGGGCGATGACGGGGCCGTCTGTACCGTCTCCACCTGCCGCGAGCCGAACCGCACCCAGTGCGTGGTGGAGGGCGGCGAGACGCGGTGCCTGTGCGACGTGGGCTACGTGTCCCGCCCCAGCGGCGTGTGCGAGCCGGTGAGCGCCGCCAACTGCGCGGTGCACGCCGGGGACTCGGCGGAGCCGGACGACTGCCAGGCGCGGGCGTGGGCGCTGGTGGCGGACGGGCGGCCCAACACCCGGAGCATCGACCCCATCGGCGACCTGGACTTCTTCCGCTTCGAGGCGCGGGCGGGCCGCATCTACTCGGTGACGGTGGTGCCCGAGGGCGGCAGCCTGCTGCCCCGCGTGGACGCGTTCGACCAGGGCGGCGTGTGGCTGGACGCGGTGGATGGCCGTCCGCGCGCGGAGCTGACGTTCAAGACGCCCACCAGCGCGCCCTACTTCCTGCGCGTCAGCCACTCGCCGGTGGACGTCTCCGCGGCCACCGGGCCGTACGTCGTCACCTTCACCGAGGTGGGCGACGACGACCATGGCGACGTCCCCGAGTTCGCCACGGAAATCATCCCGGACCTCGCCAGCGACCCGTCGCCCGGAAGCGTCTTCGGGCGCTTCAACTTCCGGCGTGACGAGGACTGGTTCGAGTTCTCCGCGACGGCCGGGCGCCCCTACCGCCTCGTCTTCGACGGGCCGTCGGGCCGCGTGCTGCCGGTGGTGGAGGTGTACCTCGGCAGCGACTTGCAGCGACCGCTGCTCACCCGGCAGAACCCCACGGTGGACTTCACCGTGCCGTCGAGCGGCCCCGTGTTCCTGGTGATGTATCTGCCGGACGGAAGCCAGGGCAGCTACGCGTTCAACTTCCTGGAGTAGGACGCGGGCGTGGTAGACAGGTCGGTGATGCCACGCACCTTCCAGCCAGGCGACACCTTCACGCACGTCCGCGAGTGCGACCGGTACCGGCCGATCTACTACGCGGGTGCTTCCGGGGACTTCAACCCCATCCACATCGACCCCGAGGCGGGCAAGGCCGCGGGGCTCGGCGGCAACATCCTCCAGGGGCTGTGCACGCTGGGCTGGGCCGTGGAGGCCGTCGGCCTCTTCGTGGGAGACCCGGGCCGGGTGCGGCGCGTGCGGGTGCGCTTCTCGAAGCCGGTGCGCCCCGAGGACACCATCACCTTCCAGGGCAAAGTGACGTCCATCCAGGACGGCCGGCTCACGGCGGAAGTCTCCGCCACCAACCAGCGCGGCGAGGACGTCCTGAAGGGCGCCGTCGTCGAAGCCTCCATCGAATAACGCCATGGCCCTCGACAAGCGCTTCATCGGCCGCGAGTACGGCCCCTTCAGCTACACCATTGGCGCGGAGAAGATGCGCGAGTTCACCCTCGCCGTCGGCGGCGCGCAGCCCGGCGCCGGCACCCCGGGCGAGACGCCCGCCCACGTCAGCCCGCTCCTCCACGACGAACAGGCAGCGAAGGCCGGGCCGCATGGCGGACTCATCGCCTTCCCCAGCTTCGCCGTCGTGTTCGCCATCCGCCCCTTCAGCGCCGCCATTGCGGACCCGGAGCTGCAGATCAACTTCCAGATGCTCGTCCACGGCGAGCAGGAATTGGAGTTCCTGGAGGTCATGCGCCCCGGTGACGTGATGACCACCACCGGCCGAATCTCGGACCTGTACGACAAGGCCCGCATGAGCTTCATCGTCGTCACCAGCGAGACGCGCAACCAGCGCGGGGACGTCGTGGTGAAGGGCACCTGGACGGCCATCGTCCGGGGCTGAGCGGCGCACGTCGCGGGCAGGTCAGGACCTACCCAGCGCTCCTGGCCTCTCCGTGACGGTGAGGTTTGCGACAGTCAGAGGCAGCCGGCATTCTCCTTCTGCAACGCCTTTGGGGAGGAGAGGTTCATGTCGAAGAGGTTCACGCTCGTCTCAAGCGCCGTGGCCTGTGCGGTCGCGCTGTTGGTGGCCTGCTCGGGCAAGGATGGGGCGCAGCCGCCAGCGCCCGGCTTCGAGGGGGAGATGCAGGTCTCGGTGCAGGGCCTGTCTGAGCATCAAATCCAGTCCATGGTCATCACGGCGCAGCCGGCCAACATCACCCGGGCGCTGACGTACACGGACGCGGGCACCTTCACCGGAACGCTGGTGCTGCCGGTGGGCACGCAGACGCTGACGGCCAACGGCTATGCGTACGTGGCGCAAGACGGCGGCCCGGTGGACTCGGGAACGCCGGGTGACAGGCCGGACGCGGGCAGCGAGTGGGATGGGGGCTCGGGTGAGCCGCCTCCGCCTCCGCCTCGGGATGCGGGCAGCCCCACGGTCCTGACGCTGGTGGCCAGCGGCACCGCGTCGGTGGACATCGTGGCCAACACGACGTCGGCCGTGTCGATGAACATCTACGACCTGACCCCGCCGCTTCCGCAGCCGGACATCGGCCCGATGATTCGCTCGGCGACGAACTCCAGCACCTCCGTCGGCGTCAACGAGTTCATCACCCTGTCCGTGGATGCGCTGGACCTGAACGGAGACCCGCTGACCTATGACTGGACGAGCGACTGCCCGTCGAGCCGGTTCACGAACCCTTCAAGCGCCTTCACCCAGTGGTACAGCCCCGAGCCGGCGGGCTGCACCCTGCGGGTGACGGTGAGCAGCCGTGGCCTGTCCACGTCGATGGCCTTGAGCGTGGTGGTCTTCGGCAGTGGAACGGACGGCGGCCCGAGCACGGGTGGCGCCCAGGTGACGGGCAACTACATCCCCCGTCCCGAGGTGTACGCCATCAGCGCGTTCAACCTGAACCACCTGCCGTACACGATGGTCAGCCGCTACGACAGCGCCGCGAACCTGCCCCTCCTGCGCTCGGGGACGACGTACCAGCTCGAGGTCTTCGTGGCCTTCGGCACGTCCCGTGGCAACCGCGACCTGAACCTGAGCGCGTCGTGCGGCACCCTGGAGCGCGGCTATGACTCGTGCGCCGAGAGCACCCTGCCGTCCTGCACCGTCCAGTACAACTGGACCACGCCGCCCGCGGGCAACGTGTGCCAGCTGACGGCCAGCGCGCTCAACGAGACGCTCACGGACAGCTTCACCGTCGGCGTGCCGGTCCGGTAGTTCGTTCCCTGAGCGCCGCGTGCCCACCACCGGGCACGCGGCCTCGCCGGAGGGCGCGCCTCAGCTCGCGGCGATGACGCCCTCGTCCAGCAACTGCGCGAGGATGCGCGCGGTATCCAGCCGCGTCATCCCCGACAGGGAGAACAGGTCCTCGTAGCTCACCGCACCATCAATCTGCGCCAGCACGAAGCCGGCGCGGTGGTCCAGGTTGAGCCAGATGATGTCGTCCGGCTGCAGGCGCACCCGGGGCACCCGCCCCAAATCTCCCAGCTTGGACTCCAGCATCGCCATCAGCATCCGCTCGCTGCGCTGGCGCAGCGCCTCCACGCGCGGGTCTCCAGGCGCCAGCTCCTGCGCCTTGAACAGCAGGTCCACGGCGCCGGAGTGGTCATCCAGCTCCAGCAGGTCCTCCGCCCCGCGCAGCAGCAGCTCCAGCTCGCTCTCGCCCGAGGGCACGCCGTACTCCTGCGTGTCGCCCGGGGGGACGCCGTACTCCTGCGTCTCGCTCTCCGGAAGGACGTACACCTGTGGCTCGGAGTCGTCGTCCCGCGACAGCAGGTCCATCGCATCCACCCGGCTGCGGCCCGAGTCCTCCGGGACGAACACCGGCGCGGGCGTCTTCGCGTTGGCGGCATCCGCGGGCCCGCCCTTCCCTTCCGCCCAGGCGCCCCAGTCTCCCTCCAGCACGGGAGACACCGGCGTCAGCCGTCCAATCACCTGCAGGGACGGCGGCGCGATGTCCGGCGGAGGCGGAGAGAAGGGCGTGGCCGTGCCGAGGGACAGCGACGCCGTCGTGGCCTCCAGGTACTCGCGGGCGCGGGCGTTGCCGGGGTCCAGCTCCAGGGCGCGCTCGAACAGGCGCTGCGCGCCCCGGGCATCGCCGCTCAGCCGCAGCCACAGTCCCGCCTCGATGAGCTGGTTCGCGCGCTGGCTGCTCATCTATCGCCCCGTGCCGCTCTGGGCCGGCCCCCGGAGCTGGGTGAGACAGCCCGACAGCAGCTCGCACGCCCGCCCCAGCGCCGCCACGTCCTCTCCGTCGCGCACCCGGCGCGCATGCTCCAGCGCCTGCTCCGCCCGGGGCACCACGTCCGGGCCCAGCCCGCCGCCGCCCGGCAGCAGCCGCGCCCGCGTCAGGGCGTCCACCACGTCGCGCGCCAGTGAGTCCAGCTCCATGCGCTTCGTCTTCAGCTCATCGGAGATGCGCGCGGCCAGGAGGTAGCCGCGCTGCTCGTCCATGATGCGCTTCAGCTCCTCCTCCGTGAGGCCGCTCGACGCGGTGACGGTGATGGACTGGCGCCCCCCCGTGTCCCGGTCCCTCGCGGACACGGAGACGATGCCCTCCGCGTTGATGTCGAACGTCACCTCGATCTCCACCTGACCCTTCAGCGCCTCGCGCAGGCCGGTGAGGACGAACTCGCCCAGCAGCTCGTTCTGGTGCGCCGCCTCGTGCTCTCCCTGGAGCACCATGATCTTCACCGTCCGCTGGAAGTCCTTGGACGTGGCGAACACCTCCGTGGCCGACGTGGGCACGGTGGTGTTCTTGGGGATGATGCGGCGCACGAAGCCGCCGGCAATCGCCACGCCCAGGCTCTGCGGCGTGACGTCCAGCAGGAGCAGCTCGCCCTCCTGCGCCACCAGCGCGTGGGCTTGGATGGCAGCGCCCAGCGCAACCACCTCCTCGGGGTGCACGCCCTTGCAGGGCTCGCGGCGGAAGTAGCCGCGCACGGCCTCGACAATCTTGGGCATGCGCGACATGCCGCCAACGAGGATGACCTCCTTCAGCTCCGAGGGCCGCACGCCCGCCTCGCCCAGCACCTCCGTGGTGATGCCCACCACGCGCTCGGCCAGGTCCGACGTCAGGTCATCCAGCTTGTCGCGGGTGAGCGCGGCCTGCAGGTGCAGCGCGGCCCCGCCGCCCGGCGGCGTGCTGATGAAGGGCAGGTTGAGCTGCGCCTCGCGCACGCTGGACAGCTCCACCTTCGCCTTCTCCGCCGCGTCCTTCAGCCGCTGCAAGGCCATGCGGTCCTTGCGCAGGTCGATGCCGTGCTCCTTGGCGAACCCGAACACCAGCCACTCGATGATGCGGTTGTCCCAGTCCTCGCCGCCCAGGTACGTGTCGCCGCCGGTGCCCACCACGTCGAAGACGCCCTGGTTGATCTCCAGCACGGACACGTCGAAGGTGCCGCCGCCCAGGTCGAGCACGGCCACGCGCCCGTTCACCGTGCGCCCGAAGCCGTAGGCCAGCGCCGCCGCGGTGGGCTCGTTGATGATGCGCAGCACCTCCAGTCCCGCGATGCGGCCCGCGTCCTTGGTGGCCTGGCGCTGGGCGTCGTTGAAGTAGGCCGGCACGGTGATGACCGCCCGGCTGACGGGCCGGCCGAAGTGCGCCTCCGCGTCCGCCTTGAGCTCCTGCAGAATCATCGCGCTGATTTCGGGGACGGACAGGTCCTTGCCGCCCATGCGGATGCGCAGGTCGTCGTGCTGCCCGGCCACCACCTCGTACGGGAGCGAGCGCAGCGCGTCCTGCACCTCGTGCGAGGAGAACTTCCGGCCGATGAGCCGCTTGGCGGAGTACACCGTCTCCTGCGGGTTGGTTATCGCCTGGCGCTTGGCGATGCTCCCCACCAGCCGCTTGCCGTTCTTGGACACCGCGAGCACGGACGGCGTGAGCGCTTGTCCGGTGCGGTTCTTGATGACGATGGGCTGGCCGCCCTGGACGGTGGCGACGATGCTGTTCGTCGTCCCCAGGTCGATGCCTATGAGGGGTTCGGCTTCAGCCATGGGGAACCGTACGCATTCCTAGAACGTCCAGCGCAGCTTCTTCAGCGCTGCCTTCGCCTCGGCGTTTTCCGGGTCCAGCTTCGCCGCTTCCTCGAAGGCGCGCTTGGCCAGCTTCTTCGATCCTGCGTCCATCAGCACGTTTCCGAGCAGGACGTGGTGCTCGACACGCTGGGGCTGCAGCTCCACGGCGCGCTGCGCCAGGGAGCGGACCTCGCCCACATCCTGCCCCAGCTGATAGCCCAGGCGCGCGGCCCGGAAGGCGGACTCCGCGTTCTGGTCGTCCAGCGAGCTGGCGAGCCGGTACGCCTGGTGCGCCGCGGAGGCGTCTCCGCCCTGCTCCAGGGTGCGGCCCCGCGCCAATTCCGTGACGGCGCGCTGCCCGTCGTGGCGGCGGCGCGCCTCCATCAGCAGCGTGGCCACCTCCCGGTTCTTCGGGTCCAGCGTCTGCACCTGGTGGAAGTCCTGGTAGGCCCGCTCCCAGTCCCCCTTGGCGACGGCCGCCTTGCCCCGGGCGATCAGCTCGGACAGCTTGCCCGTCCGCGCCAGGTACGGGTGCCGGGCCAGGCGGGCCTGCCGCTCGGCGCGGCGGGCCTCGGACTCCGCGTCGTTCACCGGCGGAGGCGCGGGCGCGGGCGGCGGCGGGGCCCGCATGGGCTGGGGCGCGGGGGGCCTGGGCGAGGGCGCGGCGGGCTGGACGTAATGGACCGGCGGCGGCACCGGGGTGAGCGGCGGCGGCGGCTCGGGCGGGAGAGGAGCCGCGGGCGGCGGCGTGGCGGCCGCGGCGGCGAGCCCCAGCGCGGGGTGGGCGCGGAGGTACGCGTCGCGCTTGTCCAACTGGGTGAGGACGTTGTGGGCGTCGGTGAGGCGCCGGAAGATGCGCTCCATGCGGGCGCGGAAGCTGCCGAGGTTCTTCCCGAAGTAGCGGTCCGGATGGAAGCGGCGCGAGGCGTTGTAGTACGCCTGCTTCGCGTCCGCCGGAGAGGCGCCCGGCTTCAAGGCCAGCACGGCGAAGTGGTCCAGCGAGTCCAGGGCCCGCTCGAGGTCGATGATCTCCTTCTTCCGCTCCGGCTCGAGGTCCACCTCCTCGGCCATGGCGGCGTCCACCTGGGGGGCGGGCTGCGTGCGGGGCACCACGCGGGCGGGGACGATGGCGCCCTTGGCCCGCAGCGCCAGCAGCACGGCGATGGTGCGCGCCTCCCCCAGCGCCGAGCGGATCAGCACCTGGTCGATGCGCTCCACGCGGCCCACGAGCGACAGGACCGAGCCCTCCTCCGCGGTGAGCTGGAGTCGGGCCAGGTCCAGGTTGGGCACCTTGGCGATGTGGTCCGTCCGGGCCCCCAGCCCGACGATCGTGTTTGGCGCGCTCACAAGGACGGTCCGCGAAAGGGCAGCGGGAAGGCAAAGACTAGGGGGTCCGGACGCGGGGCGTCAAACGTCCGTTTCATGGTTTTCCGGATTCGATGGGTTTCCAGCGCCTCAGAGCGCCGTCAGTACGCGCTCGACGATGGCGAGCCCCTGGTCCAGCTCATCCCGGGTGACGATGAAGGGAGGCGCGAAGCGCACTGTGCGCTCCCCGGCGGCATTCACCAGGAGTCCGGCCTCGCGGAGGCTGGCAATCACCGGGGCCACGTCGCGGTCCAGCTCCAGGCCCAGCAGCAGGCCCTGGCCCCGGACGGCCACGAGGCGGCCGGCGGGCAGGCGGGCCTGCAGCTCCCGGGCACGGGCGAGGAAGTGCGCGCCCTTCTCCTGCACGTCCTGGAGCACTTCCGGCCGACGGAGGATGCGCAGCACGGCGTTGGCGGCGGCGGCGGCCACGAGGTTGCCGCCGAAGGTGGAGCCATGGGTGCCGGGGACGAGGCTGGCGGCCAGCTCCTCGCGGCAGAGCATGGCGCCGATGGGCAGGCCGTTGCCCAGGGCCTTGGCCACGCTGATGGCGTCCGGGCGGATGCCCTCGTGCATGAAGCCGAAGGGCTTGCCGGTGCGGCCCATGCCCGTCTGGACCTCGTCCACCAGCAGGAGCAGCCCGCGCTCGTCGCACAGGGCGCGCAGGGCGGTGAGGAAGCCCGGGGGCGCGGAGCGCACGCCGCCCTCGCCCTGGATGGGCTCCACGAGGATGGCGGCGGTGGCGGGGCCCACGGCGGTGCGGACAGCTTCGATGTCACCGTAGGGCACATGGCTGAAGCCGGCGGGCAGCGGCTCGAAGCCGGCGTGGTACTTCGGCTGGCCGGTGGCGGTGACGGTGGCCAGGGTGCGGCCGTGGAAGCTCTTCTCGAAGCTGATGATTTCGAAGCGCTCCGGCGTGCCGCGGTCCTTCATCACCTTGCGGGTCAGCTTGATGAGCGCTTCGTTAGCCTCGCCGCCCGAGTTGCAGAAGAAGGCGCGCGGCAGCCCGGACCACTCGGTGAGCTGCTCGGCCAGGTCGATCTGCGGCTGCGAGTAGAAGACGTTGGAGACGTGCCAGAGCGAGTCGAGCTGCGCCTTCGCCGCGGCCACCACTTCCGGGTGGCAGTGGCCGAGCGCGCACGTGGCGATGCCGCCGAGCAGGTCCAGGTACTCACGCCCGTCCGCGTCCCACACCCGCGTGCCCTGCCCGCGCACCAGGACGATGGGCTGGGGCTTGTAGTTCTGCAGCAGGTGCGCCTTCGCCTTGGTGATGGAGGCCTGGTTGGCCGGAGTGACGACGGGCGGGGCGGCGGGGGACGGCTCGCATTGCGGCAAGGCAGGCATCTCCTTCGTTCTGGACCTCTCGCGCGGGTATAGCGCGCTAGAGGATGTAGCGCGACAGGTCCTCGTCCTGGACGATGGAGGTCAGGCGTTCGCGCACATAAGCGGCATCCACCTGGAAGTCCCGGGGGCCCATCTCCGTGGCGGAGAAGGACACCTCGTCCAGCAAGCGCTCCAGCACGGTGTGCAGCCGCCGGGCGCCGATGTTCTGCGTGCTCTCGTTTGCCTGCTGGGCGATGCGGGCCAGCTCCGTCACGGCGTCATCGGTGAACGTCAGACGCACGCCCTCGGTGGCCAGCAGCGCGGTGTACTGGCGAAGGAGCGAGTTCTTCGGCTCGCGGAGGATGCGCACCAGGTCCTCGCCGGACAGGGGCTCCAGCTCCACGCGGATGGGGAAGCGGCCCTGGAGCTCGGGGATGAGGTCGCTGGGCTTGGAGACGTGGAAGGCGCCCGCGGCAATGAAGAGCATGTGGTCCGTCTTCACCATGCCGTACTTGGTGGTGACGGTGGAGCCCTCGACGATGGGGAGGATGTCGCGCTGCACGCCCTCGCGGGACACGTCCGGGCCGCCGCCGCCCTTGCCGCCCTCGCGGCTGGCAATCTTGTCGATTTCGTCGATGAAGACGATGCCGCTGGACTCGGCGCGGACCACGGCCTCGCGCTGGACGCGGTCCGGGTCCACCAGCTTCGCGGCCTCCTCCTGGCGCAGGAGCTGGAGCGCCTCGGGCACGCGCACGCGGCGGCGCCGCGTCTTGTTCATGCCCGGCATGTTCTTGAAGAGGTCCTGGAGGTTGACGCCAATCTCCTCCATGCCCTGGCCGGAGAAGTTGCGCATGAAGGTGGGAGACGAGTCGCTGGTCTCCACCTCGACGAACTGGTCGTCCAGGGTGCCGGCACGGAGCTGGGCGCGGAGCTTCTCGCGCTCGGAGTCGCCCAGGCGCTGGGGCGGAGGCTGCGGCGGCGGAGTGAAGCCGAAGGGCGGCGGCGAGGACGGGCGCGGCGTGCCGCCATTGTGCAGCAGCTCCATGAGGCGGTCCTCGGCCTGCTCCTCGGCGCGGGGGCGGACCTTCTCCGTCTCCTCCTCGCGGACGAGGGAGATGGCGGCCTCGACGAGGTCGCGAATCATGGACTCGACGTCGCGGCCGACGTAGCCCACCTCGGTGAACTTGGAGGCCTCCACCTTGACGAAGGGGGCCTGGGCGAGCTTCGCGAGGCGCCGGGCAATCTCCGTCTTCCCCACGCCGGTGGGGCCAATCATGATGATGTTCTTCGGGTGGATTTCGTCGCGCAGGTCGTCGGTGACCTGCTGGCGGCGCCAGCGGTTGCGCAGGGCGATGGCCACGGCCCGCTTGGCGGCGTTCTGTCCGACGATGTAGCGGTCCAGCTCGCTGACGACCTCGCGAGGCGTGAAGGCGGACATCTTTCGCTGTTCGGCCACGGGCGGTGACTCCTAGAGCTCTTCGATGGAGATGTTCGAGTTGGTGTAGATGTCGATTTCGCCGGCGATGGTCAGCGACTGCTGGGCCATCTCGCGGGCGGACAGCTGGGTGTGGGCCATGAGGGCGCGCGCGGCGGCGAACGCGTACGGGCCTCCGCTGCCCACGGCGGCGATGCCGAAGTCGGGCTCGATGACGTCGCCCGCGCCGGAGAGGATGAAGGTCTTCTCCTTGTCGGCGACGATGAGGAGGGCTTCCAGACGGCGGAGGAAGCGGTCGGTGCGCCAGTCCTTGCCGAGCTCGACGCAGGCGCGGGCCATGTTCTTCTGGTGCTCCTTGAGCTTGCCCTCGAAGCGCTCGAAGAGGGTGAAGGCGTCGGCGGTGCTGCCGGCGAAGCCAGCGAGGACCTGGCCCTCACCGAGCTTGCGGACCTTCTTCGCCGTGTTCTTCATCACGGTCTTGTCGAAGGAGACCTGGCCGTCGCTGGCGATGGCGACCTTACCGTCGCGCCGCACGCAGAGGATGGTGGTGCCGTGGAACATAGGGCCACGGGTCTAACAAGCCGGGGCCCGCTTTTCCAAGGAACAGTGGCTGCCTGTCCGCTCGCGTACCGTTGATCCGCCCGGACGGGCCGGGCTGGGCCTCACGCCCGGGGGTGCGCGGCGTCGTAGACCTGCTGGAGCTGCTCCCAGGTCACCTGGGTATACCGCTGCGTGGTGGACAGGCTCGCGTGGCCGAGCAGCTCCTGGATGCTGCGGATGTCCGCGCCGCCTCCCAGCAGGTGCGTGGCGAACGAGTGGCGCAGCGCATGCGGGCTCACCTTGCGAGCCAGCGCGCACTTCAGCACGTGGGCATCCAGGTGCCGGGCGATGCTCCTCGGTGTCAGCCGGCCGCCACGGAAGTTGAGGAACATGGCCTCCGGCGCCTGTCCCGCCTTCGGAGTGGCCAGCAGCTCGCCCCGGCGCGCGAGGTACGCCTCCAGCGCGCGGACGGACTGTGCATTCACCGGCACCAGCCGCTCCTTGCTGCCCTTGCCCATGACCCGGACGATGCGCCCGCTCCGGTCCACGTCCAGCGTGTCCAGGCCACACAGCTCGCTGATGCGCAGCCCTCCCGCGTAGAGCAGCTCCAGGATGGCCTTGTCCCGCAGCCCGAGCACCGTCTTCAGGTCATGCACGTCGAGGAGGGCGAACACCTCCTCCACCGGCAGCACCTTGGGCAGCGCCTTCGGCAGCTTCGGACTCTTCACCAGCTTCGCCGGGCTGGCCGGCAGCAGCTTCTGCCGCACGAGGTACTTGTAGAAGGACTTGATGCTCGCCAGCCGCCGCGCCCGACTCGCGGGCGCGTGGTCCGTGCTCAGCGTGCCCAGGTAGCCACGAATCGCCGCGTGCGAGCCCGCCAGGAGCGACAACTTCATCCGCTCCACCAGGTAGCGCTCGAAGTCCACCAGGTCGATGAGGTAGTTGCGCACCGTGTGCGGGGACGAGCCCTTCTCGTCCTCCAGGTGGGAGCGGAACTTCTCCAGCAGCGGCGACAGGTTCGTCATGGCGCGGTCAGCCTACGGGGCCCGGAGATCCTCGCAAGATTCACGGCCCGGGGGAATGACACCCGCCTCCTCGCTCCCGAGGCGGGCTCACCGTGAGTGTTCGTCCCCTACTTCGTCGCGGGCGCCGCGGCAGGAGCTGGAGCCGCCGGAGCAGGCTCGGCGGTCGACGGCAGCACCACCGTGCAGGTGTCCTCGGACAGCCACTGCGCTCCACACATCGCCGTGAGGACGGGCACGCGGACCAGCCAGAGCACGACGAACAGTGCCAGCAGGATGAGGCCCAGCCGCGCCCAGCCGGACAGCCCCTCCTCCTCGCCGTCCTCCTCCCGCTGCCGCACCAGCTCCGGACGCACCATGTCCATGCGGTCCACCCGCGCGCCCTTGGGCAGCCTCGGCCGGCGCGTCACCAGCGAGGACAGCGCGGGCGTCAGCATCAGCCGGTCATTCAGCGCCCAGCCCGAGCCCTCCAGCAGCAACGCCAGGTTGCGCCGCCGCAGCTTCAGCCACCCCAGCAGCCCCGCCGGAGCCATCACCACCAGCGCAATCACCGTCGCCGCCGAGATGAGGTCCACCAGCGTCAGTGACTTCACCTGCGTCACGATGAACGCGAACGACGAACCCAGCGCCGCCGCCGCGATGCTGCCCGCCGCCACCATCCCCGCGATGCCTCCCGTCGGTGCCGCCGCCGCGGCCGCCGGAGGCGCACCCGGAGCCGGAGCCGGCGCAGCCACCGCCTGCGTGTAGCCCTTCTCCAGCGTCGTATCGAAGGTCTTCTCCCCCGTCGTCGCCAACCCCTCCACCTTGCTGGTGATGAACGCGCCCATCCGCGTGAAGGGCATGGTCATCGACTCCCACAGCGACACGGGCTGACGGACGACCTGCATCACCGTGGCGTCGTGCTCCTTGCCGTCCACGTCGTAGAAGATGCCGCGCTTGCCCACCACCAGGTCCGTGCTCCGGCCGCGCGTGACGGGCACCGCCACCTCGTAGCCCGGAGTCCCGTCCTTCGGCGCCACCTGCACGTAGAGGACGCACGTGGTCCCCTGCCCCGTCAGCGCCGAGTGCGCCGCCCGGTTCGTCGTCAGCACCGACAGCGTGTACTTGCGCCCGCCCAGGATGAGCGTCCCCCGCTCCACCAGCGCCAGCCGCCTCGGCATGTAGATGTTGGGCATGCTGATGAAGTTGTTCGCGAACACCAGCAACCACCGCTGGTACAGCACGAGCCGCTCCAGCTCGACGATGGCGTCCAGCGTCGGCTTCAGCGCCAGGTCCGCCGCGCACTCGGCCTCAATCGCCTCCAGGTCCGCCTCCGGCACGGACGGGAGCGCGTCCACCAGCTTCCGCACCGGGCTTGAGTCGAACTTCGCCTGCCACCCGAGCACCGCGTCCGCCTTCGCGGACATCTCCCGCCAGGCCGGGTCCGTCAGCCGCCGCGCGTCGCCTGTCACCGACGTGGCCACGTCCCGATGGAACGCCTCCAGCTGCTCGAACGCGGGGCCCCGGTGGAGTCTCGACCACTCCAGCACTCCCGCCGGCTCGGGCGGGGCGATGGGCAAATCCCCCGCCGCCTTCCCCAGCGCCGCCAGGTCTCCCAGCGCGCCCTCCACCCGCTCCGAGCGCAGGCGCAGGCTCGTCGCCGCCTCGGGCTGCGCGGCCACCAGCCGGCACTGCACGAAGTACGTGTCCAGCAGCGGCGCCACCTCGCGGATGCGCTTCGCCGTGTCCAGGCTCGTCTCGCCCCACGCAAACGCCGCGGGCCTCGCCTCCAGGTGCGCGAGCAGGGCCGTGCGCTCCTCGCGGAAGCGCTTCACCATCGCCGGGTCGACGCCCGGCTCGCCCGCCCGGTTCTTCACCTCCGGGAAGCTGGCCATGAGGTCCACCGCCAGCGGGCGCAAGCGCTCGGGCAGGTGCGCGGGGGAGACGATGCCGTCCCCGTTCTGCCCCGCCGCGCGCAGCGCCGAATCGCTGGCCCGCACCTGCTCCAGCGAGATGCGCGCCCCGTCCGGCGCCTTCAGCGTGCGGAGGATGGTCTCCGCCGCGCTCCGCAGCGGGCGGGCCTCCTCGGTGAGGGAGTCCAGCTCCAGCACGGGACTTCCCGCGTCCGCGCCCCGCCGGTCCTTCAGCCGCTTCGCCGCCCACTCCACCGCGGCCCGCACCTCCGCCACGCGGATGCGGCTGTTGCCGTCCGCGTCCATGAACGTGAGGAAGCGCGAGTCACAGCTCAGCCCCTCGAGCGGACACGCCGTGGCGATCCACTGCGTCTCGGGGATGCGCACCGCCTCCTCGAGGACATCGAAGGACGGAAGGTCGACCTGGAGGGAGCCGCCATAGCGGCGATAGACGAGAGAGGCCATACGGGCCGCGCAAATAAGCACACTGCGCGCGGCCCTGCACGCCTCCCGCGCCCGCTCACTTCGCGGCGGAGGAGTCCTCTGCCGTCGCGGGCACGCTGTAGACACCCGCCTTGGGGCCCTGCGCGATGATGTACACGGCGCGCGAGTCGTCCTTGCCACCGAAGGACACCGGCACCTGCACGCCCTGGTCGAGCGGCCTGCGCGCCTGGGTCTTCACGTCGTACACCGCGACGTCGTACGTGTCCGAGTCCATCCGCGCATACGTGGCGAGCACCCGCTGGCCGTCCGCGGACAGCTTGTAGCTGAAGACGCCCTGCATCCACGTCTGGGGCTCCGCGGTGCGCGGCAGCCCCAGCGCCTTGAAGTCACACGAGCGCCCGTTGCGGATGCAGTTGGAGCGGAACACCACCTGCGTGTTGCCCGGCATGAAGCCGTAGCCGAACACGCCCTTGTGCACCTTCTCCGCCTTCTCCTCGCCCAGCGTGTACAGCATCAGGTCCACCGAGTACTCGGGCTTGAGGAAGCGCGAGAGGAAGAGCACGTAGCGCCCGTCCGAACCCCAGAGGAAGTTGGGCACCCGTCCTCCCACCTGCTTCGTCGCCCCGTCCGGCAGCGACGCCACGGACATCAGCCCCGCGCCCGCCGTCGCGTCGTACTTCTCCAGGAAGCCCACCGCCTGAGAGTCCGGAGAGAAGGCGAACCTCTCCACCCGGTCTCCCAGCTTGCGCCCCGCGCCACCCGCCGCCGGCCCCATGTACAAGTCCCCGGGCACGTCCGGCTTCCCGTTCTCCGTGCGCCCCAGCCACTTGCCGTCCGGCGAGAAGGCGAAGACGCCCGACGCCACCGCCAGCCGCTTCGGCTTCAGCGCCGGCAACTCCGCGAGGTACAAGTCGTACAGGCCGCGCACGGACTCGCTCCGCACCTGGAAGGCCACCCGCTGCCCCTCGGGGGACACCGTGTAGTCGCCCACCTGGTCCGCCAGCTTGCGCGGGGCCTCCTCGGGCTTGTCCACGGACACCGCCGCCAGTCCGCCCGCCGCGGTCAGCCGGCGCTTGATGAGCAGCGTCTTCCCGTCCGGAGTGAACTGCGCGGTGCTCACCTCCGCCGCCACGTCGGTGAAGGGGCCCGAGGGCAGCGGCCCCAGCTTCAGCCGGCCGGCATCCACGAACGCCAGCCGCGAGCCGTCCGGGCTGGGCAGCATGTAGCTCACCGCCGTGCCCAGCACGGTGGGCTCCGCCTTCGCGTCCTCCAGTGACGCCACCGTCAGCGCGCCGGACTGGGAGGCCGGGTTGTAGCCCGCGAGGAAGAGCACGTGCTTCGAGTCCGGCGCGACGAGCAGCCCGCCCGGCACGTTCGTCACCCCGTCGCCCAGCTTGCGCGAGTCCCCGCCCTCCACCGGCACCACGTGCAATTCGCCCAGCAGCATCTGCGGGGGCACCCCGTCCAGCCGGGGCTTCTGGCCGTTCAGGAGGTACGTGGCATGACGCCCGTCCGGCGTCACCCGCAGGTCCGCCGCGCGGCCCGACGCCAGCAGCAGGCCCTGCCCGGCTCCGGGCGCTCCACGGCTCGGAGCCGGAGCGCTCGCCGCCGCGCCACCGCCCGTCGCGCCGGTGCTGGCACCGGGGGCCGCCTTGCCCCCGCCGCCGTCGTCCCCCTTCTTGCAGCCCGCCCCCGCCACCGCGAGGGCGGCCAGCAAACCTGCACCCAGAAGTCGCCCCTGCCGCGTCCGCATCATGCGCTCCTCTGTTCCACGTGCTCCGGGGTGCCCGGCA
Organism: Pyxidicoccus trucidator; assembly: GCF_010894435.1. Classification (NCBI taxonomy): domain Bacteria; kingdom Pseudomonadati; phylum Myxococcota; class Myxococcia; order Myxococcales; family Myxococcaceae; genus Pyxidicoccus; species Pyxidicoccus trucidator. Next base: position 369,439 of record NZ_JAAIXZ010000010.1, on the reverse strand, counting down.
CCGGGACACCCGCGTGCGGCAGCCACCCGGCCAGGTCCTGCTTCGCCCGCGACGAGTACGCTGCCCGCTTGTCCGCCTTCTTCACCCGCCCGGCCAGCGGCGGGAAGAGGCCGAAGATGATGTTGGAGGGCTGGTGCGGGTAGTCCGGCGGGTGCGCTTCTCCCGTCACGTGACGGAACAGCGAGCCCAGCGCCGTGGTGGCCGGCGGCGGCACCCACTCCTTCCCTGTCAGCTTCGCATGCAGCGCCAGCGCCACCAGGTACCCGCACGCCGCGCTCTCCACGTAGCCCTCCACTCCCGAAATCTGCCCCGCGAAGTACAGCCGCGGCTCCGACTTCAGCGACAAGTCCCTCGACAGCAGCCGGGGCGAGTCGATGAAGGTGTTGCGGTGGATCTGCCCCATCCGCAGGAACTCCGCCTGCTGGAGTCCGGGGATGCACGTGCTGAAGATGCGCTTCTGTTCACCCCACGTCAGCCGCGTCTGGAACCCCACCATGTTCCAGGACGTGCCCGCCGTGTCCTCCATGCGCAGCTGCACCACCGCGTAGGGCGTCTGCCCCGAGCGTGGGTCCTGCAGCCCCACCGGCTTCATCGGCCCATAGGCCAGCGTGTCGTCGCCGCGCTCCGCCATCACTTCAATCGGCAGACACCCTTCGAAGTACTTCGGTTCCTCGAAGGCGTGCGGCACCACCTTCTGGCCGGCCTTCACCTCGGCGATGAAGCGGTAGTACTCGTCGCGCGTCATCGGCAGGTTGAGGTAGTCGTCCCCGCCGCCCTTGCCATAGCGGCTCTGGCGGAACGCCACGTCCAGGTCGATGGAGTCCCCTGAGATGATGGGGGCGATGGAGTCGTAGAAGTAGAGCTTCGTCCCCACGTGCCGCTCCAGCTCGCGGGTGAGCGCGTCCGACGTGAGCGGCCCCGAGGCCACCACCACCGGGCCCTCGTCCGGCAGCCGCTCCACCTCGCCCGCCACCACCTCCACGCCCGCCATGCGCTGGAGCGACTCGGTAATCGCCCCGGAGAAGCGCTCGCGGTCCACCGCCAGCGCGTCGCCCGCGGGCACCCGGTGCGTGTCCGCGGTGCCCAGCACCAGCGAGCCCAGGGCGCGCAGCTCCGCGTGCAGCAGGCCAATGGCGCTCTCCGGGTTGTCCGAGCGCAGCGAGTTGCTGCACACCAGCTCCGCGAACTGATCCGACTTGTGGGCCGGCGAGCGCTTGTGCGGCTTCATCTCGCGCAGCACCACCGGCACACCCCGGCGGGCGAGCTGGTATGCGCACTCGCTGCCCGCCAGCCCGCCGCCAATCACCGTCACCCGCTGCTTCACGTCTGACATCCACACCTCCCGGGCGCGCGCTCAGCCCGTCCGTCAACAGTTAGCAGGACCGGGCCGCGCTTTCCCAGCAGTGAAAGCGGGCACGTCAACCCTCTGTCTCAACGGCCTCACGCCTGCCCGGTTGCCCACCAGCCCGCCACACCTCCCCGTTGGAAGGCGCGGTTTCCCTACCTGGGTTGAACCCCTACGTTTCTCGCGTTCGCCGCTCGGGGGCGGCCTGCATCCGGGCGAGCGGAAGTGACCTCGAAGACTGGAGCGTCGGAGACGATGGCCATGCCCAGAAGCAATGACCTGAAGAGGATTCGCGAGCTCCTCCAGCGCCGACGGAGGGAGATCCTCACGGCGAACGCGGGCGCACACCGTGAGCTGACCGCACTCAAGGATCAGGAGAGAGACCCTGAGTACGAGGAGAACGCCCAGTCGGAGCTGGCGGACTACACGCTGTCCAGCCTGATGGAGTCGCAGCGGCGGGAGATCATGCTGATCGACGCGGCGCTGCGGCGCATGGACATGGGCGTCTTCGGAGACTGCGTGGACTGCGGCTTCGAGATTCCCATTGAGCGGCTGGAGGCCCTGCCCTTCGCCATCCGCTGCGAGGAGGACGCCAGCATCCACGAGCTGGAGACGCGAGGCGGGCCCCAGGCCACGCACTCGCTGTAGCCCGGGCGCGGACGACCGAGAGGCGCTCCCGCCGCTGCCCTGGGAGCGCCCTACTCGCCTTCCTTCTGGAGGACCACGAAGCGGTAGTTCTCCAGCTCGTTCTGCCCCGCCGTGTAGAGCACGGTGAGGAGCATGTCGTAGGGGATCTTCTTGTCCGCGATGACGGACAGCTCCCGGCTGAAGGGCGCCGACGGGTTGCGCTCGGCGATGTACTTCAGCTTCTCCACTTCCTTCTTCAGCTGGGCGTCCAGCGGCAGCACCAGCCGGCCCTGCACCTTGTCGGCCGGAATCTGACCGTTCTGGAGCCGCAGCACCTCGCGCTCGCCCACTAGGATGTTCTTGGGGGTAATCGTGACGGCCACCGTGTCCTTCGGGGTGGCGCGCGTGGTGGAGACGGGCGGCCGCACGTCCTCGGACGCGGTGATGGCCGCGGAGGACGACGCGAAGGACTTGAGCAGGAACACCAGGAGGATGGTCATCATGTCCATCATCGCGGTGATGTTCAGCTCCTTGATTTCCCCCGCGGCCTCGCGCTCCTTGCGCTTCTTGCGCGCCAGCGCCTTGCGGTAGCGCAGGCGGGCCAGCGCCTCTTCATCGGCCTCGGTGGGGACGGGTGTCGTCGGCTCGGCCATGATTCAGATCGCCCCGAGGGTGACGTCCGGGAACAGGATGCGGCGCTGCGGGCCCTGCGTCTCGCGGATGGCGTCCAGCGTCAGGGTGAGGGCCTCGTAGGGGATGTCCGAGTCCGCGCCCACGATGACCTTCGTCTCCTTGGGGAAGGCCGCCTTGATCTCCACCATCTTCGCGTTGAGCGCCTTGAAGTCGTAGGCGCCGTCCGCAAGCACGGGGATGGTGGGCGCGTCCGCGGCGCCGCCCTCCTGCGTGAGCACGGTGTTCTCGCTGCTGACGAAGTGCCCCTTCTTGGAGATGAGCACGGACAGCGTCAGCTTCGGCTCGTCGGCGCCCTCCTGCGTCATGCCCGCGGAAGGCGCGCCGTAGGCCGGGGCATTCACGTTCAGGATGCCGAACGTGGCCAGGCCGGTAATCGACAGCAGCATGAAGATGATGAGGTTCATGAGGATGTCGAGGTACGGGACGATGTTCAGCTCGCCCGACTCCTCTTCCTCACGGACCTTCAGCTTGCGGCGGGAGTAGTGGAACGCCATGGACGCGCACCCCTCGCCTCAAGAAGCGCGGGACTCGAGCTCCGTGGTGGCCGGGTCCGTCCCGCCGCGCCGCGACAGGAGGTTCTCCAGCTTCAGCGCGTTGAGCTCCAGCGACTCCACCAGCCCCTTCGCGTACGAGGTGAGGAACAGGTGGAAGACGATGCAGATGACCGCGATGGAGAGCGCGAAGGCGGTGTTGTTCATCGCCTTGGAGATACCGTCCGACAGGAGCACCTGCTTCTGCTCCGCCGGCACGTTGCCGAGCGCCTGGAAGGTGCCGATGAGGCCGAAGATGGTGCCGACGAGGCCCACCAGCGTGGCGATGTTCGCCAGGGACCACAGCCAGGGGATGCGCTTGGACACGTGCGGGCTGTGCTCGATGATGGCCTCTTCCACCGCCTTGGCGACTTCAATCTCGCCGCGGTTGGCGTTCACCAGGCCCGCGCGGATGACCTTCGCCAGCGGCGAGTGGGGCGCCATGCCGCACACCTTCACCGCGCGGTCCAGGTTGCCGCTGCGCACCAGCTTGGAGATCTGCTCCATGAACGGAGGCGCCGGCAGGTTGTAGCGGAACACCACGGTGACGATGCGCTCCAGCGCCACCGCCAGCGAGCACGCCAGCCAGAACAGGTTCACGAACATGAACGGGCCGCCATCCTTGAAGAACTTGATGACGGAGTCCGTGAAGCCCATCTTGCCGCCCTCCGTGGCCGCAAGAGTCACGTCCAGCAGCAGCTCGCTCACCGAGAGAATCATCGCGCCTGGTGTCCTTTCGACGCCCGCCCCCCCGGGTGGGCCCGTCCGGACACGGGCGCCCACGAGACACACCCCGAGGAGGAGGCAGCCTGGACTTCTAGGGCGGGCCCGCCGAGGCTGTCAAGCCACGGACAGGGCCCAGCCCTTTGGAACTACTGGGCTTTCAAGCAGCCGAGGAGGCTTCCGGTCCGCCGGGTACGCCCGCCTGCTCCACGACCTCACGCCGGTAGTCGCATTCCTTGTTGGGGCAGGAGATGTAGGCACCGTCCCGCTTGGAGAACTTCTGCAGGAGGTACGGGGACGCGCACTGCGGGCACTGCTCGGCCAGGGGCCTGTCCCACGCGGCGAACTTGCAGTCCGGGTAGCGGTTGCAGCCGAAGAAGATCTTCCCTCGGCCGCTGCGGCGCTCCGTGAGGTAGCCCTGCTTGCACTCCGGGCACCCCACGCCGATGGAGATGGGCTTGGACGTCTTGCAGTCCGGGTAGCCGGAGCAGGCCATGAAGCGCCCGAAGCGGCCACGCTTGATGACCATGGGCTTGGCGCACTTCTCGCACTTCTCGTCCGTGGTCTCCTCCTCCACGATGACGATCTTCCCCTCGGCGTCCCGCTTGAAGTCCTTGGTGTTCTTGCAGTCGGGGTAGTTCGAGCAGGCGAGGAAGTGCCCCATCTTCCCGAACTTGATGAGGAAGAGGTTGCCGCACTTCTCGCAGGCGATGTCGGTCTTGATCTCCTCGCGCTTGACGTCGCGCATCTCCGCCTTCGCCTTCTCGAGCGTCTCCTTGAAGGGCCCGTAGAAGTCGTGCAGCACGGCCTTCCAGCTGGTGCCGCCCTCGGAGATCTGGTCCAGCTTCTCCTCCATGGTGGCGGTGAAGGTGACGTCCAGCTCGTGGGGGAAGTGCTTGACCAGCATCTCGTTGGTCATCTGCCCCAGGTCCGTGGGCCGGAAGCGGGTCTCCAGCTTCTCCACGTACTTCTTGTCCTGGATGGTGGACAGAATCGCGGCGTAGGTGGAGGGGCGGCCGATGCCGCGCTCTTCCAGCTCCTTCACCAGCGTGGCCTCGCTGAAGCGCGGGGGCGGCTGGGTGAAGTGCTGCTCGTGGAGCAGCTTCTGGAGGGTGAGCTTCTCGCCCTCGGTGAGGAAGGGCAGCTCGCCGATGGCATCCGCGCCGTCCGCGCCCTCTTCCCCGGCGGCCTTCGCCTTCTCCTTCTCGGCCTCCTCCTCGGGGGTGAGGCCCGCGCCGTAGACGGCCAGGTAGCCGGCGAACTTCAGCGTGCTGCCCGAGGCGCGGAACGTGGCCCGGCCCGCGGAGATGTCCGCGCTCGTCTGGTCATACACGGCGGGCATCGTCTGGCACGCCACGAAGCGGTTCCAGATGAGCTCGTAGAGGCGGAACATGTCCGTCTCGCCCATGGCCTCGAAGAAGGGCCGCACCCGCTCGGGCGGGTACTCCAGGGACGTGGGGCGGATGGCCTCGTGCGCGTCCTGCGCGCTCTTCCGGGAGCGGTACACCACCGGCTCGGCCGGCAGGAAGTCCTTGCCGTACTTGCCTTCGATGAACTCGCGCACCTGCTTCACCGCGTCGTCCGACAGACGGGTGGAGTCCGTACGCATGTACGTAATCAGTGCCGTCTGGCCCTCCTCGCCGAGGGGCACGCCCTCGTAGAGCTTCTGGGCCAGCGTCATCGTCTTCTTGGCGGAGAAGGACAGCCGGTTGGCGGCCTCCTGCTGCAGCTTGGAGGTGATGAACGGCGCGGGCGCGTTGCGGCGGCGCTCGCGGCGGTCCACCTTGGCCACGACGAAGTCGGCCCCCTGGAGCTCGGCGACGAGCCCCTCGGTGGTGGCGCGGTCCTTCAGCTCCATCTTCTTGCCGTCCACCTTGGACAGCTTGGCCTTGAAGGGCGGCGGTCCGGCGGTGCCGGCCAGCAGCGCGTCCAGCGACCAGTACTCCTCGGGGACGAAGGCCTTGATTTCGGCCTCGCGCTCCACGACGAGGCGCACCGCCACCGACTGCACGCGGCCGGCGGACAGGCCACGGCGGATCTTCTGCCAGAGCAGCGGGGAGATTTGATAGCCCACGAGCCGGTCGAGGATGCGGCGCGTCTGCTGCGAGTCGTAGTTGTCCTGGTTCAGCTCGCGCGGCTGGGCGATGGCCTCCTGGACGGCCTTCTTGGTGATTTCGTTGAACGTCACCCGGAGGGCGTCGGGGTGCGCGAGCTCCTCCTTGATGTGCCAGGCAATGGCCTCGCCCTCGCGGTCGGGGTCCGTCGCGAGGAAGACGCGGTCGGCGGACTTCGCCATCTTCTTCAGCTCGTTGAGCACCTTCTCCTTGCCCTTGATGACCTCGTACTCGGGCTGGAAGTCGTGCTCCACGTCGACGCCCATCTTGCTCTTGGGCAAATCCTTCACGTGGCCCACGGAGGCCTTCACCGTGTAGCCGGTGCCCAGGTACTTCTTGATGGTCTTCGCCTTGGCGGGGGACTCCACCACGACGAGGTAGTGCGGGCCCTTGCCGCGAGGCGCGGCTTCCTCCTCCGCGTCGGCATCCACGGTGGGAAGGTCGTCGTCGCCCTTCTTGGTGCGGCGTCGGGCCGCCGCCTTCTTCGCCTTGGCCGCAGGCTTCTTCTTGGCGGCTGGCTTCTTCTTGGCGGCCGCCTTGCGGGGCGACTTCGTCTCCTCCGCCGCCTCCGTCTCTTCCACCTTCTTCTTCGTCCGCGTGGCCATGACTCTCCTACCTATATCTTTTCGTACAGCTTGCCCGGGTGCTGGATGACCAGCCCCGTCAACTCCAGCTCCACCAGCGCGCTGGTGAGCGCCGCGGGTGAGAGGGTGCTGCCGACCAGCACCTCGTCGAATGTCCGGGGAACCCGGTCCAACACTTCATAAGTGCCCTTCGCTTCCGCCGAGAGCGCCTCCCACGAATCGCTGTCCCGCGGCGTCACCGTCGCGCCGGAAGAGACGCCCACCACCCTCCACACATCCTCCGGGCCCATGCACGCCCTCGCATGCCCGTCGCGCAGCAGCTCGTTGCAACCAACGGCCGCCGCCTGTCTCACGTCACCAGGCAGCGCGAAGACCGGTCGCCCCTGTGCCCGCCCCGCCTGCGCCGTGTAGAGCGCCCCCGAGCCCTTCCCCGCCCTCAGCACCAGGACCACATCCGATGCGCCGGAGATGAGTCGGTTGCGGCGCGGGAAGGTGGTGATGCTCGCCCGGACCCCGGGCGGCAGCTCGCTGAAGAACACGCCGCCCCTCCCCAGGAAGTGGGGAAGCAGGCGGGCTTGCGCCGGGTCCAACGCATCCAGGGCAGACCCCAGGAAGGCCCACGTCTCCCCGCCCACGTCCAGCGCGCCCCAGTGGCACGCCTGGTCCACCCCGGCCGCCGCGCCCGACACCACCCCCACCCCACTGGCCGCCACCTTCCGCGCGAAGTCCCGGGCAAAGGGCAGGAAGCCCTGGTCCGGGTGGCGGCTGCCCACCATGGCCACCCGCCGCTTCGGCAGCCCCGGACGCCCCCGGTGGAACAGCAGCGGCGGCGCGTCCAGCACCTCGCGAAGCCGGTCCGGATAACCGGGCTGCCCGGCGAATGCCACGCCCATCCCCGCCTTGCGACAGGCCTCCAGCGCCCGCTCCGCCAGGGGCGGGAGCCGGTCCACCGTCGCCAGCCGGGTACGCACCTGTGGGGAGACCGGCGCCTGAGACACCCAGTCCCGTACAGGGACGGCGGCGAGCGCGGAGAGCCGTCCATCCGCGAATTGGCGCAGGGCGGCCAGCGTCCTCGGCCCCAGGCCGGGAACGGCCCAGAGCGCCAGGCACGCCTGCTGCTCCGCCGTGAGGCTGTCCGTGTCAGCGTCCGCCATACCCGTCCCCTGCCCGTTTCCCACCTATATAGAAGATGGGTCCCCAGGAGGGGCGCGACACATAGACACCGGACCGCCACCGGTCAAGCACTCAGCCCCTCCAGTGGCGGAGGGGATGCACATTTCCTGCCGCCGCTCAGCGGCTGGCGGTGGGCTCGCTGACGCGCATGACGGCGCGGTCGCCGGGGAGGAGCTCCTCCAGCGAGCGGAGCATGAGGCAGTTGGACGTGCGCTCCTTCGCCTCGGTCACCATGCAGGTGCCGACGTTCTCCCAGGGGAAGCGCTTCTCCTTCGCGGTGAGCGGCTTGGCCTCCTGGCCGAGCACCTGGAGGGACGGGTCGCCCTGGCGGAGGATGGTGAAGGTGTTGCCCACCTGGACGCCGTCCGCGCTGCCCTTGTCCACCACCACCGTGTGGTGCTCGCCGAACAGCGTGAGGTACGGCACCAGCGCGGTGACGACGGTGGCCTGAATCTCCTTGGCGTTGGGCTTCGGGGCGACGCGCTCGGTGAGGCGCTCGCCGACGGGGCCCACCAGGTCGCCACGCTCCATGCCGTCCCAGGTGTCGACAATCTGCGCGGTGACGATGTTCTCACTCACGCGCACCACGCGCAGCGTGCCGAGGAAGTCGGTGAGGTAGCCCAGCTTCTTCTTCGTCACCGGGTGATTGATGGCCTGGGTGGTGTGGTAGACGACGTACCGGTCCCCCACCTTGGCGGCGCCCTTCTTCTTGAAGCGCACGTAGGCGTTGTCCGGGTAGGACAGCATCAGCGCGCCGGAGGAGGAGCCCTCGATGCGGCCGGCCTCGTCCAGCTCGCGCTGGGTGACGAAGCCCTGCGTCGTCACCGGGCGCGCCGTGGACACGTCGTAGCCAATCTTCCCCGTCACGGTGACCAGGTCGCTGCCGCTCAGCTCCGTGGGCGCCGTCATTTCACCCGGGTCCACCACCATCTCGCCCACGCGGGCCGGCACTTCCTCGCCACCGCCGAAGAAGCGCACCTGGTTGCCCGGGTAGATCCAGTGCGGGTTGGCGATCTCCGGGTTGTAGGACCAGACCTTGGGCCAGTACCAGGGGCTGCCCAGGTAGCGCTGGGACAAGTCCCACAGCGTGTCGCCCTCCTGCACGGCGTGGACCTCGCCCGGGGCGCTGTCACGGCCGCGGGGCGCGCCCGGCGGGACGGCCACGGTGCCGGCGGGACGCTCGGGCGCCTCGTCCATGACCTCGGCGCCTTCCGTCTCGCTGCCGGTGTCGGTGTCCTGCTCCTCGGCACCCTCCTGCTGGGCGCGCGCACTCAGGGCCGGCGCGATGGCGAGGCTCAACATCAGCGAGGTGAGGATCCGGGAGCGCATCGCAGAACGTCCTTTCGAAAGAGCCTTCACTGAGGGAGCGCGGCGAGCCGCTGCTCCGCCTGCGTGGCGGCGGCCGTCCCCGGGAACTGGGTGACGACGCGGGTGTAGAGCGCCTTGGCATCCGCGGCCTGGTTGAGCCGCATCCGGCACTCGGCGAGCCGGAGCATGCTGTCCAGCATGGCATCCCCGGCGGGATAGGTATTGATGAGCCGCTCGAACGTCGTCGCGGCGTCCTTGAACTCGCTCAGGCCAATCTGCCCGAGCCCGCTGAAGTACAGCGCATTGTCCGCGCGCGGGTGGCGCGGGTTCTCCTCGGCGAAGCGGCGCAGGCGCTCCACGCCGCCCTCGACGTTGCCGGTGCGCAGCAGCGACACGGCCTTGTCGTACTCGGCGTCCAGCAGCTCGGGGTCCACCAACTCCGCGCCGTCGTCGCGCGAGGCCACCACCGTGGCGGCGCCGTCCTGCGAGGCCGAGGCCCCGTCCGGCGCGGCGCTGATGAACATCTCCACCTGGTCCGAGTCCGGCTCCACCACCGGCACCGCCGTGGGCAGCTTCGGCGCGGGCTCGTTGCGGGGCTTGAGCTTCACCACCGCCAGCTCCGGGGTGGGGCCCAGGCGAGGGGCTCCCTCGGCGCTGGCGTCCGCCGGGGTGCGCGAAGGGGTGCCGGTGGCCCGCGCCTTGTCCACCGCGTCGTGGGCCTCCAGCCGGGCCAGTCGCTCCTGGAGGCGCGCCTGCGACTCGCGCAGCGTGCGCACCTCGGCTCGCAGCGCCCCCACGTCCGCCTGACTGGCGGCGGTGGAGGCACAGGCGCTCATCGCGCACAGGGGCGCGGCGGCGAGCAGGCGGAAGATGACGGAGCGCGCGGGCACGGGCCTCTTCGGACGGGGATCAGCCCGAGGATAGGAAGGCCCGTCGGAGAGCGTCAAGAAAACGGCCGGCGCGCCCGGCGGGCTAGAAGCGGTTTACCACGTAGTTGAGGTGGCGTCCGGTGCGCCCCGCGTCGCGCCGGTGGGAGAAGAAGCGCTCGGGCGCACACGCGGTACAGGCCGGTAGCACGTCCACGTGCGCCGGCTTCAGCCCCGCGCGCAGCAGCGTCGCCCGCACCGCGCGTGTCAGGTCCAGTCGCACCGAGTCGCCGGCGGACTCCACCACCTCCGGGCCGAACCGCGCGGTGAAGCGCTGGGCCAGCTCCCCGGACACCTCGTAGCAGCAGCGTTGGATGGCGGGGCCCACCGCCGCGAGCAGCCGCTCTGGCCGACCCCCCTTCGCCACCAGCGCCTCCACCGCGCGCGCGCTGATGCCCGCGTCCGTGCCCCGCCACCCCGAGTGCACCGCCGCCACCCTCCGCCCGTCCGGGTCCACCAGCAGCACCGGCACGCAGTCCGCCGTGCCCACCGCCACCCAGGTGCCCGGCGCCTCCGTCCACAGCGCGTCCGCCTCGCCCTCCACGGGCCTCAGGTCCTCCCCTTCCCCACCCCGCGCCTCCAGCACCCGGTCCCCATGCACCTGGGACACGCGGCACAGCGCACCCAGCGGCGTCTTCGCGGCGGCGGCCAGCAGGCGGAGGTTCTCAAGCACCTTCTCCCGCACGTCGCCCACGGAGAAGCCCAGGTTGAGCGAGGCATACGGCCCCTCGGAGACGCCCCCCTCGCGGGTCGTGAAGCCATGGGGGACGGGGAGCAGCGCGGAGGTGAGGAACGCGGTCGTCATGGGAGCCCAGGAGTACGCTGCTGACAAGGCGCGGCAATAGAGGCAACACCAACGATGCAGGAAAATTCTTGTCCCGTTACGTTTGACAGCGCGCGTCAGCCAATTAACAATTCAGTAGGTAGGTCGTGAAACAAGTTTAATCCACCGCAGCGGAGAGCCGCGAACAAGCGCATGCCCCTGGGTCCGGACACTGTTGGAAGGAAGCTCCTCTGGAGCATCGGCCTTCCCGGGCTCGTGGTGGCGTTACTGGGCGTGGGCCACTTCTGGCGCGAGTCGCGGGTGGCGGTGCAGGACGCGACGCAGGTGGAGTCGCTGGCGCTGGCGGAGTTCGTGGCGTCGACGTTCTCCCTGCCGCAGGCGCCGCGCGCCCGGGCGCACGAGGCGGTGGCGGAGGTGCTCCGCTCGGACACGCGGCTGTTCCGCTCGGTGGAGGACGTGCGGGTGCTGACGCCGGACGGGCGCATCCGCTGGTCCCGCCGGCCGGAAGAGGTGGGCCGCGTCCACGACGAGGCCCGGCGGCTGACGTCGCCCGGGCCGGAGACGGCGCGCTCCTCGGCGGGGGTGACGGAGGTGGTGCGGCCCATGGGCGGCGGCCCCGAGTGTGGCAGCTGCCACACCGAGGAAGAGGTGCCCGGCGCGAGCGTCCTGCAGATGCGCATGACGGAGCCGGCGCTGCACCAGCAGCTCTCGGAGATGTTCCGCGGCGCGCTGGGCGCCATGGTGCTGTTCATCGTCCTGCTGGCGCTGCTCACCACGCTGGGGCTGCACCTCAACCTCACCCGCCCGCTGCGCAAGCTGAGCGCGGCCATGGGGCGCGCGGAGGCGGGAGACCTGCTGGTGCGCGCGGACGCGCGGGGCACCGACGAGCTGGCCCGGCTGGGCGCGGCCTTCAACCAGATGCTGGCGCGGCTCACCGCGATGAAGGCAGAGGAGATCGACACCCACCGGGACCTGGCGGTGGTGAAGGAGAAGCTGGCCCTCAAGGATGAGCTGGAGGAGCGCCTGCGGGAGCTGTCGCTGCTCTTCGACGTGGCGCGCTCGCTCAACGCCACGCTGGAGCTGGACGAGCTGCTGGAGGCCGTCACCCGGCTGGTGGTGGAGCGGCTCCAGATTCCCGACTTCTCCACCATGCTGCTCAACACGGAGGGCCTGCTGGAGGTGAAGCACGCGTGGCCCGAGGGTCGCGGCGCGGAGGGGCTGACGTTCGGCCTGGGCGAGGGCGCCTGTGGCCGCGCGGCGGAGACGCTCAAGGCGGTGTACCTCCCGGACCTGGAAGACCGCACCAGCATCTTCGCGCGGCGGGGGCTGGTGGAGGGCGCGGTGGACACGGGCGCGCTGCTGGCGGTGCCCATGGTGCACATGGGCACGCTGCTGGGGGTGATGAACTTCCAGCGTCCGGAGGTGGCCAGCTTCTCCGCCGGGGAAATCGAGCTGCTGACGGCGGTGGCGGACCTGGCGGCCACGGCGGTGAAGAACGCGAGGCTGCACGCGGAGACGGTGAAGCTCACCATGACGGACCCGCTCACCGGCGTGCCCAACCGGCGCCACCTCTTCCAGCGCATGGAGCTGGAGCTGGCGCGGGCGCAGCGCTTCGGCACCCCGCTGGCGCTGCTCATGGTGGACGTGGACCACTTCAAGCGCCTCAACGACGTCGCGGGCCACCGCGTGGGCGACGAGACGCTGCGCCGCGTGTGCGACGTGCTCCGGCTGCGCGTGCGCAAGGTGGACACGCTGGCGCGCTACGGCGGCGAGGAGTTCGTCCTGCTGCTGCCCCAATCCACCAAGGCGGACGCGGTGGAGGTGGCGGAGAAGCTGCGCCGCGCGGTGGCGGACCTGGTGTCGCTGTCGCAGCCCGGCCTGCCCGGCAACCACGTCACCGTGTCCGTCGGCGTGGCCCACTTCCCCACCGACGCCACCACGCAGGAGGAACTGGTCGACTGCGCGGACTCCGCCCTCTATTGCAGCAAGCGCAGCGGCCGCAACCGCACCACCCCGTTCGAGCCCGGCATGGAGATGCACCCGGGCCGCGAGCGGGGCCCGCATGCCCCCGCGACCGAGGGCACCGCCGTCACCACCACCGCACCGGGCGGCGTGGCGAAGGCGTAGGCCGCGGAAGCCCGCGCAGAGCCTACGTCTCAGCGCCCGACGAGCGTGCGCACCGTGGGCAGCAGCAGGTCCGCCCACTCCTCGTACCCCTGCTCCGACGGGTGGAAGCCGTCGTGGCAGAAGAAGTGCGGGTTGTGGGGAATCATCTCCTTGCTGGCCGAGTAGAGGTCCACCAGGTGCAGGCCGTGCGCGCGGGCCACCTCGGCCATGGCGGCGTTGAAGGGCTCGATGCGGCCCTCGTAGAGGGCGCTCGGCACCAGCTTCGCCACCGGCGCCAGGGCCATGTCGGCGAGGTTCACCACCACCAGCGGCGCGCCCGTCTGCTTCAGCCTGCGGGCGATGCGGTCCAGCTCCTCCTGGAAGTCCTCCACCGCGGTGCCGCGCCAGAGGTCGTTGGTGCCCACCCCGAGCGTCACCAGGGTGGGCTGCGTGGCCACCGCGCGCTTCACCTGCCCGGTGAAGACGTCGCGGATGCGCGCCCCGCTCTGTCCCAGGTTGGTGAGGCCCACCGGCAGCCCGTCATTGCGCAGGCGGGAGGCGAGGCGCTCGGGATATCCCCCGCCCCGCGACGCCCCCACCCCCACCGCCGTGCTGTCGCCCAGGGCGACGTAGTTGATGCTCATGCGCCTCCGAGTGTCGGCTGTCTCAGGGCACCCGCAGGGCCCGCAGGTTGCGCTGTCCGCCCGGCCCGGCCACGCGCAGCAGCAGCGTGCTGCCGGACTGCGCGCCCTTGATGACCTTCGCCAGCTCCTCCGCGCTGTTCACCGCCTTGCGGTTCGCCTCCACCACCAGCATGCCGGGCTCCAACTGCGCGCGGTCCGCGGGCGAGCCGGGCAGCACGTCGGTGATGAGCGCGCCCTGGCGCTCGGTGAAGCCCGCCTGCTGCGCGGTGCGCGAGTCCAGGTTCTGCAGGCTGACGCCCACGCGGCGCGAGCTCTCCTGCTCGTCATTGGCGCGCGGCTTGGAGGCCACGCCCTCCAGGTCCGGCCGTGTGCCGAGCGTCACCTTCACGTCCTGCTTCTTGCCCTCGCGGAAGATGCTCAGCGTGGAGGTGCTGCCCGGGCGCTTGAGCGCCACGGTGCGGGTCAGCGCGCCGCCGGACGTGACGGTCCGGCCATCGATGGCGGTGATGACGTCGTCCGGCTTCAGTCCGGCCTTGGCCGCGGGCGAGCCCGGGTTGACCTGCGTGAGGATGGCGCCGTCCGTCACCGGCAGCTTGAGCGCGCCCGCCAGGTCCCGCGTCAGGTCCTGGATGCCCACGCCCAGCCACGCGCGGGTGACGGCGCCTTCCTTCTCCAGTTGGGGCAGCAGCGCCCGGATGAGGTTGCTGGGCACCGCGAAGCCGATGCCCGTGCCTCCGCCGACGATGGCGGTGTTGATGCCCACCACCTCGCCCTTCATGTTGAAGAGCGGGCCGCCGGAGTTGCCGGGGTTGATGGCGGCGTCCGTCTGGAGGAACTCGTCATACGCGCTGGCGCCAATCTCGCGGGCTCGCGCGGAGACGATGCCCAGGCTCACGCTGGAGGCGAGGCCGAACGGGTTGCCGATGGCCACCACCCAGTCGCCCACACGCAGCGCATCCGAGTCTCCCAGCTTCACGGTGGGCAGCCCCTCCACCTTCTCCTTCAGCTTCACCAGCGCCACGTCGGTGAGCGGGTCGCGTCCCAGCACCTCACCGGCGAAGCTGCGGCCGTCATCCAGCCGGATGGTGATGGAGACCGCGTCCGCCACCACGTGGTTGTTGGTGAGGATGACGCCCTTGGATTCGATGATGAACCCGGAGCCCGCGCCCTGGCGCAGCGGCTCGCGCTGCGGGCCGCCCCTGCCACCGCCGCCGCCGAAGAAGCGGTCGAAGAACGGGTTCTCCTCCATGCCGGGCATGCCGCCACCGCCGCGCGCCTGCACGTCCACGTTGACCACCGCGGACTTCACGGAGTCCACCAACGGCGCCAGCGAAGGCAGCGCCTGGGAGTCCCGCGTGGCGGGCTGGAGGACGTTGGCCCCCGCCCCCTGCGCGGGAGCAGGCTGGGCCTGGGCCGCCGGAGCCGCCGGCGCCTGCGCGGGAGCAACGCCGGGCACCACGAGCAGGAGCGCCGCGACCAGGGCCCTCCGGGGAGCGACGGAAGAACGTGTCATATGCACTCCTACCTAAGGCGGAAATGGCGCTCCGCAAGCGAAAGGGGCTTTCAGGAACGACGCGTGAACAGACCGCTGCCCTGCCTGTTCCCGGAGCGCTCAGCCAGGCCGGTAGACGCGGTAGTCCAGCTCGGGGAAGAGGTTGTCGCGGCCCTCGACGTGGGAGAGCCAACCCTCGTCGATGGTGTCGGCGCGAAGCTGGTCGTGCAGCCGCTGGAAGCGGAGGATGTGCTCGCGCGTGCGGCGCTGGGCGTACTCCACCATGGTGCCCGTCTTCATGATGAAGGCCCAGTCGGAGGACTGGGCGAGCAGCAGTTCGCGCGCGGCCTGGTTGAGCGCGCGGCGCTTCAGCGAGTTGGCGTCGGGGAAGTCGCGGGCCAGCTCCACCATCTGCTTCGCGCAGTGGTGCAGGTGCCGGTAGATCCAATCGTTGGCCCCGTCCAGCCACATGTTCGCGTAGCCACCCGCGCCCCATGAGGACAGCGGCGGCGTGGCCACCTGATTCTCAGGGTTCTCCCGCAGGTCGTCCGAGGGCGTCACCAGCGTGAAGGTCTTCTGGTCATACGCGGCCTTGCGGATGAGGAAGTCGAGGAACATGGGCCCCTCGAACCACCAGTGGCCGAACAGCTCCGCGTCGTAGGGCGCGATGACCACCGGCTTGCGGCCGCTCAGGCGCGAGGCGAGGTGCTCTATCTGCTTCTCGCGGTTGAAGAGGAAGTTGCCGGCGTGGACGGCGGCGCGCTCGCGGGCGGCGTCCGGGTCATAGGGCCGCTTGTCGTTCGTCTTCCCGGTGATGCGGAAGTACTTGAAGCCGGTGTTCTTGCGGTCGCCGGTGGGCTGGATGTACGGGCGCACGTAGTCCAGGTCCAGGTCCCAGCCGATGTCCCGGTAGAACTCGCGGTAGTCCGGGTCGCCCGGATAGCCGAACTCGGTGCTCCACACCTGCTGGCTGCTCTCCGGGTCTCTCGCGTACGCGGCCACGCCCGTCTCCGTGAAGATGGGGGCGTAGGGGCCATGCAGCGGGCGCGGGGTGGCGTCCGTGAGGCCGTGCGTGTCCACGAAGAAGTAGCGGATGCGCTCGGCGGCCAGCACGCGCTCCAGGCCGGGGTAGTAGCCGCACTCGGCCAGCCAGATGCCGGCCGGGTCCTTGCCAAAGTTCTGCCGGTAGTGGTTGGCGGCCACCGTCACCTGCGCGCGCACCGCCTCGGGCACCTGCTGCATGAGCGGCAGGAAGCCGTGCGTGGCGTTGCAGGTGAGGATGTCCAGGTAGCCCGCGTCCTGGAGGCGGCGGAAGGCGGAGACCAGGTCGCGCTTGTAGCGGTCGTGGAAGGCGCGGCGCAGCGACTCGAAGTGGTCACGGTGGAATCGGGCCAGTCGCCCGAAGGTGGGGTCGTTCCGGGTGCGGTGGACCTCGCGGTCTCCCAGCTCGCACAGCAGGTCCAGCCGGCGCGCGTAGCGCGACACCAGCAGTTCGTCCCGCAGCATGGTGACCAGCGTGGGGGACAGCGTCATCGTCACCCGGAACGGGACCCCGTCCTCGGCCAGCTTGTCGAAGACGAGGAGCAGCGGGATGTACGTCTCGGAGATGGCCTCGTAGAGCCAGTCCTCCTCGAGGAAGTCCTCGTGCTCGGGGTGTCGGACGAAGGGGAGATGCGCGTGGAGGACCAGCGCGAGAGAGCCCAGGCTCATAAGGGTTCGGAGTGTCGGTACGGGTTCACGAGCGGCCGCTGCCAGAGGGCGGCTTCCGGGGGAGAGGCGCCTCTGAGGAGCCCTGAGGACCCGGCGCGGCTTCCGTGCCGCGCGAGTCCGAGGCACCCGGGGGCCGGGCCACGTATTCCAGGTAGCGCTGGTCGGAGGCACCCGGTGCGCGCGGTGGGGACTCCAGGTAGCGCATGTCCGAAGCGCCAGGAGCACGCGGCGGAGACTCCAGGTAGCGCATGTCCGATGCACCCGGGGCACGCGGTGGAGATTCCAGGTAGCGCATGTCCGAAGCGCCCGGAGCACGCGGCGGAGACTCCAGGTAGCGCATGTCCGAAGCGCCCGGCGCACGTACCGGCGAGTCCAGGTAGCGCATGTCCGAAGCGCCCGGCGCACGTCCCGGCGAGTCCAGGTAGCGCATGTCCGAAGCACCCGGCGCCCGGCCTACGTCCAGGTACTGGTGCGGAGACCGTGCACCACCGACGGGCTGGGAGGCGCCCTCCTGGTAGCGCATGTCCGAGGCCCCGGGCGCACGGCCCGGAGACTCCAGGTAGCGCATGTCCGACGCACCCGGTGCGCGGCCCACGTCGAGGTACTGGCGCTCCCGCGACTGCTCACTGCCCAGATAGCGCTGGTCCGACGCCCCCGGCGCACGCTCCGGCGCTTCCAGATAGCGCTGCTCCGACGCTCCCGGCGCACGCTCCGCGGACTCCAGGTAGCGCATGTCCGAGGCCCCCGGGGCGCGCTCCCGCGCTTCCATGTACCGCTGGTCCGACGCTCCCGGCGCTCGCGGTGGGCCTTCGAGGTGCGCGTCGGGCTGCTCGGACGCGCCTGTCCGCTCGCGGCGGGACTCGGGGATGTCCTGCACACCGGCGCTGCCCGGCAGATTCACCCGGCGCCAGGTGAGGTACTCGCGCTCCTCGAACTCGGGCGTGCGGGCGCGCACCGGAGGCACCACCTCTGGCAGGGGCTGCGGCTCGGGAACGCGCGTGGGGACGCGGAGGAACCGGATGGACGTGTCCGTGGACGTGCCGCTGGGCGGCAATGCAACACGGTTGCTGGAGGGACCGATACGGCGGTTGCGACCATCCCGCCCGACGAAGTGCGCCTCTACCCGATAGGGCCGGCCCGGCGGCAGGTCGTGGATGTAGTGGCCACGAGTCTCGAGCACGCAGTCCAGCTCGCGCACCATCTTCTCGCCGTCGAACACGCGCAGCACGGCACGGGGAGAGTCCAGCCCCTGCAGGGCCCGCGTCCTCGCGGCGGCGCTGAAGTCCCAGGAGACGAAGAGCGTGTGCGGATCCCTCGGGAGCAGCAGCGTGCTGTCGTCCTGGTATTCGCCCGGCAGTCCCCCCAGGCCCTCGTCGTACTCCGGAGGCCCCTCCGGCGTGGTGGGCCGACGGGACGCCTCCACCATGTGGTGTCGACGCGCCTCGTCCTCTCCCATGACCCGGGCGACGAAGAAGCCCTCCACCACCGGCTCGGCGTCATGCTGCACGGGCGGCGGAGGGGGCGCGGCGGGCTGGGCGGCTACCGGCGTTTCCGGTGCCGGTGCGGAGGCACTCGCACTCCCAGCGTTGTTGCCAGTCTCCTCGGCGGCCGAGGCCACGGACGAAGACGCGGCGGATTCTTCCGGCGCGCGGGGTCCGCGCGGCTTGGGTGGGAACGTCACCACCTGGGCAGGGCGGGCAGGCGGGGCGGCGCCCGGCTTCTCGGACGCTCGCTTGGCCGCGACCCGCTTGGGCGCGGAGACCCGTCCCTGCTTCTCCTCCTGCTGGGCCGGCTTCGCCTTGGAGGAGACCTTCGCCTTCAACGCCTTCTTCGGCTCGCGGGCTGCGGGCTTCGCGGCCTTCGGCTCCCGGGGCTTTTCCTCCCGCACCTTGGAGGAAGCGGCACTCCGGCCCGGGCTCTTCGAGGCCGCCGGCTTCGGCCGCTCCGTCTTGGGCTCCTTGGCGGCGACCTTCTTGTCCGTGGAACTTTTGCGCGCCACGGTGATCCCCGCCAACCGGGCGAGCTTCGCCAGGGCGGGGATGTGTGCGGCCAGGGCGGCGATCAATTCCTCCTTCTTCAGCTTGCTGTAACCGCCCCCCAGGTGCTTCTGGGCCAGCTCTCTCAAATGGCTGACGGTCACGCTCTTGAGGTCGTCCATAGGCAAGGTCGCCTTTAGGTCGCTGGCAGTGGAGGGTCAACGTGCCAGCATTTCATGTGTTCGTCGCCCGACCCCCCCTCCCCCGCATCGCCCGATGACACCCAGGATGAGGACCGCTATCCTGCCCACGCTTGAGCGACCTGCCCAGACTGCTCCTGTGCAGTTTCGACGTCATCCCCGGTCCGTCGGGCTCGTCGCGCCGTGTCACGGAGTACCTCAAGGCGCTTCCGGACCGCTTCTCCGTGGTGGTGCTGTCGGCGAAGACGCCTGACCACTCCCATATCGAGAAGTACCAGGGTGCCCGCCTGCTGCGGGTCCCGGTAGGCTCCGGCGACCTGGCCTCCCGCATCCAGGCCTTCGAGCGCGCCGTGCGCCGCCAGTTGGAGAGCGAGGAGTATGCGCTCGCCCACTTCACCGACCCCTTCGGTGGCTATGCGCTGTGCGAGCTGAAGGCGTACTACGGCCACCGCCTCATCTATGAGGCGCAGACCTTCCCGTCGCAGGAGCTGCGCTACACGCACCCCCAGACGGAAGGGGACCGGCGCTTCCTGTCGAAGATCCGCAGGCAGGAGCTGTTCTGCCTGATGAACGCGGACCTCATCATCACCGGCTCGCAGACGACCCGCTCGTACATCCAGTCGCTCGGGGCCAGTGAGGACCTCATCCACGCCGTCCGGGCGCCAGTGGACCTCAAGCCGTATGCCCTGGACGCGCTCGGCGCTCCGGACGGGCAGCCGCTGCGGCTGATGTACCTGGGCAGCCAGGTGGGGTGGCAGGGCCTGTCCACCCTGCTGCGCGCGGTGGCGGTGGCCTCCAAGCAGGTGGAGGTGCGGCTCACGCTGGTCGGCGCGAGGCACGCGGACTGGCAGCCGCACCTGGACGACCTGGTGAAGGAGCTGGGGCTCAAGGACCAGGTGGAGTTCCAGCCCCCCGTCCTCCATGACGACGTGGCCAAGGTGCTCGCGCTGGCGGACGTGGGCGTGCTCCCGCTGGACGACGTGGAGCGCAACCGCGTGCAGGGAGGCCCACTGGCGAAGGTGTCCGAGTACTTCGCCGCCGGCCGACCCGTCATCGCGTCGGACCTGCCCATCACGCGCGAGCTCATTCCCCAGAACGCGGCCGCCTTCTTCCCGCCGGGCGACATCCAGGCGCTGGCCCAGAACATCATCGAGCTGGCGCGCGACATTCCGCGCCGGGTGGAGCTGGGGCGCCGGGCACGCGCGTACGCGGAGGAGGTGCTCGACGCGGGAGTCATCCGCGGCAGGCTCCTGGACCTCTATGACTCGCTGCTGGAGAAGCGCTCGACGTCGGTAGCGCCCCGGAGCGAGGACGACCTTCCCTCCCCCACCATGGTGACGGGCACGCCCACCAACCGGCTCGCGGCCCTGCTGCCTCCGGAGGGGCCTCCGACCTCCAGGAAGGAGGGCGCGGACAAGGAGGGCGCTCGGGCCACGGGCGCCGAGCCCCCGCGCGAGGACCTGCCGCTGGTGATGGGACAGGTGCTGGAAGAGGGGCTCGACACGCGCCTCATCAAGACGGAGCTGGAGGTGCAACCCTCCGAGCCGCCCGTGGTGATGGGGCTGCCCCTGCGTGAGAGCGCCGCGTCCGTGCCAGGCAGTGCGAGCGAGTCTCCCGCCTCCGTCATCGTGGACACGGGAGCTCCCACGACAAGTCGTGCGGAGTCCGCCGAGCCCGTGGGAGCGAAGTCCTCCACGTCGGGCAAGGCCGGGGCGTCCTCGTTCGTGGAGGAGCCGCCCGCGCCCACGCCCATCATCCGGGTTCGTGGCACTTCCGAAGCTGAAGAACCTCCAGCCCCCACGCCCGTCGTGCGGGCCCCGGCCTCTTCGGGCTCCGAGGAGCCTCCTGCCCCCACGCCCGTCGTGCGGGCTCCGGCCCCATCGAACTCCGAGGAGCCCCCCGCGCCCACGCCCGTCGTGCGCGCGCCCGTCTCCTCCGAGCGAGAAGAGTCGCTAGAGCCCACGCCCGTGACTCGGAGCCCCGCTCCGAGTCATCGCGAGGATTCGCCAGAGCCCACGCCCGTGACTCGGAGCCCCGCCCCGAGTCACCGCGAGGATCCGTCAGCGTCCACGCCCGTGACTCGGACTCCCGGCCAGGGTCACCGTGATGAGCCCACGGCCCCCAGCCCCGTCATCCGTGTCCCTACCCCACCGGGTCGCGATGAGCCCCTGGCCCCCACGCCCATCATCAAGGTGCCGGCGGGGCTGCACATGCGAGAGGAAGCATTCTCGGCCTCGTCCAGCCGCGCGGCCACGCCCCCGGCCCGAAAGGACGAGCCGCCCGAGCCGACGCCCATCGTCCCCTCGCGCGCGCTGCTCAGTGGGCGAAGCACTTCGGCCCGAGTGGAGACGCCCTCGGGACGTATTTCCTCTCTGCCCACGCCACCCCGGGGCTCCTCGTCCATCGAGGCCGAGCGCCCGGCCCCGGTGCCTCGCCCAGGTTCCTCCCCCTCCGAGACCGGGCTCCCCGCGGCAGGACGGGGAGGCGCCACGCCTTCCGAGACAGGGCTCCCTGCCGTAGGGCGAGGGGGCGCAGCATCCTCGGAGACGGGGCTGCCTCCGGTGATTCGTGGCGGCTCGGCCCCCTCGGAGACGGGGCTGCCTCCGGTGATTCGTGGCGGCTCGGCCTCCTCGGAGACGGGGCTGCCTCCGGTGATTCGTGGCGGCTCGGCCCCCTCGGAGACGGGGCTGCCTCCGGTGATTCGTGGCGGCTCGGCCTCCTCGGAGCCGGGACTGCCTCCCGTGCTCCGCAGTGGCACCGCCACTTCCGAAACGGGACTGCCCCCGATGATTCGCGGCGGCTCCGCCTCCTCGGACACGGGACTGCCTCCGATGATCCGCGGTGGAGCCGCCTCCTCCGACCCGGAGCGCCCGCCCCCGGTGCTGCGCCAGGGCGCAATGCCCTCGGAGACGGGGCTGCCTCCGATGGTTCGCGGCGGCGCCTCGACCTCCGAGCCCGAGCGTCCGCCCCCGGTACTGCGTCCCGGCGCGCCGCTCTCGGACACCGACCGTCCCGCGCCGATCCGCGGCGGCAGCATCACCTCCGAGTTCGAGCGCCCGCCCGCGCTGCCGCCCCGCGCCCCCGCGCCACCGCCCGTCCCCCGCCAGCGCCCGCCCCAACTGATGCCGGCGGCCCCTCCCCGCCTCGCGCCCACGGACGCGCCCGGCTCGCGCCCCGCGGCGCTCTCGCTGAAGGCCTCGGTCCCCGCGTCCTCCAGCTCCGAGGACGAGCCCGAGGAAATCTCCGAGGACGAGGCGCAGCCCATCGACGACGGGTCCGACTCCTCTGCGACTCCCGCGCACTCGCGCCCACGTCTGGAAGAGCCGGATGAGATCAGCAGCGACGAGGTGGAGGAGGCCGAGGTCTCCGTCAGCAACGCCGCTCGCCTGCTCGAGGACGACGCCGAGCTGCACGAGGTGGAGCCCGAGCCCGTGGACGAGGGCCCCGCGCCGGAGCCCGTCCCCTCCTCTCTGAATCCCTGGTTCGCGCAGCTGGCACACGGCTACTGTCCACCCGACGGCATCCGATTCGACCGCCACACGCCGCCCACCACCTTCCCCGGCCGGGACGAGGGCGCACACCCCTCCCGTGAGCCCCAGGGGCCGCGTGCACAAGGCGTCGTTCGCGGCAAAAGCTCGTGAAGCAGCCAACCGAGCACCGCCCATAAACTTTCCAAGCGTTCCACGCGCCCGATAGGATGCTGCGGTTTTCACTGCACTTTTTCCGGGTCAAAAGGGCTTCATGGAGCGTCGGGTCCTCATCGTCGAAAGCCAGAACGAATTCGCCCTCAGCATGGCCACCGTGCTCAAGAGCGCGGGGTATCAGACGGCCATGGCGGCGACTGCGTCTGACGCGCAGCGTGAGCTGGAGAAGCGTCGGCCGGATCTGGTCGTCCTGCGCGCCGAGCTGCCGGATCAGTCCGGATTCGTCCTCTGCGGTCAGATCAAGAAGGGCAAGTGGGGACAGAACCTCAAGGTCCTCCTGCTCTCCTCGGACACGGGCGTGGATGGCCTGACGCAGCACCGGCAGACGCCGGGCGCCGCGGACGGCTACCTCGTCATCCCCTTCGAAATGGGGGAGCTCGCGTCCATGAGCTACGGCATCGTCCCGCCGGGCGTGGACGAGTCGGACGCGTCCCTGGACGCGGCGCTCAACGGCTCGCCCCGCGAGGCGCCGCCGCCCATGCCGCCTCCCATGCGCACCAGCGCCGGAGGCCCGCCCAAGCTGCCCAAGCGCGAGCGCCGCAGCGCGATGACGGACGAGGACCGCGCCTTCCTCGACCGCGCCTTCCAGTCCATCGCCGACCGCAAGGCCGAGCTGCTCGCCGAGTCCCGCCAGCTCAAGCGCCCGCCCCCGCGGCGCGAGCTGATGGGCACGCCCGAGGGCAAGATTCAAATCCTCCGCGACGAGCTGAAGACGCGCGAGGCCCAGCTCGCCCGCCTCTCCGAAATCTGGAGCGTGCGCGAGCGCGAGCTCCTGTCCGGCGAGGACCGGCTCCACGAGAAGGACGTGGAGCTGCAAGGGCTGAAGATGCAGGTGGACGACCTGCTCCGCCGCTTCAACGAGGCCCAGCAGGGCATGCTCCAGAAGGAGCGCGAGCACGGCGCCGCCGTGGACGACCTGCTCCTCCAGAAGTTCTCCTCCGAGAAGGACCTCATCGAAGTCGTCGCCTCCAAGGAGAAGGACATCAACGTCCTTCGCAAGGAGGTCCACAACCGAGAGGACGAGCTGGAGCGCCGCGTCTCGGAGCTGGAGAACCTCCGCGGCGAGTACGACAAGCTGGAGAAGCACCTCGGCGTCGTCACGCTGGAGTTCGAGGTCAAGGAGCAGAAGCTCCAGGACGCCATCCGCGCCCACGAGGCGGAAATCGCCCGGCTGGGCAAGCGCGGCGACGAGTTCGAGGCCGAGCTGGCCCGCACCGTCAGCGAGCGCGACCAGCGCTACGCCGAGCTGAGTGGTGAAATCCAGGCGCTGCAGGACCGGCTCCAGGAGACGGAGCAGGAGCGCGACACCACCGTCCGCGCCCTGGAGGCCCGCGCCACCGCCGCCGAGGAGCACGGCACCCAGGCGGACGCGGAAATCGTCCGGCTGAACGCCGAGCGAGAGGCCCTGGAGGCCCGGCTCACGCAGCAGGTGGCGGACCTGGAGGGCGACCTCGCGCGCACCACCAGCGAGCGCGACCAGCTCCGGATGGACAAGGACGCCCAGGAGACCGAGCTCACCCAGCGCGTCGAGGACCGCGACGCGAAGATCGGCACCCTGGAGCGCGAGCTCTCGGAGACCATCGCCCGCAACGAGCAGAACGAGGCGGAGCTCAACGCCAACATCCAGCAGCACATGGAGCGCATCGGCGAGCTGGAGGGCGAGGTCGAGTCCGTCAAGACGCACCTGGCGGACCGCGAGGCGGAGCTCTCCGCCGAGCTGCAGGCCCTCAGCCAGGCCAAGGACGAGCTGGAGACGGACCTCACCGACCGGCTCCAGGCCCTCAACCAGGCCAAGGACGCCCTGGAGGCCGACCTCTCCCAGAAGCTGGAGGAGCTGAACTCCGCCAAGAACGAGCTGGAGGCGGACCTCACCGGCCAGATTCAAGCGCTCACCTCGCAGCTGGAGCAGTCGCAGAATACGGGTGAGCAGCTCACCGCGCGCGTGGCGTCCCTGGAGGACACCGTCGCCCAGCGCGAGGCCTCCATCGAGGGCCTGCAGGGCGACGTGGCGACGCGCGACGAGCGCATCGCCGAGCTGAGCGGCAACCTGGAGGCCACCAGCCAGACGCTGGCCCAGACGCAGGACACGCTGTCGCGCACCGAGGCCACCCTCGCGGACACCCAGGGCTCCCTGGCCCGCACCGAGGAGTCGCTCTCCGAGACGCGCGGCGAGCTGGAGGCCACCTCCCAGACGCTGTCGGACACGCAGGCCCGCCTCTCCCAGACGGAAGAGGCGCTGGCCAACACCCGCGGCGAGCTGGAGGCCACCTCCCAGACGCTGGCCCAGACGCAGGACGCCCTCTCCAACACGGAAGCGACGCTCGCGGACACGCAGGCGCGGCTGTCCCAGACGGAGGGCTCGCTGGCGGAGACGCGCGGCGAGCTGGAGGCCACCTCCCAGACGCTGGCGCAGACGCAGTCCGCGCTGGAGGACACCCGCGAGCAGCTCGCCAGCACCACCGGCCAGCGCGACGCGCTCCAGGCCGAACTGGAGGAGACGCGCGGCGCGCTCCAGGAGACGAACGACACCCTGGCCCGCACCACCCGCGAGCGCGACCAGCGCACCGCGGAGCTGCAGGCCCTGGGCGTGGCGAAGGACACGCTGGAGCAGGACCTCACCGGCCAGATTGGCCAGCTCCGCGGCGAGCTGTCCGAGACGCTGGGCAACTACGAGGCCGAGCGGGCCGCGCACGAGAAGCTGGCCGCCGAGACGAGCGCGCACATCGCGGACCTCACCGGCGAGCGCGACGGACTGCGCTCCGAGCTGGAGGCCACCAGCCAGACGCTGGAGCAGACGCAGGCCCAGCTCGCGGCCACCCGCGACAACCTGGGGCGCGAGCAGCAGGCCCACACCGCCAGCAGGCAGGCCGCGGCCAGCGCCCAGGCGGCGCTGGAGTCGCAGCTCAACGAGGCGCGCAACCAGGGCGAGGACCTGGGCGAGCAGCTCACCCTCACCAAGCATGAGCTGGGCGCCGCCGTCGCCGAGGTGACGCGGCTGTCCTCGCAGCTGGCCCAGGTGGAGAACGCCAAGGGCACCCTGGAGGAGCGGATCCACGCGCTCACCGAGGAGTCGCAGCGCAAGGAAGAGCTGCTCCAGAACGACCTGGCCAGCAAGGGCAAGGAGCTGTCGGACACGCTCCGCAAGCTCACCCAGGTGACGCAGGAGAAGATGCGTCAGGCCGAGGTGCTCAACCGCGAGGTCGCCACCCGCACCGAGCAGCTCAAGGCCCTGGAGGCGAAGCTCCAGCAGCAGGCCGCCGACTCGAAGCGCCAGGCGGACGCCCTGGGGCAGCAGATGGCCGGCCTCAACAACCAGCTGGAGCTGGGCAAGAAGGCGCTCGCCGACCGCGAGGAGCAGCTGCGCGCCGCTGGCGTCGCCCAGCAGAAGCTGACCGCCGAGCGCAACGAGCTGACCACCCACCTCCAGCAGACGGAGGCGAAGCTCCAGCAGCAGACGCAGCAGTCCACCCAGGAGCGCGCGGACGCGAAGCGCGCGGCGGACGACCTGGCCGCGAAGCTGGCCAAGGCCGAGCAGCGCGTCGCCCAGCTCACCCAGGAGGCCCAGGCCCGCGCCACCGAGGCGGAGGCCAAGGCCAAGGACCTGCAGGGACAGCTCGCCACGCGCACGAAGAAGATCCAGGACCTGGAGCTGGCGGTGGAGAACGCGCAGGGCGCCAAGGCCCGCGTGGAGAAGGAGCTCAACGCCCGCGTGGCCACCGCCGAGGGCAAGGCCAACGAGTCCGCGGCCCGGCTCGCCACCGCGCAGAAGGAGCGCAAGGACCTGGAGACGCGGCAGCTCAAGGAGCTGGAGGACCTCACCGCGAAGCAGAAGGCGGAGCTGGAGCGCCGCGAGGCCATCAAGGCCCAGGAAGTGGCCCGCCTGCAGCAGTCCGTGCAGGAGAAGAGCAAGGCGCTCAAGGTCGCCGAGCTGGAGCTGGCCCGCTTCAAGAGCAAGGCCCCCGCCGCCGCCGCCGCCCCGGCCGCCAAGACGGCCGCGGCCAAACCGGCGCCCACCGAGGAAGAGGACCTGGCCGTGAGGACGCAGCTCAACCAGGTCATCCCTCCCGCCCAGCCCGCCGCCGCCGCGAAGCCCGCGGCCAAGGCCGCTGCCAAGCCGGCCGCGAAGAAGGCCGCGGCTCCCGCTCCGGCACCCGCGCCCCTGGGCGGCGACGAGTCCGAGCCCACCGACCGGACCGTCATGATCCAGATCCCCACCGGCGTCGCCAAGGAAGACGACGACTGGACGGCCCTGGTGGACGAGCTGGACAAGTAGGCGGGAGTCCGGCAGCCCCGCCGGAACCCCGGCACCCCGCCCCGGAAACGACTCACCCCGGAGCGCTTCCCGGCGGTGAGCCGGAGCGGTCCAGGGTGAGGGGTGCTTCGTCCTGATTTCGTGAGCCGCCCCGGAATACTGGGGGGCTCGGGGTCACCCATGACATCCATGCCCTACCGGGGCGCGGACGTCACAGGGAGGCGCGTGCCTCGCGGACCAACTCCTTGAGCTGCAGGGTGGAGACCACGTGCCGGAGGGAAGCCTCGCGACCGTTGCTCTGGGCCTCCACCTGCGCGTTGTGCCACCGCAGGCGGAGCGTCCGCACCGCGATGTAGGTCAGCAGGAGCGGGAAGCCGCCCGGCATCAGGACCACCGCCACCGCCATCGCCATCTTCAACCACGCCCACACCATGACCGCTGACCTCTTCGCTTCGTGAGTTGCGAAGGGGTAGATGCACGACGTGTGCCCACGGTGCGCAGAATATTTCCCTACGTGGTTACGCCGGGTTGCAGGGCAGAGAGGCAGGTTGCCCACGAAATGGGGACTGGAACCCTGGCATTTTTGCCGCAGTCCCCGAGGAGGGGTCGGTTAAGTTTCCCGAGGTGAGCACCCCTTCGACGGCAGAGACGCGCCCCTTCAGCACCGTGGCGGACGCGGAGCAGCGCCTGGAGCAGGTCGGATACCTGTCCTCCCCCGAAATCGCCACGGCGGCCTTCCTGGCGGACCGGATGGACAAGCCCATCCTGGTGGAGGGCCCCGCCGGCGTGGGCAAGACGGAGCTGGCCAAGGCGCTGGCGCAGGCCCTGGGCCGCGAGTTCATCCGGCTCCAGTGCTACGAGGGCCTGGACGAGGCCAAGGCGCTGTACGAGTGGGAGTACGCCAAGCAGCTCCTCTACACCCAGCTCCTCAAGGACAAGATTGGGGACATGGTGCAAGGCGCCACCACCCTCTCGGAGGCCGCGGACCAGCTGGCCTCCGGCGACGCGGTGTTCTTCTCCGAGCGCTTCCTGCTGCCCCGCCCCATCCTCCGCGCCCTGCTGTCCGAGCGCCCCGCCCTGCTGCTGGTGGACGAAATCGACAAGGCGGACCCGGAGTTCGAGGCCTTCCTCCTGGAGGTGCTGTCGGACAACGCCGTCACCATCCCCGAGCTGGGCAACTTCCGCGCGAAGCACATCCCCCGCGTGCTGCTCACCTCCAACAACGCCCGCGAGCTGTCGGACGCGCTGAAGCGCCGCTGCCTGCACCTGCACATCGACTTCCCGGACCGCGAGCGTGAGCTGCGCATCGTCAAGTCGCGCCTGCCCGGCGTGTCCCAGGTGCTGGCCGAGCAGGTGGTGGAGGCGGTGGCCGTCATCCGCACGCTCGACTTGAAGAAGGCGCCCTCCATCAGCGAGACGCTGGACTGGGCGCAGAGCCTCGCGCTGCTGAACGCGGAGCAGCTCACCTCGGACCTGGTGGCCTCCACGCTCAACCTCGTCCTCAAGTACGAGGGCGACATCGAGAAGGCGAAGGCCAACCTCTCGCAGATCGCCCAGGCGTGAGGCGCCCGGCGCGCCCCGGGACACCTCGCCCGTGCTGCTGAAGGAACGCTTCCAGATCAACCGGCCGCTCGAGGAGCTGGAGCTCAACCTCGTGCGCGCGGCCATGGCGAACCCGGGCCTCCTGGAGGCGCGCGAGGAGGCCGTGCTCCGCACCGCGCTGTCGCTGGCGCGCCTCTACAAGGTGCAGCACGGCGGGCTGGACGTGGGCGTCGGCGCCCTGCTCACGCCCTTCCGCGAGGAGGTGGAGCGGCGCCTGTCCCCCGTGCTCGGTGGCACCCGCCGCCCCACCAGAGACCAGCTGGTGCCGCACGTGAAGGACTTGCGCGAGCACGCCGCGCGGGCCCGGGACGGGGTGGCGGCGCGGCTTCGCGAGCGCGTCCCGCTGGAGGCGTTGGATCGCGAAATCCGCCAGAAGGAGCTGGTGCTGGTGACGGGTGGCGGCGGCGGCACCGCGTTCGTCTACCTGGGGGTGATGAGCCTGCTGGACGAGCACGGCCTGGAGCCGAAGCTGATTGCGGGCGCGTCCATGGGCGCCATCCTCGCCATCATGCGCGCGCGCATGGAGCGCTTCGACCCCACGGAGATGATCAACATCGTCCGGGGGCTGTCCTTCCGGAAGCTCTTCCGCTTCATCTCCACGGAGAGCCGCTACGGGCTGCCGGCGGCGCTGCGCCTCTTCCTGCGCGCGGGGCTGGGGCGCTTCTTCGGCGCGGGGCCCGAGGGCAGCGGCATCCGGCTGAAGGACCTTCCGATTCCCACCCTCATCTCCGTGGGCGGCATCCGCCGCGGCATGCTGCCCCGCCCGCTGGAGTACTACGAGCGCCTGCTGGGCACGAGCCCGCTGGGCCTGCTCAACCCCGCCGGCGTGGCCCGGCGCATCCAGGCCGCGATGGGCGCCATGGCGGAGCTGTTCACCCGGCCCGAAATCACCGTCCGTCTCCACCTGGGCGCAGACGACACCACCGGCGACTTCGACGCGCTGGACGCGGCGGGCTTCTCGTCCGCGCTGCCGGGCGTCATCCACTATGACGTGCTGCGCGAGGACCCGAACATGCACTCGCTGCTGGACGGGCTGCTGGCACAGCACGGCGTGGCGCGCCTCATCGACGGTGGCCTGGTGGACAACCTGCCGGCGAAGGCCGCGTGGAAGGCGGTGGCCCGCGGCCGCATCGGCACGCGCAACACGCTCATCCTCGGGCTGGACGGCTTCGCGCCCCGGCTGGCCACGCCCTTCTGGCTCCCCCTGCAGCGGCTGGCCGCGATGACGGTGGCGCCCAACCTGCCCTACGCGCACCACGTCAAGCGCTTCTCCCGAACGCTGTCCCCGCTGGAGGTGGTGCCTAACGTAGAGCTGGCCTCGAAGGCGCTCCACCTGGGCCGCAAGGCCATGGCCGAGGACATGCCCTTCCTTCGCAGGATGCTCGCCCCGCTGCCTCCGGTATTGTGACGCCGGGTGAACCTCCCCATTACTGCTTTGACCTCATAGGGTTGGCTGGCTAGAAGGCCCAGGCAGCCCCATCTTGAAATCCCCCATGTGAAGGAACCTTCGAATGAGCTCGACCTCGAGTAGCACGGTGCGCGCGGACCAGATCTGGCTCGATGGGAAGATGGTGAAGTGGGAAGAGGGCAGCGTGCATGTCATGACGCACGCGCTCCACTATGGGCTTGGCGTCTTCGAGGGCATCCGGGCGTACAAGACGCATGACGGCCGGCTGGCGGTATTCCGGCTGCGAGAGCACATCCAGCGCCTGCTGGACTCGGCACACATCATCCAGCTGAAGATTCCCTACTCCGAGGACGAGCTGGTCGAGGCGTGCCTGGAGCTGCTGCGCAAGCAGAAGACCCTGTTCGCCAATGGCGCCTACCTGCGCCCGGTGGCCTTCATGGGCGACGGCGCCATGGGCCTGGGCGCGGTGAACCCCACCCGCGTGGCCGTCACGGCCTGGGACTGGGGCGCGTACCTGGGTGACAAGGGCATCAAGGAGGGCATCCGCGGCAAGGTGAGCTCCTTCACGCGCATGCACGTCAACGTCAACATGGTGCGCGGCAAGATTACCGGCCAGTACGTCAACTCCATCCTCGCCAAGCGCGAGGCGGTGCAGGCGGGCTACGACGAGGCCATCCTCCTGGACATCAGCGGCTTCGTGGCCGAGGCGTCCGGCGAGAACATCTTCATGGTGAACAAGAAGGGCGTCATCAAGACGCCTCCGCTGTCCTCGCCCATCCTGGACGGCATCACCCGCGACACGGTGCTCCGCCTCCTGCGTGACAGCGGCCGCGCCGTGGAGGAGGTCACCTTCACCCGTGACGCCCTCTACATCTGCAATGAGATCTTCTTCACCGGCACCGCGGCGGAAATCACCCCCGTGCGCGAGGTGGACAACCGCACCATCGGCACCGGCAAGCCCGGCCCCATCAGCCAATTCGTACAGGAGACCTACTTCCGCACCGTGCGTGGCCAGGAGCCCCGCTACGCGGAGTGGCTCACCTACGTCTGAGCGACGTCCCGCCCCGCCGCTCCTCCCATCCGGGGAGCGGGGGGCCCCCGGGCCCCGGGCCTGACTCCCTGCCCGGAGTCCGTACGGGGCTCCATGTGCACCGGCAGTCGCACGTCGTCTGCCCGCCGCCCTCTGGATGGGCTAGAACAGGCCCCGATGGCTCCCGCCGGGCACGCGTACGACGACAATCCGTTCAAGCTTGAGAACCCGTCCATCCTCGACATCGCTCCGGCCGAGCCGAAGTCGGTGGAGGAGACGGGCCTCAAGATGGGCCTGCTGGCCGACATTGCCCTGAAGTACCTGTACTACGCGGGTACTGGCACGGGCATGGGCATCGCGGACGAGATGTGCCTGCCCTGGCCGGGCGTCATCGAGCACGTGGTGGACTTCCTCACCACCGAGAAGCTCGTGGACCTGCGCGGCGGCAAGGGCTTCGGCCGCGCCTCCGTGGAGTTCATCCTCACCGAGAAGGGCCGCGAGTACGCGCGCGACGCGCTCACCCGCACCACCTACGTCGGCCCCGCCCCGGTGCCGATTGAGCAGTACAACGCCCTCATCACCAGCCAGACGGAGGAGACGCCCGTCGTCAGCCAGGAGGAGCTGGTGATGGCGCTCAGCCACCTCACCGTCCACGCCGAGCTGATGGACAAGCTGGGCCCGGCGGTGAACTCGGGCCGCTCCCTCTTCCTCTACGGCCCGCCCGGAAACGGCAAGACGAGCCTCGCCGAGGCCGTCTCCCACATGTTCGGCGGCGAGGTGTACGTCCCCCACTGCCTCGAAATCGGCAATCAGATCATCCAGGTCTACGACCGGCTCATCCACACGCCGGTGTCCCTGGAGATGGGCCGCGACTCGTCCGGCCGCCGGCAGACATTCGAGATGGACAACCGCTGGCTCCTCTGCCGCCGGCCCTCGGTGGTGGTGGGCGGCGAGCTGACGCTGGAGACGCTGGACCTCATCTACTCGGAGAGCACCCGCTTCTACGAGGCGCCGTTCCAGGTGAAGGCCAACGGCGGCATGCTCCTCATCGACGACTTCGGCCGCCAGAAGGTCCACCCCACGGACCTGCTCAACCGCTGGATTGTCCCCCTGGAGAAGCGGGTGGACTTCCTCACCCTCCACACGGGCAAGAAGTTCGAGATTCCCTTCGACCAGCTCCTCATCTTCTCCACCAACCTGGACCCCAAGGAGCTGGTGGACGAGGCCTTCCTCCGCCGCATCAAGTACAAGATTGAGGTCGGCAACCCCGACGAGGAGTCGTACCGGGAGATCTTCCGCCGGGTCTGCGAGGCGGCGGGCATCCCCTACGTGGAGCAGGCGGTGACGTACCTCGTCGAGCACTATTACAAGCCCCGCAGCATGGAGCTTCGCTCCTGCCACCCTCGCGACCTGGTGTCCCTCATCAAGGACGCCGCCCGCTACCGGCAGATACCGCCGGCGCTCTCCAAGGACCTGCTCGACCAGGCGTGCGAGGTCTTCCTTGTCAATCTGTAATGATTTCGTTGTTACAACCGTGCGGAATTTCTAGAATCCGCGTGCCGTTGTACTGCTCGGCCGCATGCTTCGGATACCGCCCGCGGCGGACCCGCAGCGAGAAGGAGCCGTAGTCCGTGAAGGAACGCTATCAGGACATCGACGAGAAGAACGAGGCGCTGCGCGAGTACCTCGACATCTACAAGGACAAGCAGCCCGCGCGCGAGTTCCTCGACAGGCTCGAGATGTCGTGGATCTACCACGACGCAGCGCTGGAGGGAGTCGTCTACACCCACCAGGAGCTGATGGCCGCGCTGTTCCCCGGCCGAACCAACGCGGAAGCGTCCATGATTCCGGTCGTCCTCGAGATCCGGAACCACAAGGCCGTCTGCGACTACATCCGCGAGGAGGCTTCCGGCGCCAAGAAGCAGGCGCAGATCACCCTCACCACCATCAAGCGCATCCACGACCTGTTCCTGGGCAACACGCCCGAGGCGCAGACGGAGCGGGCGCGGATGGAGCGGCGTGAGCGCACGGAGAAGGAGCTCGCCAAGGAGCGGGACCGCTCGGGCTTCCGCAAGGACATGCCCCTGCACCGCACCTACTTCCACGACATCGCCCAGCCCGCCAAAATCCAGCCCGCGCTGGAGAAGCTGGTGGACTACACCGCGAGCGCCGAGTTCCGCGAGTTCCATCCCATCAAGCAGGCGGCGACGGTGCAGCACAGCTTCCTGCAGATCTTCCCGTTCACCGAGCACAGCGGGAAGGTGGGGCGCATGTGCAGCAACCTCATCCTCGTGCGCAACGGCTACATGCCGGCCATCATCCACTCCATCGACCGGCAGCGGTACTACGAGTCCTTCCGGGGGCCCGTGGCGCAGTTCCGCACGGTGTTGATGGATGCGATGGAGAACTCGCTCGACAACGGGGTGAAGTACTTCAAGGACCTGGCCCGGAAGTACAAGGCCATCAACAACTAGCGGCCCTCCGCCCCGTCGCGGTGCCCACCGGAGCTCACGAGTCCCCTGCCGGAGGCGTGAGCCCACGTCCTCCCTGGACGGGTGCGACCGCCCGGTGGGACCGCCCCGGGTGCGCCGCACCCACCCCGGCCAACGCCAGAAAACCCTGGGATGTCGCGGGGATCGCCCTGGGAAGCCCGGCGAGGGAGCGCTCGGGCTCACGGCCTTCCGCTGTCTCGTGAAGGTTCCGGGCCTCGTCGACACCATTGGTGTGCTGGAGACACCGTTCCCCGAACGTTATGGGGAGAACATCCGGCTTCTCGAATCCCTCGGCCGGAGGAAGTAAAGAAGAGCACCCATGCCTGTGACCCAGTCCTTCAACAGCCGCCGAACCACCGGAACCCCCCCCGGAGGCGAGCTGACGGAGCCCCCGCCACCACGACTGGCCCAGTTGCCCGCCCGCGACAAGCTGGAGCGACTGCTCAGGGTGGCGAAGGGCCACAAGAAGGCCCTCATCCTCACCCACGACAATCCGGATCCGGACTCCATGGCGGCGGCGGTGGCACTCGCCCAACTGCTGGAGCGGCGGGCGGACGTGGAGGCCCGCGTCGGCTACGGCGGCATCATCGGTCGGGCGGAGAACATCGCCTTCGTGAAGGTGCTGAAGCTGCCCATCTCCCACGTCTCGCAGCTCGACTTCGACGAGTACGACCTCTTCGGCCTGGTGGACACGCAGCCGAAGGTGGGCAACCACTCGCTGCCCGCGAAGCTGACCGCGCACCTGGTGGTGGACCACCACCCGCTGCGCGAGGAGAGCCTGGAGTCGCCCTTCGCGGACGTGGGCGGCGACTTCGGCGCCACGTCCACCATGCTGGTGGAGTACCTGCGCGCCGCGCGGCTGGAGCCCTCCGAGGAGGTGGCCACCGCCCTCTTCTACGGCCTCAAGGCGGACACGAGAGACCTGGGCCGCGAGACGACGCAGACGGACATCGACAGCTACCTGTGGCTGTTCCCGCGAATGAACAAGCAGCTGCTCGCGCAGATTGAGCACCCCGAGCTGCCGGCGCGGTACTTCCAGCTGTACCACACGGCCTTCGAGCGGGCGAAGGTGTACGGCACCGCCATCATCACGGATTTGGAGGAGGTCTACTCCCCGGACATGGTGGCGGAGGTGGCCGAGCGGCTGATGTTCCTGGAAGGCACGAAGTGGTCGCTCGCCTTCGGCACCTACCGCAACCAGCTCTACATGAGCCTGCGGGTGAAGGACCGGCGGATGAACGCGGGCCGCCTCATCCGCGAAATCTTCGAGGACTACGGCGGCTCTTCAGGCGGCCACGGCAGCATGGCGGGCGCACGGCTGCCGCTGTCCGGCAAGGCGGCGCAGCGCAAGGCGCTCAAGCGCGAGCTGGTGAGCCGCTTCAAGGAAGCGTTCGGCGTCGCGGGCGAGCGCCCGGTATCGCTGCTGTGCGCGCAGGACACGTGATCTACTGGGACTACAACGCCGCCGCCCCGGTGCGCCCGGAGGTGGTGGCGCTCCTGGCCCACGCCTTCTCGCAGGGCGGCTTCGGCAACGCCTCCAGCGTGCACCAGGGCGGCCGTGACGCGCGCGCCCGGCTGGACGCCGCCCGTACCAAGGTGGCCCGGGTGCTGGGCTGCGAGCCGAAGGAAGTCACGTTCACCGGCTCCGGCAGCGAGGCGGACGCGCTGGCCCTCGTCGGCGCCTTCCACGCCAGGCCGGTGCCGGAGCGGCGCCGCGTGGTGACGTCCGCGGTGGAGCACCCCGCCCTGCTGGGCGCGGTGGCGCAACTGGAGCGCGAGGGCGCCCACGTCGTGCGCGTGGCGCCGGGGCCGGACGGGCGCGTGCGCGCGGAGGACGTGCTGGCCGCGCTGACGCCGGACACGGCGCTGTGCTCGCTGATGTGGGCCAACAACGAGACGGGCGTGGTGCAGCCCGCGGCGGAGGTCGCCCGCGCGTGCCGGCAGCGGGGCGTGCTCTTCCACACGGACGCGGTGCAGGCGGCGGGCAAGGTGCCGCTGTCGCTGCGCGAGGTGGACGCGGACCTGCTCTCCCTGTCGGCGCACAAGTTCGGCGGCCCTCCGGGCGTGGGCGTGCTGGTGGTGCGCAAGGGCGTGGACGTCCGGGCCCTGACGCCGGGCCACCAGGAGGGCGGCCGGCGCGGCGGCACGCAGAACGTGCCCTACGCGGAGGCCCTCGCGCTGGCGCTGGAGCTGGCCTCGGCGGAGCAGCCGGAGATCGCCATGCGCGTGGGCGCGCTGCGTGACGCCTTCGAGCGCGAGGCGCTGGCGAGCGTGCCCGGTGTGGCGGTGAATGGCGCCGGGGCGCCGCGCGTGCCCAACACCAGCAACCTGCGCTTCGACGGCGTGGAGGGCGAGGCGCTGCTCATGGCGCTGGACCTGGACGGCATCTGCGCGTCCTCCGGGGCCGCGTGCGCGTCGGGGACGCTGTCGCCCTCGCACGTGCTGCGGGCCATGGGCCTGACGGCGCCCCAGGCGCGCGGCAGCCTGCGCTTCAGCCTGGGCCCGTCCACCTCCGAGGCGGAGGTGGAGCGGGTGCTCCAGGCGCTCCGCCAGTACGTGCCCCGCGTCCGCGAGCTCGCGGGCCAGGCTTCAGCGACGTAGCGGCAGCCGCAGGTGGAAAATGGAGCCCTCGCCCAGCGAGGAGCGCACCGACAGCGAGCCGCCATGCAGCCGCGCGAGCTGCGAGGCGATGAACAGCCCCAGCCCATGGCCCCGGTTCGGGTCGTCATCCGCCCGCTGGAAGCGGTCGAAGATGTTGGGGAGCTCCGCGGCCGGTATCCCCACGCCCCAGTCCCGCACGTGGATGACGGCCTGCCCCGGGCTGAGGGACAGCCCCAGCTCCACCCGGAGGTGCTCGCCGCAGTACTTCACCGCGTTGGAGAGCAGGTTGTTGAGCACCTGCCGCACGCGCTCGGTGTCGAAGGCGAGCATCACCGGCGTGTCCACCTCCGACAGCATGAACTCCACGTGCGGCTCCAGCTCGCGCCACTCCTGCACGAGCTCGCGGAGGAAAGGGACGAGGTCGCAGTAGGACGGGCGCAGCTCCATTTTGCCCCCGGACAGGCGGCCCGCGTCGAGGATGGAGGTGATGAGCCCGTTCATCCGATCCAACTGGCGGAGCACCGCCACGGCGGAGCGTTGCTCGTCCTCACTGCCCCGCTTCTCCATCTTCCGCAGCAGGAGCTGCGCATTGAGGCGGGCCGAGCTGAGGGGCGTCTTCAGCTCATGGGCCACCCAGTGGAGCACCTCCTCGCGCATCGCGCCCACCGCCGGCCGCTTGTCGCCCGGCGTCCGGCTCTCGGGGGCCGGGGCGGGAGCGCGCAGCCGCAGCGCCGTCGAGACGGCGTCCTCGAAGGTGGACAGGTCCACGGGCTTGGACAGGAAGGTGTCCGCCTCCTCGCGCCCCGAGGGCCGGGCCGCGCTCAGCAGCACGAAGGGCACGGAGGACAGCGGGGGCTCGGCGCGCATGGCCCGCAGCAGCTCCATGCCCGTGCGCCGCGGCATCATGTGGTCGCTGACCACCAGGTCCGGCGGCTCCGCGCGCGCCAGGGTGAGGGCCTCCTCCCCGTTGTGTGCGCGCAGGGCGCGGTGCCCGAGCCCCTCCACCACCTCGGCGAAGACCTCGAGCAGCGCCTCTTCATCCTCCGCGATGAGAACCCGGCTCATTCCGTGGACCCGATGCTGGCGCCAATGGGCCGGGCCTGGCCCGTCAGCAGACCCTCCGCGGAGCGCAGCGGCGAGAGGACCT
The DNA here is from genome assembly GCF_010894435.1 of Pyxidicoccus trucidator. NCBI lineage: Bacteria > Pseudomonadati > Myxococcota > Myxococcia > Myxococcales > Myxococcaceae > Pyxidicoccus > Pyxidicoccus trucidator. The sequence goes on along the minus strand of NZ_JAAIXZ010000010.1, from coordinate 332,268 downwards.
TCATGCCCGAGTCGGCAATCTCGAACTCACGCAGCTGGTTGTCGTACTTGCTGTCGCGCATCTTCAGCACGGACAGGATGCGGTGGATGCGACCGCGCAGTTCCACATAGCGCAGCAGCAGCAGGTTCTCTCCGAGGATGGCAATGGGCGCGTCGCTGAAGTCCAGCTCCGTCCCGGCGATTTTCGGTACCTCGCGCGTGAAGAGCGCGGTCACCCCCGCCTGCCGCAAGCGCAGGGCGAGCGCGGCGAGGAAGTTGCGCCGCCGCTCCGGGTCCTCGATGGACAGCTCCAGGCCGGTGAGGCCGTCGATGACCAGCCGCTTCGCACCCAGGCGCTGGAGCTCCATGAGCACCTTGTCCACGACGAAGTCGGCCTCGGCCTCGACGGGGCGCACGTGCAGGTAGGTGAGCAGGCCGGCGCGCACGTGGCGCTCCACGTCCAGCCCGATGCGCCGCGCCCGGGCGTTGAGGGCGGCCGGGGAGTCGAAATAGGAAACGAAGAGGGAGGGCTCCGCGTGCCGAGCCCCCTCCACAGCGAAGTGCGCGGCGAGCAGCGTCTTGCCGATGCCCATGCTCCCCGCGAGCATGGTGGTGCTGTGCAGCGGCAGCCCGCCCTCCATCAGCACGTCCAGCTCCGGCAGGCCGAAGCCGGCGCGGCCTTCGGGAGGCGCCACGTCCTCCCCGCCAGGCTCCTGCGACTCCAGCCGGGGGATGAACCGCACCCCGTCCGTGCCGATCTGCATCTGGTGCTCGCCGGTGAGGTGCGGGCGGCCCCGAAGCTTCACCACCTCCACGCGGCGCAGGCGACGTGCGGCCCGCTTGTTGACGGACAGCGAGACGACGCCGTCCACGGTGGTGGCCTCCGGGAGCGCGAGCAGCTTCTCCAGGGGGTACTCCGTGGTGAAGAGTCCCACGCAGTCCGCCGCCGCCAGACCGATGCCCAGCTCGTAGAGGAACTCGCGCAGCTTCGCCTCGTCCTGCCACAAGTCACGGATGGCGCGCAGCCCGTCGATGAAGAGCAGCTTCGCGCCCCGCTTCCGCACCGTCTGGACGAGCAGGTCGCGCGTCTCCCGTGCCCCCTGCTTCAGGGTGGAGTACGCGCTCATCACGAAGAGCTTCTCGTCGAGCAGCTCGCGCTGGAAGAAGGAGAACCCGGACAGCTCGGTGACGAGCTTGTCATGGGGCTCGGAGGTGACGGTGGCGAGCACCACCGGCAGCCCCCGCGCCGCGGCGAGGAAGGCCACCTGGCTGCACAGGAGGGTCTTCCCGCAGCCCGGGTCCCCCGTCACGATGACGGACTGACGCCGCGGGATGCCGCCACCCAGGAGCGTGTCGAAGCTGGGAATGCCACTCTCGAAGAGCGGCCCCATCCGGCTGCTTTCCATCTGGTGTCCATCGAGCGAAGGGTGCGGCGCGCAGGGCTCTACCGCTCAAGCAGAGGGTGCGAGGAGAGGGGCGCCCCGTACCGGGGCCCATGGTTCCGGAAGTAACAACTGCGAGCACGGAGGGCCAGATGTCGCGCGCCGGCTCAGCGCCCGAAGTGCCGCTGATTGCATGGTGCACAACACGCGGTCCGGCGGCCCGGACGCGTGCTCGCCCATCGCCACGTTCCGGCCTCGTCTTTCAACCAGGCGACACTCGCGGGCCTACCACTTCTGCTCGGGGAGGGACTGCTCGCGCACCGACTCGTCGGGCTGGCCGTAGCCGGGCATCCCATCCTCCCGGGCCTCGTCGGCCTTGGAGAACCGCCGGGGCGCCTCCTCCCGCGTCTTGCGCTCGGGCTCGTCCTGTTCGGGCTTCGGTTGCTTGGGCTCGGTGGCCATCGCTCTCCTCCCCTGCGCGACCTCACGCGCGGGAGGAAATGTCGACATCCTCACGCCCGGGCGCAGGGGCTCCTCCCTCCGTGAGCAGGCGGGCGCACGGTCCACCGTCCCCACGCCAGGTGGGGACGGTGGCCGGTGCCAGCGCCGGCTACTTCGGAAGGGTCAGCGGGCCGCTCTCGAGGACCTGCTGGCCCTGCACGGCCCTACCGTAGCTCGGGTACCGGTACGCGACGCCTTCGGTATCCGTGGTCTCGTGCAGCGTCAGCTCCGGCGAGTCCACCAGGTAGCCCACGCGCAGGCGCAGCTCGCGCACGGCGTCGAGCGGCAACGTCTCTCCGGGACGCGAGGCATAGGGCAGCGCCTCACGCACCGGGAGCGCCAGCACCACGCGCCGGCTCACCGTCTTCCCTGCCTCCACGCGGGTGGCGGCGGGGACCTCGGGGGACTCGACCAGCACGTCGTCCGGGACGGCGAGGAGCATCCGGGAGACGACGACGCGGCTGCCGTCGACGTCCACGTAGGCCTTGTCCGGCGCCAGCGTGACGTGCCCGGAGGGCGCCGTGTCGAAGAGGCCGTCGAGCAGCCACAGGGCCTGGGCGCGGCGGTTGTGTACCTCATAGGTGAGCACGAGGGTCTCCCCGTCGCGCTCCACCGGCTTCACCTTCAGCTCCACGTCCCCTTCAGCCACGCGCGACCTCCCCGTGTTCGTGGGCCCGGCCGCGCTCCCCATACAGCCGAGGAGCAGCGCGAGGCCCACGCACCATCCTACCCTCCAGGCACCTTCCCGCGGGCAACTCCGTCGCACGGCCTAGTAGCGGGGACGGGTGGGCAGGTTCAGGTCGTCGCGCAGGTCGTTCTCCGCGGTCCGCTCCTGCTTGATCTTGGGCGTGCTCGGGTCGTTGTCGTGGTCGTACGGCAGGCCCACGGCGGAGTGCTCCAGGTTGCGGGTGCCGCCCTCGGACGTGCCCGGGGCCAGCTCGCCGTTCACGAAGTCGGAGGCATGCACCAGCTCGTGGAAGAGGCCGACGACGGGCGGGCGGTTCATCCACTCCTCGCCGCCCAGCGAGATGCGCGTGGTGTTGTAGTTCACCTGCGAGTCGGTGCCCTTGCCCGCCGTGCCATCCGCCGTCATGTAGCCGTCGTTGAAGTTCGTCCCGGTGGCGCTGTTCCCACCAGTCGTCGCCTGGATGGTGGTCTTCTTGCCGCTGTCGTCCAGCCGGCGCAGCAGGTCCTGCCCGGACGGGAGCGAGCGCATCGCGTCCAGGTCCGACTGCACCCGCGCGTTGAAGTCCGCATCGCCGGTGACGGAGACGGAGCTGCCCAGCGAGTCCGAGTCCGTCATGTCGACGTTCTCCCGCGTGTCCCCTTCCCCGACGGAGACGGTGTCGTCGTCCTGGACGTAGAGCTTGTCGCTGCCCTCGCCGCCATTGACGGTGTCCGTGCCCAGGCCGCCCGCCACCGCGTCGTTGCCCTCGCCGCCGGACAGCGCGTCGTCGCCCCGCCCGCCAATCACCTGGTCGTCACCCTCGCCGCCGCTCACGGAGTCGTCGCCCGCGCCGGCATCGATGTAGTCACGCCCGGCGCCACCGCTCAGGCTGTCCTTGCCGTCGAGGCCATACATGACGTCCCGGCCGTCGCCGCCGCTCACGGCGTCGTCGCCGCCGCGCGCCTCGATGTAGTCGTCACCGGCGCCACCCTCGAGCGCGTCGTTGCCGCTGCCGCCGATGAGGGTGTCATTGCCCTCGCCACCGTCGATGTTCACGCCCTGCGTGACGCTCGAGTCCACGGTGATGGAGTCGTTGCCGGCCCCGCCGCGGATGACCGCGTTCCGGGCCTGCTCCGCCGTGAGCGTCACGGTGTCGGTGCCGGAGGTGATGGTCAGCCCGCCGTCCTTCGTCTGGGACACGGTGGCGGTGTTGTTGCCGCTGCCCAGCTCCACCACGGTTTGCCCGGAGGGGTCCGCGGCGACGGTGGGGCCCGTGCTGCCAGGCGTCTTCGGGCCAGGGGCCTTCTGCGCGGTGGCCTCGGTGCCGGGGGTATGGGAATGCGAATGGTCGCCAATCTCCCCCAGCAGCTTCTGGCGCTGGGCCGCCACTCCGCGAGGCGCGGCGTCGAACCCGTCGCGGAGGCGCTCGGCGACGGCCGCCTTCACGGTGTTGACCGCGGGCTGCGTCTTCACCGGGGCCTGCGCCGCGGGCTTCGGGGCGACCCTGGGCTCCACCTGCCGGACCTGCGACGACGTGGAGAGGCTGGAACCGGCGCGACCAATGGTGGACATGTGACTCTCCCGAGGGCGGAGACAGGCTGGATGGGTCCGCCCCCACGGCTTCGCCGCGGAAGGAGACCCTGTATTCCATTATCGGCCTGTGTCGCCTGGAGTTGCCTCCCCCTCTCCGATTCGCGCCCTCGGGGCCTGGAAGGCGCGCCCTACCCCGCCCGCGAGCCGGGAGTGCCCGACGTGGGGGCCGCGCCACCCGGGGACGGGGGCGCGGGCGCGTCGTCGCTGGCGCCGAAGAGGCCGCGCACCACGGCGGCGATGGCCAGGGGCGTGCCCACGCGCTCGTCATAGTGTGGAGTGAGGGCCTGGGCGTACTCCTCGGCCGAGGGGAAGCGCTCCTCGGGCCGGGCGGAGAAGGCTCGGTCAAGCACCGCCGCCAGGGCCTCGGGCACGTCCGGGCGCAGCTCGCGCAGCGGCCGGTACTCCCGGGACCAGATGGCGGCGAAGACCTCGTCGGGCGAGCCTCCGAGGAAGGGGCGCTCCAGGGTGAGCAGCTCGTAGAGCACCACCGTGGCCGCCCACAGGTCCGCGGCGGGGTTCACCTCGCCGAGCAGCGACTCCGGGGACAGGTAGTACGGCTTGCCCAGCACCTCGCCGCCCTGGAGCTTGCCGTCCACCAGCACGCGCGACACGCCGAAGTCGCCCAGCTTGATTTCGCCCACGCGGGAGATGAAGAGGTTGGACGGGGACACGTCACAGTGGACGATGCCCAGCGCGTCCCCCTGCGGGCCGGTGGCGGTGTGCGCGTACGCGAGCGCCTCCAGCAGCACCTTGCCCAGGTACACCGCGAAGTCCAGCGGCAGGGGGATGCCGCGCACCTTGCACCGCCGGAGGATCTGGCCCAGGTCTCTCCCGTCCACCAGCTCCATGACGAGGAAGTAGATGCCCTCCAGCTCGCCGGCATCCAGCACCGTGACGATGTTGGGGTGGTGCAGCTGCTTGGACAGCTGCGCCTCGCGGGCGAAGAGCGTCACCGACTCCGGGTCTCTCGTCAGCGCCGGCTGCAAGCGCTTGAGCGCCACCGTCCACCCCTCGCGCGGGCCGGACAGCACGCGGGCACGGTACACCTCCGCCATGCCGCCCTTGCCGAGCACGGAGAGGATTTCGTAGTTGCCGAAGACCCGGGTGGTCTTCCCTGGGGAAGGCGGCTGGCTCACGGGCTCGTGCTTCCGGATCCTATCGCCTCGCGGCCGGGGGTCCGCTTCCGGGACCGCTGCTGCATCACCGCTTCGATGTCGGCTTTCAGCGCAGTCTCGGGAATGGCCTCCGCGGGCCGATTCCCGGGCGTCCAGCCCAGGTCCATGAGCTTGCGCAGCACCTCCCGGGCCCGGAAGCGGTTCTTGTCCATGGAGTACGCGTGGGCCAGCCACAGGTGCAGGTCCGGCCGGCTCGACGTCTTCGCGGCGGGCTCCAGCGTCTTCAGCGCCCCGTCCGCGTCCCCCCGCCCCAGCTGGCAGGCCGCGAGCCCCACCACCGCGGAGATGTTGCGGGGGTCCGTGCGCAGCACATGCTCGAAGTGGGGCTGCGCCGCCGCGTGGTTGCCCGCCGCGAGCTGCCGCTGGCCCTCATCCAGGGTCAGCACCTCCGGAGCCTGCTGGCGCGCCTGCGCCACCCCCGCCGCGGGAGCCGTGGCCGCCGGGGCACGCGCCTCCTCGGCCCCCGCCTCCGACTCCGGCTCCGGCTCGGAGTCCGACTCGGGCTCGGCCTCGCGGGCCTCCTCCTGCGGCGCCGTGGCCCTGAGGAACAGCTGGAGGTTCTGCTTCAGCGCCGGGGAGGTGCAGCCCTCGCGCAGGCGAATCAGCGCGCTCAGCACCCGGTCCTGCGGGTTGACGAAGATGAGCGCCGGGTGGGGCTCGCGGGCCGCGCACTCCGGGCGGCCCACCTGGCACAGCAGCACGGTGCCCACCAGGACGTTGCCCTGGAGCTCGCCCGAGATGACCTCGGTGCCGGGCTCGAACTGGCAGGGGCCACCCTTGCCGGCGGCGGTGCCCACCACCCGCTCGCCTTCCATCCGGAAGTCGACCTGGCCGTAGGCATCTCCCAGGTAGGGGCCAGAGATGTTGGGCCCCGGCCCCGCCCACGCGAGGCCAGAGGCGACGGAAAGAATCGTCGCGAGTGCCTTGTTTGAAAGCGTGGGCAGCATGTGAGGGGTACTTTTCATCATAGAAGCCGCGAGGCTGCCTTGTAAACGCGCGAGGAAGCCTTGACCCCGCCGTCCCCCGTCCTTATCATTTCCCCAGACTCTTACGGGTTTTCCCAATAGATTCGAGGACTTGGTAGCACTGTAGCTTTGTTTTTGTTACAAAGGGCTGTCCCCTGCGGGGCGCGTGATGCCCAGCAGAAATTCGAACCGATACGTCCATTCCGGGGTCCGTTTCGGTCGCCATGTGCAAGCCCTCCCCTCTCACGGGGGATGAGGGAAGCCTGCGGCGGCATGATTTCGGTTCCCACCTGGCTTTCAGAGGGTTCAATGGACGCTGGGCACACGGCCATGCGGCGGGGGACTTTTTCTGCGGAGTGGCGGCGGTGAGCGAGACGGTGGTGGAAGAGGCGGCGGCGAGGAAGCAGACCCTGCGTGAGGAGTTGACGGCGCGTCGCAAGGCGATGACGCCGGACATCATCGACACGCGGGGTCTCAAGGTTCAGTCTCGGTTTCTGGCAGCTCCGTATTATCAGAAGGCGAGAACTGTGGCCTTGTATGCCCCAATTCGGGGCGAGGTGCCCACACGGGACATTTTGATCGCGGCGTTGCAGGACGACAAAATCGTCTGCTACCCGCTGTCCCACGTCCACGGGCGCATCCTCTCATTCAGGGCCATCAAGTCGGAGAGCGAGCTGGAGCCGGGAAGGCTGGGGGTGCGGGAGCCAAGCAACTCCTCGGACCTCATCCCGGTGGACCAGATAGACCTCTTCGTGGTGCCGGGCCTGGGCTTCACCCGGGACGGCAAGCGGCTGGGGCGTGGAGGTGGCTACTACGATGCCACCCTCCGTGCGGCCAGCCAGCGCAGTCGCAGGGTCGGCCTGGCGTTCAATGACCAGGTCGTCCAGGTGCTGCCCACCACGGCTGACGACGTGGACATGGACCTCATCGTGACGGAGTCCGAGTCGCTGCGCGGCCTGTACCGCGACTGGGACTTCCTGGATACGTGAAGGCTCTCTTCATGGGAGATGTCGTGGGCCGCCCGGGACTCCAGGCGGTCCGCGCCCTCTTGCCCCGACTGGTCTCCGAGCATGGCGTGGACGTGTGCGTCGCCAACGCGGAGAACAGCGAGGGCGGCGCCGGCATCAGCCCGGAGACGGCGACCTTCCTGCTCGCCAGCGGCATCCAGCTGCTGACGAGCGGGAACCATTTCTACTCGAAGAAGGGCATCCTCCCCTGGGTGAAGGAACATCCGGACCTGCTGCTGCGTCCGGCGAACTACCCCAAGGGGACGCCGGGACGCGGGCACGGGCTGGTGCGGCTTGCCGACGGCCGGGCCCTGGGCGTCATCAACCTGGAGGGGCGCGTCTTCATGCGCACCGAGGACAGCCCCTTCGAGGTGGTGCTGCCCCTGGTGGAGGAATTGCGCAAGCAGACGCCCTGCATCCTGGTGGACATGCACTGCGAGGCGAGCAGCGAGAAGAACGCCATGGGCGTGCACCTGGACGGCAAGGTGTCCGCGGTGGTGGGCACGCACACGCACGTGCAGACGGCGGATGAGCGAATCCTCCCCGGCGGCACGGCCTTCATCACCGACGTGGGCATGTGTGGCCCGCTGGACTCCGTCATCGGGATGAAGAAGGAGTCCTCGGTGGCGCGCTTTCTTGGAGAGAAGGCCCCCTACGAGGTGGCCGAGAAGCTGGTGTACCTGCAGGGCGTGGTCATCGACATCGACGACACCACGGGCCGGCCCCGGAGCATCGAGCGGGTGCGCCAGCGCCTGCCGGGCACCTGACGTCCCCCGAGGAAGTGCCGCCACGGGCGGAGCAAATCGGCTAGGTTGCGCGGCGTCATGACCATGGACGCGCTGCGCAAGGCGACCCCCGAGGAGCAGTTCGAAGAAGTCACCCGAGGCACCGTGGATATCCAGGTGCCCGAGGAGCTGAAGAAGAAGCTCCAGCGCTCGTATGACGCGGGCAAGCCGCTGGTCATCAAGGCGGGGTTCGACCCGAGCCGGCCGGATTTGCATCTCGGCCACTCGCTCCTGCTGACGCGGATGCGGCGCTTCCAGGACTTCGGACACACGGTGGTGTTCCTCATCGGCGACTTCACGGCGCTCATCGGCGACCCGACGGGGCGCAACGCCACGCGCCCGGCGCTGACGCGCGACGAGGTGAAGGCCAACGCTGAGACGTACAAGCAGCAGGTCTTCAAGGTGCTGGACGCGGACAAGACGCAGGTGCGCTTCAACTCCACCTGGCTGGACGCGCTGGGCACGGAGGGGATGATCCGCCTGGCGGCGCGCTACTCGGTGCAGCGCATGCTGGAGCGCGACGACTTCAAGAAGCGGTTCCGGGAGAACGTCTCCATCTCCCTGCACGAGTTCATGTACCCGCTGCTGCAGGGCTACGACTCGGTGGCGCTGAAGTCGGACATCGAGCTGGGCGCGACGGATCAGCTCTTCAACCTGCTCGTGGGCCGCCAGCTCATGAAGGAGGAGGGGCTGGAGCCGCAGGTCATCATGACGGGGCCCATCCTCGAGGGGCTCAACGCGAAGCTCGTCGACGGGAAGATTACCGGCGACAAGATGTCCAAGAGCCTGGACAACTACGTGGGCATCGACGAGCCGCCGGAGACCATCTTCGGCAAGCTGATGAGCATCACCGATGACCTGATGTGGCGGTACCTGGAGCTGCTCTCCGCCAAGCCGCTGAAGGAGCTGGCGGAGACGCGGGCCAAGGTGCAGGGCGGCGAGCTGCACCCCATGACGGTGAAGAAGGACTTCGCCCGGGAGATGGCGGTGCGCTTCCACGGTGAGGAGGGCGGCCGCAAGGCGGTGGAGGCCTGGGACAACCTGAAGAAGGAGCAGCCGCAGGCGAGCCTGGAGCTCATCGAGGTGTCGCTGGCCGGCGCGGAGAAGCAGCTCCTCTTCAAGCTGCTGCCGGAGACGAAGCTGGTGGCCTCGGCGACGAAGGCCCGCGAGGCGATGGCCCAGGGCAGCGTCCGCGTCAACGGCGAGAAGGTGACGGACCTGAAGGCGGAGTACGGCCCGGGCGAGTACACCGTGCAGGTCGGCAAGGCGCGGACGGACAAGCCGAACGCAGTGCGCCTGAAGCTCGGCTGAGGCCCGCGGTTCTGACAACGTGTGGGCAAGGGCGGCTGCCTTGCCGCCTCGGCCCGGGTACTGCGGAAGGAACAGTCATTCCACCCGGCGGGCCTCCGGGAGCGGAGGTCTCGACTGTGCGCCTCCGTGCAACCACCTCCGCGCATCCGGAAGAGCCCGCCCGCCTGCTCCCGGTGAAGCCCGGTTGAATGCCGGACGGGAGGGGGACGTCCCACGCGCCGACCCGTCCCTCCGGGCCGCTCTTCCCGAGCGGCCGGCGGGACGCTGTAGACTCCCGCGCGCCATGCGTCTTCCCCTCCCCTTCCTTGCCCTCTGCCTCCTCACGGCCCTCCCCGTCCTGGCCGGCCCCGGAGCCTTCGTCTCCGACGCCCGCGTGGACGCGGTGGAGCAGCCCGAGTCGACGAAGGTGGTCTTCACGGTGGAGCCGGGCACGTCGTACCCGCTCTTGAAGAAGGGCGGCCCCGGCCGCGCGTGGTGCAAGCTGCGCGGCCCCGCCGCGGAAGGCTGGGTGCTGTGCGAGGGCGCGCCGGAGGCCGCGGCGCCCCGAGCCCCGGACGCGGCGGCCCTGGCGGAGGCGGACCGGGCCCACTCCGCGCAGCAGGCCCGAGGCCGGACAGAGCAGCAGGCCCGCTTCGCCAGCGCGGCCCGGGAGTCCTCCGACGAGGAGCGCGGCGCCGGCGACGTCCAGGTCGCATCCTCGCGCCCGGCCACGGTGCGAGCGGACTGGAAGCCCGCCACGGGCTGCGCGACGACGTGTGACACGAAGCCCCTGTTCGGCAAGCTGCCGGCGCTGACGCCGCTGGACCGCGAGGTGCTGGACCTGTGCCCGGCGCGCCCGGACGTGAGCGTGAGCGCGGGGGACGTGCAGCGCTTCTTCTCCCGGCACTACAACGACGCGCGCATCCAGACGGCGCTGTCCGTCGCGGGGCGGCCGGGAGCACGGCAGGGCAACCTCGAGTGGCTCACGGGGCTGTGGGTGAGCACCGGCCCGCGCAACGCCTTCACGCACGTGTTCTGCGGAGACGAATGGGACCGTGGCCCCATTGGCGGGCTGCACTTCCTGCCGCGCTACGCACAGCTCGAGTCCGAGGGGAAGCTCTGCTACGGCGGCCCGGCTCGCGGAGGCAGTGCGCAGAAGGGTGACGAGTACCTCATCAAGTTCCGCGGCGTGGCGCCGTGGTCCTGCGGCGAGAAGAAGCTTGGCGGTTTCTCGCGCTCGCCGGACGCGGTGGGTCTGGTGGCCATCGGCACGCGGGCCTTCGCACGGTGCTGCGCGCGCGGCGGGGCGAAGAAGGAAGGCGGCGTGTACTCCGCGCCGGACCTGGGCGGCACGAGCTGGCGCATCTGGTGCGGCACCCGGAATGGCACCTACGGCATCGCCACCCTGTACCCCACCGACGAAAAGGCCACCTGCGGGGACTGAGGCTGAACGCGGACAGGTCCCTCCGAGCGAGGGACTCAGTCGCTCCGGCCTTCACTGCTCCCGTGAGCGAGCTGGAGCAGCCCCTGCCTCGATGAATCGGCCCGAGGCCGCGCGCCAGACGCACGGCCCCGGTGCCCGCTCAGCGGCTCAGCAGTTCTGCTTGCACCGGGCCTCGGGCAGCCCCGGCGGCGTGGTGGCACTGCTGCCGCACATGGTCTTCTGCGGGCCGCACTCCTGGCGGTAGTAGTAGGTGGTGGGGCCCGAGTAGTACCGGTACTGCTTGCAGTTCCAGTAGCTCCACGCGAACTGGCCCGGGCACGACGGGCTCGAGTAGCCGCCGTTCCCGAAGTCACGGCACTCGCTGATGTACGAGCCCACCTGGCACACGCCCTGCTCCGCCGTGCCGACCTCTTCGACTTCCAGCGCGTCCAGCTCTCCGCCGCAGGCGGAAGCACAGGCCACCAGCACACCCAGACACAACGGACGAAGCACCTGCTTGAACATGGGTCCACCCCTCGGGTTGTCGGACCTGCCGACCCGGGCGTGCGGCCTCATGCCTCCAGCGCCGGGCGACAGGTGGCGGCCACCCTACGCGGGACACGGATTAAGCGGGATTAAGCGCAATTAAATATCAACCGCAACCCCGTGACGGTTACGGCGACCCGCGGGAGTGGATGCTCGCGCTCCCGCGGGCCCGCCGTGGGTTACTTCGCCGGGCTCACCGTGAGCACCGCGCCCGTGGAGTACGCGGTGAACTCGGGCGCGTACATGGACTGCACGGTGGCGGGGCCCACTCGGAAGGTGCCGGCCATGTTGGCGCGCAGGCGGTACTTGAAGGTGTACTCGCCGGCGGGCAGCCACTCGAAGAAGAAGTTGGTGCCCGAGTCCCGCGTCTCCTCGTACCAGACGATGCCCAGGTCCCACTTGTGGCGGGACTGCGCGTTCTCCGGCTCCAGGCCCGCGGCGCGGGGGTCTCTCAGGTGGACGTACTCCGCCGCGTGCTTCGTGCGCAGGGAGATTTGCACCTCCACCTCGTCACCGGGCTTGAGCGCCGCGCCTTCCGCCAGCGGCTGGAGCACCGCCTCGCGGCCCTCGCGCTCGCGCCGGAAGTAGCGCCGCGACACCTGGAAGAAGTCGCCGCGCTCCTCCTCCGGCAGCTTCTCCGTGGAGAAGTGCCACGTGGCGGAGGCGAAGGCGAAGCCCGGCGTCGTCTTCTCCACCACCACCGAGCTCATGGTCGCCGGGTTCAGCTCCGGCCCCGGCACCACCACCTGGTTCTTCTTCCCGGTGTACTCGTCCGGGGAGAACTCCATCTGCACCACGCGCGGGCCCACCGTCACCTTCGCGTCCTCACGCACGCCCAGCGCCCCCTCCGACTGGAGGTACTTCACCAGCGCGTAGAGCGCCTCCGCCGTGGCGCGGGTGGACTTCCAGTGGTTGAGCTTCTTGTCCAGCAGCAGCCACTGCACCAGCCCCTCGCGCCGCGGGTCCTTCGGCTTCAGCTCCGTCAGCGTGCGCAGCGCGAAGGCGTGCGTCTCCGTGGTGTCGTTGTACCAGAGCCAGCTGCGGTCCTCGGGCGCCCAGTACGTGCCCAGCTCCTCGCTCGTCTTGGCGGAGTCCATGACGCTCTCCCAGACCCGCTCGGCGTCCTTGCCCTGCCCCGCGCGCTTGAGCGTCAGCGCCAGGTAGCCCTTGAGGTACGGCGAGTGCTTCTTCCAGTGCTTGTAGCTGAAGGCCAGCATCCGCTCGCGCTCGGCGGCGGTGAGGGCCTCGCCCGTGAAGCGCTCGTTGGGGTACGCGGAGGCCACGTAGTTGAGGAAGGTGAGGAACTCCCAGCCCTGGTTCTTCTTCATCAGCTTCTCCGCGTACTCGTCGCGGAAGTGGCGGGCCACGTAGCCCCACGCGTTGCGCGTCATCTCCGGCGGGACTTCCACGCCGTACTCCATGGCGCGCGACAGGCCGTGGAGGATGTAGAGCGTCATGTACGGCGACGGCGGCCCGCCCGGCCACCACGGGAAGCCACCGCTGGACGTCTGCGCCTTGCGCAGCTTCGCCATGGACGCGGTGCGCTCGGCGGCGGCCACCTTCGGGTCCAGCACCCGCACCAGGTCGGCGTCCGCGTCCCCGCCGCCCTTGGCCATCTCCAGCCAGGGCGTCTCCTCCAGCGACATCTTCCGGTTCGGGTCCACCGCGTCCCACGTCTCGAAGCGGGTGGAGCGCTCGCTCAGCTTCTTCGCCATCTTCGCCACCTCGGGGTACTGCCCGTAGAGGCTGGCGAGGATGCCGGAGGACACGAAGCGGTTGAGCGTCTGCTCCGTGCACTCGTAGGGGTAGTCCATCAGGTACGGCAGCGACTGGAGCGCCGCGTAGAAGAGCTGCGCGTCCACCGTGACGACGAGCTGCTCGTTCACCCGCGTCGGGTCCCCACCCGCGCGCAGGTCCTCGAAGGTCATCGTCTTCGAGGACTTCCCCTTCAGCGTGACGAAGCGCGACTGCGCCAGGTGCATGCGGCCCGGGAGCACGGGCAGCGGGCGCAGCTCGCCGTCGCTCAGGTTGCCGGCGCGCGCCTCCACGCGGAAGGCCACCGCCCCCACCTTCGCGGGCGCGGTGAGCGCGAAGCGCAGGTTCGTGCCCCGGCCGGCCGCCACGTTGAAGGACTGGGACGCGCCCTTGACGCCGAAGTCCGCCAGCAGGCTCTTCTGCGTCTGGGCGTCCACGATGTCGAGCGTCAGCGTGCCCTGCTGGGGCCGCTCCGCCGCGTTGTTCACCACCACCTCCAGCACCGCCCGGTCGCCCTCGCGCAGGAAGCGCGGCACGTACGGCCGCACCATCAGCTCCTTCACGCTGCGGGTGGTGCGCTGCACCGAGCCGCCCTTCAAGTCACGCGTCAGCGCGTGGACCCACACGCTCCACGCCGTCACCGAGTCGGGCACGGTGAACTCCAGCGTCGCCGTACCATCCGGCCCCATGAGGAGCTGCGGCACCCAGAACGCCGTCTCCGCGAAGTTGGAGCGGAGCCCCTCGGCGGGAGCGGCCTCGGCCGCCTGGGCCCGGCCATCCGCCTGCGCCTTCGACTCCTGCTTCGCCGCCTCGGCGGGAGGCGCGGGGGGCGGTGGAGGCGGCGCACCCTCGAGCGACTCGAACGACCTGGCCTCCCGCGCGGCGGTCGGCCTGGGGGCCGAGGCGGCCTGGCGGTGCACCATGCCCCCCATCGTATAGCCCTTGTTGCGCCGGTAGCCGGGGCCTCCCAGGCCATAGCTGTCCTCGAAGCGCAGGGAGTCCGGCGTCGGCGGCTCCCACCCCTTCACCTCGCCGAAGTCGTCGCTGACGAGCCACTGGGCGCCAGATACCCCCAGCGACGCGCGCAGGTCCACCGTCGTCGCGCGGCGCGGATAGAGCGACGCCACGCTCTGCGGCACGTGCGGCGCGAACAGGTCCAGCGACTGGTCATACATATACGCGAGCAGCTCGGCGGCGCCGGCCTCCACCTTCGCGCCCTTCGGCCCGCGCACCGTCACGCGCCACGTCTCCTTCGCGCCGGGCCGCAGCTTGTCGCGGAAGGTGGCGAACTCCAGCGCCAGCTCCTTGTCGTCCCACGGGACGAACACGGGCTCGGAGAAGCTGAGGTACTGCCAGTCGCGCACGGCCACCAGCACCGCGGTGAAGCCGCCGCGCAAGTCCTCCGTCACCGGCACCTCCACCACCACCGGGGCCTTGCCGCCCGTCAGCGCCTTGCGCAGCACGCGCCGCTCGCCCTGGTACAGGTCCAGCATCAGGGGCTGTCCCTCGTAGCCGGAGAAGGCCAGCAGCCGCGCCACCTCGCCCACTCGCACCGTGTCGCGCTCCAGCACCAGCGACGCGGGCAGTGCAATCGGCGCGGCCGCGCCGGCCACCAGCACCTCACGCGCCACGGTGAACGTCTGACCGAAGGCGTCCGTCGTCTCGTAGTGCAGCCGGTACGCCCCGGCCTTCAGCGCGGGCAGCTTCACCCGGGCCACGCCCTCCGCGTCGTGCTGCACGGCGCCCTTCGCCTGCTCGGTGCCGTCCTGCCAGCGGGCCAGCGTCGCCTTCGGCGTGTACTCCGTGCCCCAGCGCGGCCGGAGCTTGTCGCCCGGCGTGGGCGTACGCACCGCCTCCGGGTCCACCTCCACGGTGGGAGGCGCCACGACGGGCTCGTCCGCGGGCAGCAGGGGCTGAGCGGGCTGCTTCAGGGCCACGAGCCGCCAGCGGCCCGCGCCGGGCTGCGGCGCGCCGTCCAGCGTGGAGCGCACCAGCCGCACCTCGGCGGCCACGCCCTCGCGGAAGAAGCCCTCGTCCGCGTCCACGCGTCCCTCCACCGCGACGAAGCCGAGCCGGAAGGCGCGGTTGGCCGAGCGCGTCTCACCGCCCTCGTCCGTCGCGTCCGCTTCGATTCGATAGCGCCAGGTGAGCCCCGGCGTGCGCGAGGAGCGCTCGTCCACCTCGGGGGTGAAGGTGATGCCGAAGCCGCCGTCCTCGGCCAGCGCGGACGTGCCGGACGCCACCACCTGCCGCTTCACGGGAATGGAGGACGTGTCCCACCACCACCACCAGGGCAGCACCGGCTCGCGGAAGGCACGCCAGCGCACGGTGCCGGACGCCACCGGCAGGCCGAAGTAGTAGCGCGCCTCGCCCTTGAAGGTGGCCGGCCGGTTGATGCGCAGCGGCGCGTCCGGGTCCTTCAGCGTCACCTCGAAGGTGGGCCGCTTGTACTCCTCCACGCGGATGCTGGCGGCGCCACCCGACTCCACCCGCACCGTCCATCCGCCGAGCACGCGGCCGGTGGGCACGACGAACTCTCCCGCCGCCGAGCCGAACCCGTTGGTGCGCACTTCCTTGCGCTCGACCACCTGGTGGTTGGGGTCCATCAGCGACACCACCAGCCGCTCCGCCGGCAGCGTCCGGTAGCGCGCCTGGTCGCCGCGCCCACGGAAGGCCACGGCCTTCCACAGCACCTTCTGCAACGGGCGGTACACGGTGCGGTCCGTGAAGACGAGCGACGAGGTGTGCTCCTTCGGCTCGTCGCGCGAGTAGAACGAGAAGCCGCCGGGGTGCAGCAGCGTGTCGCGCCCGCGCCCCGCCACCAGGATGTAGCTTTGGTACCGCTGCCCCTGGGGCGCCGGGAAGGTCACCTCCCCCTGCGGGTCCGTGGTGGCTTTGGCCGCCTCGCGGAAGCCCTTGTTGTAGTCGACGAGGATGAGCCTCACGGGGACTTCCGTCGCGGGCCGGCCGGAGTCGCCCTGCAGCACCCGCGCCTCCACCGAGGTGCCGCCGGTGCTGCGCGTGACGATGACCCACGGCGACACCGTCATGAACACCGCCTGCACGCGGTTGTCCTTGGTGCCGAAGTCCTCGCGCGCGGAGACGGCGATGATGTATGTGCCCGGCTGCTCCAGCGGCGGCGTGACGAAGGTGCGGTGCTCCCGGAAGTCCTGCGTCTGGGGAAGCTGGACGCTCCACGAGGCCACCGGCTTCTGGCCCGCCATCTGGCGGAGTATCGCGTCCCCGTAGGGCAGGATGTTGTAGTCGTCCACCTTCGTCAGCCGCTTCTCCAGGTCGAAGGCGTAGGCGCGGAAGTGGACGGCCGGCACGTTGCGGTGGGTGAGCTCGACGGAGCGACGGCGCGGGCCATCCGACTGCATGGAGGTCAGGCGGAAGTCCGGGGCCTCCAGCGCGCTCAGCAAGGCGGCGCAGCGCTGCGAGCCTGGCGTCTTGGGGAAGGCGTCCACGCAGGTCTTCGCCAGCGCGTGCGCGCGCACCGCGTGGTCCGCGGCGCGCTCCAATTCCGCGAGCAGCCCCTGCCCCATGCCCCACCACGCCACGTCGCGGAAGGGCGCGAGGTGCGCGGCGAGGTGCTGGCGGATGCGGGTCTGGTCGTCCTTCTCGGTGAAGTGCGCGTACAGCACCTCGTAGCGCTTCAGCCGCGCCTCCAGCGCCGCCTCGCGCCGGCCGGCGGCACGGTGCCACGCCTCCAAATCGCCCAGCACCGCCGTCACCTTCACCAGCGGGTGGACGTTCGGGTCCGTCAGCGCCACCGTCGGCGTGCCCTCCAGGAGCGCGCGCAGGTCCAGGCGGTACACCTCGTTGGCATGCTCGGGCCGCCAGTGGGAGCTGTCCGCCAGCACGCCCACCCACAGGTACGAGACGGCGTCACGCAGCGTGGAGCGGATGCCCGCCGGGTACGTGTTGGGCTGGATGTACTCGGCCAGCGCCTTCACCGGCTCGGTGCCCAGCTGCTCGCGCTGCTTCCACACCTCCTCGTAGGCGCGCTGCGCCTCGGTGAGGATCTGCTCGTACGTCCACGACTTGAGGTCCACCGGGCCGGTGGAGGCCACCGCCTCGCGCTGGCGCACCTCCCACCCGTACGCCTGCGCGTACGTGACGAGCGAGCTCGCGTAGAAGAGGTTCAGCGTGGCGCGCGGCAGCACGCCCTTGGGCCAGGCCTGCTCGCGCAGGAAGCGCACCGACGTCTCGTACCCGTGCAGGGCGGTGCGCAGCTGTACCGTGCGCACCAGCGCCTTCACCCACTCCGCCTCGTCCGCGCGGCCCTTCGCCCGCTCCAGGCGGGCCTCGGCGCCCTGCGCCGCGGCCTCCACCTTCTGCTCCGACACGAGCGCGTCGATGGCCTTCCACGAAGGCGGGGCCTTCCCCTGCCCCAGTGCGGGCGAGGCGGTCAGCAGCAGCGACAACAGCAGCAACAGGGCGGAGGAGGACGCGCGGGTCCAGAGGGTCCGATGCATGGGCGGCACTCTAGACACAGCCGGCCGCTACTTCGTTCCACAATGAACGTCAGGGTGCCGGAGTCTCGGGCGCCTTCCGGCGCAGCCCCACGAGGTAGACCTCCATGCTGGCGCCGCGCGTGGCCTCGGGACGCACCACCTTCACCTCCTCGAAGAGGGCGCGCACCTGGTTGCGGAAGTCCTCGAAGTCCCCGCCCATGAACACCTTGGCCACGAAGGACGA
This sequence comes from Pyxidicoccus trucidator, assembly GCF_010894435.1. Taxonomy (NCBI): domain Bacteria; kingdom Pseudomonadati; phylum Myxococcota; class Myxococcia; order Myxococcales; family Myxococcaceae; genus Pyxidicoccus; species Pyxidicoccus trucidator. Next base: position 314,500 of record NZ_JAAIXZ010000010.1, on the reverse strand, counting down.
GCCGGGCCGGCCCCGCGCGACGGCCAATTCCAGCGCCTTGCCCGCGAGCCGCAGGCTGCGCGCCTCGTCCGTGGCCTTGATGCCGCTCGTCTTGGGCGCCATGTCGGAGATGACCGCGTCGAAGGGGCCGTCGTACAGCGCGGACAGCTTCGCGTCGAAGTCGTCCGCCAGCACGTCCAGCACCGCGGTCTGCACATACCGCTGGGTGAAGGGACGGATGGCGACGATGTCCACCCCGATGACCCGCCCCGACGTCCCCACCGCCTCCGCCAGAATCTGGAGGAAGCCTCCCGGCGCCGCCCCCAGGTCGAGCACCACGTGCCCCTTCTTCACCATGGGGAAGCGCTTGATGAGCTCGTCGACCTTGAACGCCGAGCGGGCGCGCAGCCCCTCTTGCTTGGCTTTCTGGAAATAGTGGTCTTTAGGACGGTAGGGCTTGCCCATGTCAGGGGGGCTCCCTACCATCCGCTACTGTCTTCGGGAAGCCGGAGCAGTCGCGGGTGTCCAGACCCGCGCAACGGCGGGTCCGGAGGACGTTGAAATGGGTACCCGGAGCGTGACTGCGGCGTTGTGCATCTCCCTGCTGTCAGCGGGTGCGGCGGGTTACTGCTACACGCGCGCGGACGCCCTGCAGGTGCAGGGGCAGTGGCTGATGGAGCGCGGCACCGCCCAGGCCGAGGACTACGCCAACCGGCTGGACGGCACGGCGGCGGACGCGCAGCTGAAGACCTTCGCCGAGCGCCGGGCCGTACTGGGGCGCGCGCACCAGTGGCAGCGCGGCATGATGCTGGGCATCCTCGCGTCGGTGCTGGCCGCGGTGTCCGCCTACATGCTGTTCCTGCTCAAGCGCCTGGACGACCAGCTGGTGGACGCCATGGGCGAGCTGCGCCCGTCCTCGCCGCCGGTGCACGTCTCCTCGGAGCCCACTCCGGCGTTCGTCTCCAGCCCGCAGCGCTGAAGACCCACCGCGCCTCCGCGCGCACTGGCACAATGATGGCCCCTTTCGCTCTTGGAGGTGGCCATGCCCGGCTGCGCGCACTGCGGACGCCCGCTCGACATCATCGCCAACCAGGTGGGGAGGCGCGACACCTGTCCCGGCTGTGATGAGGACGTGCGCTCGTGCCGCAACTGCCGGCACTTCGACCCCGGCGTGGCCAAGGAGTGCAAGGAGCCCTTCGCCGAGGTGCCCAAGGACAAGGACGGCGCCAACTTCTGCGAGCTGTTCCAGATTGGCGAGGGCGGCATCCACGAAAAGGAGAGCCGCGACTCCCTGCTGAGCGCCGCGGAGGACCTGTTCCGGAAGAAGTAGGTCCCTGCGGCCCCAGCTCGCCCCGAAAAAATCAATAATGACGCATCTTTCTAGTGTTGACGTCCTGACACTACTCTCCGGGTATGCACCTGGAACGGCGTCACTTTCTGCGGCTCTCGGCGGTGGGAGCCGCCTCGTTCATCCTGCCCGTCGCGAGCACCGGCTGCTCCGGCTCGCAGGGGCTGACGGCCCTCCAGGTGGGAGGGCGGGACGCGCTCCTGTACTTCGACGCACAGGGGAGCGTCCTGGAGCTGCGACCGCGTGAGCACCAGGTGCTCGTCCGTGACGTGGCGGGCGCGGAGGTGGCGAAGCTGGGAGGGTTTGGCCGTGGGGCCCGGGAGCTCAACGGCCCGGCGGCGCTGGCGCTCGGCACGGAGGGACGCGTGTACGTCGTGGACCGGGGCAACCACCGCGTCCAGGTCTACACCCGTGACGGCGCGCACGTGGGCCAGGTGGGCCGCGCGGGCAAGGAGGACGGGCGGCTCCTCTACCCCGCGGGGGCGTGCGTGGATGCTCGGGGGCGGCTGCTGGTCGCGGACTCGCTGAACCACCGCGTGCAGGTGTTCTCCGCCGAGGGCGACTGGCTGGGCACGTTCGGCGTGGGCGAGCTGCAACTGCCGCGCGCCCTCGCCGTGGGTCCGGACGGGCGCATCCATGTCGTCGACTCCGGCCACGCGCGCGTCGCTGTCTATGACGCGAATGGGCGCGGCGTGGGCAGCTATGGCCACTATGGCCACGAGGGCGCGGGAATGCGGTGGCCGCGCGCGCTCACCGTGGACGCGGCCGGCACGGCGTACGTGGCGGATGCCACCTGCAACGCGGTGCACGTGTTCGACGCGGACGGCGGCTTCGTCGAGCGGCTCCCGCTCCAGCGCGAGAGCGGCCCCGCCTCGGCCGTTCACCTCGCGCTGTCACCCGCGGGGGAGCTGAAGGTCGCGGGGCGCGCGGGAAGGCCGGACTGATTCACCCGGCCCGCCGGGCTCCCGGCGTGGCACGGCTGCGCACGTGAGCCCGGCGTTCCCTCTACCGCGATGCCAGCTTCGGATACTTCGCCAGGCGCGCGTGGATGCGGCCACACGCGTGACACTGGTACACGTTGAAGCTGATGCAGGGCTCACGGCCCGCGCGCACGTCCTCCAGCGCACCCATCCAGAGCCCGGAGTAGCGCAGGTCATCCAGGGCCTCGGCGGAGAGCGGCAGGTGGCTCCGCTCCCAGTCCGCCAGCTCTCCCGCGGTGGGGTTGACCAGCGTCAGCACGACAAGCCGTTGGCAGCACACGGGCCACCACGTGGGCGCGAACTCCGCACCCACTTCGCGCGTGGTGCTCAGCCGCTCCTGCTGCGCTTCCAGGGGGCCCTCGGGAGGGACAGGCGCTGCCGGGTCGACAGGCGCTACGGGTGCGCGTGCGAACAGCTCCGGCGTCACGGGGACGGCCAGACTGCCCTCCTCGCCGATTCCGACGAGCTCCGTCTCACGCAGGTTCTCGAGGGCGAAGCGCGACCACTGGCGACGCTGCCTCCAGACGCGGTCCGCCACCCAGGCATGCGGTGAGGGCTCGTCGAACTCGGGTTCGGTGACGACGTACGGGGCCTCGGCCTTCGGGTCCGTCATGGGGCGCGCTCTCTCAGCGAATGGGCCCCGGGCCGACCGCCACAGCCGACCCGAAGAACGGGAGGACGCTCGAGAAGTTCTTCGGCGTCGGGGTGATGACGGTGGGGCCCGCCTCGCCCCACTGCGTGATTCCGTGCGGCAGCAGCCGCCGCAGGTCATACCGCTGACCGTCGAATTCGAACTCCGTGGTCCACACCAGTCGGGCGGTAAAGACGTTGAGCGAGAGCGCCCGCTGCGTGGCGGGCACACCGCTGAACGCGCCGCCCGCGACGACGCTGGCCCTGCGGAACGTGGCGATGCGCAGGCCGTCGGAGAACGACTCCGGGTCGTCGAAGGACGCGCCCACGTGCTTCTCGCGCTTGAGGTACAGGCTGAAGTCGCCCACCGCGTCGAGGCTCAGCGACAGGTCCCCATTGGTGACCTTCCTGGCGGTGAAGGGCTCGGACCTGAACGTGAGCCGCGCCGTCGCCTCGCTCGGGTTCTTCGGGTCCGTGAAGAGCGCGCCGTCCAGCCCTTCCAGGTGGAGGAAGTAGCCCAGGTCCTGAGACGTCGTCCCGTCCAGCGACGCGTAGAACCGGCCCGTCACGTACCACACCACGCTCGCGGCCATCAGCGGTGTCATCAGGTCCCCTCACCTCTCCGCGACACGTCGGCGCGGAGGAATCCAGCCCGACACGGGCCGGGAGCCCGAACGTACGTCAGAAATGCCTCGCTTCCTGCTTGAGCAGGTCGATGGAGTGCGAGCGGGTGGACTTGCTCGCATGGTCGCTGCCCGCCGGGTACGGGAACGAGTAATAGACGGGCGTGGCCGCGCCGTGCTCGCCATGGTCCGTCAGGAAGTTCTCCATGGTCGCCCGGCAGTTGCGCATGCCGCTGCCCGCGCCGCAGCACTGCAGCTCGGTGTAGACGAACTCCACCGTCTTGCCCGCCGCTTCCATGGCGTAGCAGTCGATGAGCACCTGCTCCGCGTGCTTCGCGTAGCCCAGGCCGATGCCGGCCACCATGGAGGACTCACTCATCTGCGCCATCCAGGTCCCGTCCGTGAACTTCAGATACGCCACGCACCGGCCACCCATGGACATGTTACCGAACAGGCCTGGAAAGTTGCTGAGGGTCTCGCGGTAGTTCGTCGCGGGCTCCGCGCGCGGGTCGCTGTACGCAACCGCGATTTCGTTGAGTGCCATGAGGTGTGCTCGTTTCGTCTCGCCGGGCGCCAGTGCCCGGCCCCAAGTTAATTGAACGGGCGCGCTCCCGGATAGCCGGGGGGCACGAGCGCCAACGCTCCGGTTATTGTCGGGCCATGGCCGCCATGGAACCCGAAGCCCTCCGGGCCGCTGTCCGTCGCGGCAGCCTTCGCGGCCCGGCGCTCGCGGCGCTGCTGGAGTCGCTCCCGGTGTTCGAACGCGATGCCTGGGTGGAGCGCCTGCTCGGCATCGACACCGTGCCACTCACGCCCCACACGAGGCACGGGGAGCTCATCGGCCACCATGCGAGCGGAGTGGGCGCCCTGCTCCAGCTCCTCCGTGACGTGCCCGTCCGCGCGACGGATGTGTTCGTCGACCTCGGCTCCGGGCTCGGCAAGGCCACACTGCTCACGCATCTGTTGACGGGGGCCACCGTGGTGGGCCTGGAGCACGAGCCCGCACTGGTCGACGCCGCGCGACAGCGGGCCACGGACCTGGGCCTCACGGGCGTCACGTATGTCCTCGGGGACGCGCGCGCGTCCGTGCCGGAGGGAACAGTCTACTACCTCTACCTTCCCTTCACTGGCGCGGCGCTCGAGGCCGCCATGGCACGACTGGAAGCGGCATCCCGTGGGCGCGAGGTGGTCGTCTGCACCCTCGGGCTGGACCTCGCGCGCTGGCCCTGGCTCCGCGCGCGAGAGTCCTCCGACTTCTGGACCTGCATCTACGACCGCGAGCCCTAAGTCCCCGCCCGTGCACAGCGGTACGCGCGCGCGGGAGGCACCGCACCAAAGAGAAGGGACGGGAGCGTCGCCGCCCCCGTCCCTGAGTCACTGCTCGCCGTCAGCTCACTGGAGGAACGGCGTGTTCTCCGCGAAGTACTCGTGGTTGTCGGCGTTCCCCAGGGCCTGCGTCGGGTTGGAGATGGCCAGCGACTTCGCGCCGCTCTGGCCGTAGACATGGTCGTCCGTGCCCGCCACCACGTTGAAGTGGCTCAGCTCGTGGATGAGCGTGCCACCCTTGGAGTCGGTGCCCGTCATCGGCGCGGACCAGAAGGCCTTGCAGACGTAGATCTTGTACGGCTGCGCCGGGTACACGTAGGCGTAGTAGGTCTTCTTGCAGCCGCAGTCGATGGTGATGGGCCTGGTGTCGAGCGCGTCCTTGATGGCCACGAAGTGCGTCTTCGCGGTGTTCCAGCCGCTCGACGAGAAGGCGCCGAACCAGGTGGTGTAGCGCGGCGTGCCCGAAGCCGTGCCGTTGAGGTACGCCGCCGAGTTGTTCGCCATGTTGGTGGCGGCGTTCAGCGCCTCGAGGGCGGTGGCCTGCTGCGTGGTGGTGCACTTGGTGTACATCACGGCGCCCAGCGACACCGTGCCACCCGGCGCGGCTGAGGCCTCGCGGAGGGCGCTCTCACGGCCCTCCACCCACAGCTCCACGTCGTTGGAGCGGAACGCGGAGACCTGGCCGCCATGCAGCTCGGCCGCGTAGCGCACGCGGTAGGTGCCCGTGCGTGACAGGTCGTAGAAGGAGGACAGCGACACCGTGCGCGTCAGGCTCTCACCCGGAGCCAGCGTGAGGTAGTCGCCCGCGCCCGGCGCCGGGCGCTTGTAGTGCGGGCCCTCGAAGGCGACCGCCTGCCCATCCACCGTCACGTCGAACAGCGCCTCCTCCACGTCCTCCGCCGGCGTGTGCCACTTGAGCAGCCGCGCCGTGCGGCTCCCCTCGTTGCGCAGGGTGACGGAGATGAGGACGTCCTCACGCGCGCTGAGCGCGGCCTTCGGCACCGACAGGCTCACGGAGATGTTGCCCGCCTCGGCCGTGTCGGCCGCCACCTGCGCGTCGCCCGCGGGGACGGTGTCTTCGGGACCGGCACAGGCACCCAGCAGGGACGCACCGACCAGCCACCCGGCCAGCCAGCGGGAGGGAACGCGAAGTTGCTTGCTCATATAGGGCTTCCTTGTGTGACGAGGATGCCCGGTAGCGGCGGGGACGCGGCCGGGGTGGGCCGTCTACAGCAAGCCTCGCGCCAACTTCAGACCTGTGAGGGAACGCGGGGTTGGCGAGGCTGCCTCGTCACACTGGAGCACCGCTGCTCCAGGCCCGACGCAAAGAAACCTTGCAAACGCACCCGTGCAGAGAGGAATCCCCAGCAGAACCCAGGACTTGCATGGGGGCCGGGGTGACCTGGAACAGATCAGCCGCCCGTCCCACGAATGCAACGCGAGGCGGGAGGCACGGCCTCGCGCGGCCCCGCCTCCCGGAGCCACGCCCGCGCGTGGCCCCGGATATGCCCCGGAACACGCACACTCCGCGCAGCGCGCTGCTTCCTCCGCACCTTCGCAGCGCCAGCAGGGGCCTCGGCGGGCGGTGTTCGCCCTGCAGCGGCGGAGGGCACGGCGGCAGGGTCCGTGGGGTGGGCAGGTCGGGGCCGTGTCGTGCATCCCATTCTTCGGCTCCGCCTTGCAGGTAAGGCCGCACTTGCACTCGCTGGTACCGGACGGTGTCTTCGAGCCGGGGGAGGGCGGCGTGCGCTTCACTTCTGACATCGTCGAGCGGGGCCTACTCCTGATGGATGTCGATCCAGATTTCGTTCGACACGAACGTGTCGAGCACGGCCTGGGCTCGGTATCGGCCCTTCCCGCGCGGAAGGTCGAAGAACGCCAGGTCCGCGTCGAAGGTCGTCCCCACTTCCGTGGTGTCCTCCGTCGCGGCGAGTAGCTCAGGCGTCAGCGGAGGGACCCTGGAAGGCTCCAGGTACGCAGGACTGATGTTCATCCCTCGCGGCTGATCGAGCGCGGAGAACGTGTTCTCCCAGCGCCTGCCTCCGTCTTCCTGGGTGACGATGAGCCGGAGCCGCTCGGTGGCGCCGTGGAGCACGCCGGGGAGCGTGACGTGCGCGGTGACCATGTCCACGGGGCCCACCCACTCCGCGTGCCGTTTTGGGGCGGGCAGATGCAAGACCGCGGGGCCTTGAAGCTGGAGCTGGAAGACGTCCGTTCCGCGCACCGTGAAGGCCCTGGGAGCCTCGCTGGGCGGGGTGCGGTACCAGACGACTCCCGCGACCAGGAGAATCACCAACACACCCGCGAGTACCCAGAGCATTCGCATCAGGCTAGCAGAGCGTCAGAGTTCGGCCGAAGCGTTCAGGAGCGTCAGTCCCCGAGCTTCGCCTACGTATAGGCGGACTTGGCGGCCACTTTCACCTCGGCGGCCGGTAGCCGCTCTGTGCGCCCCCTCGGACGCTGGCGGGCCGTGGCCCTCGAGGGGGCGCACGGCCCCCCGCCGCCTGCCTGCGCGCGCACTCCTTGCCTGTCGGGCGGCCTCTGTGGCCCTGCCGGTGCCGCTGAAACCGAGGTGTCGGGGGGGCTCTGCCATTCAGCGCAGCCACTCCCCTTGGGGCGGGCCTCGTGCAGAGGCCAGGGGCAAGGGGACGGTGGGCAACCCCAGGTGCCTCAACACCTCCTTGACACCGGGGCCTTTGAGCACCGCCAGTACCGTCCGGCGCCCGCCGCAGCCAGGACAGGTGAAGACGTCGAAGTCGAAACTGCGCTTCAGCGGCGTCGCCCAGTCCAACCGCGCGGCGCGCTGCTTCCTCCGCACCTCCGCAGCGCCAGCAGGGGCCTCAGCAGCTTCTGGAGCGACTTCACCTCCTCGTCCAACTCCCGGGCTCGCTCATGAGCCTCTGCTGTCTTCTCCCAGACCTCCTCCTACTTGGCATCGGCCTGGAGCGACAGGCCGTACTCCGTGGCGGCCTCCTTCCACTCCATTCTGCTCGCATGCTCGAGGCCCTTGGTCCGGTGGAGTTCCGCTGACTCGAGCCGCGACGCGCTATCCGTCGAACTCGCAGCAGAGAAGGAAGAAGAGGAAGTACTGCTCCCTGCGGGACCGGGGGTGCCCGGTGAGGCACAGGCGGCGAGCACCAAGAGTGGCAGCAAGAGGCGCGAGTTCACAAGCGTGCGAGGTTCCAGGACGCAGCCGGAGAATGCAACCTGCTTGAGGATGTGCTGTGGGTTCGATCCCCGCCGCTGCGCATAGGACGAATAGGAGGCCTGTTGGGGTGCGGGCTGGAGCAGAGGGGCCGAGGAGGACCACTGACGGGTGCGGTGGCCCGAGTACGAGTAGTTGAGGTCGCCCCTGTCGCTCCCGGTGAACAACATCAGTTCAGCAGGGAGCGAACGGGACTGGTCGCGAACAACATGGGTCCCCCATTGCCCAACTGCCCATCGGAGTTGGAGCCCCAGGACGTCATCGTGCCATCGCCGTGCACCACCAACCCGAAGGGTTGCGAGAGATAGGCATTGCCAGCGGTTACGGCCTGGGCTCCACCCAGTCCTGACACCTGCACGGGCACGGAGCTGTAATGAATGGCGGTGCCATTCCCCAATGCACCATATGCATTGTTGCCCCAGGCCCACACAGTCCCGTCATAGCGCACCGCCACGGAGTGCTTGGCGCCCGCGGCCACGGAGACGATTCCGCTCAGCCCGGACACCTGCACGGGCGGGGAAGTATGGATCGTGCTGGCGATTCCCACCTCACCCACGTGGTTGAAGCCCCAGGCCCATACGGTGCCGTCATAGCGCATCGCCAGGGAGTGGGCCTGACCCGCAGACACGGCAACGACATCGCCCAGCCCCAACACCTGCACCGGCAGCGTGCGAAGGGTGGTGGTGCCATCTCCCAACTGGGCCACGGCGTTGCGTCCCCAGCCCCACACGGTGCCGTCGTAGTGCAGCGCCAGCGAGTATCCCTCTCCTGCGGACACGGCCACGATGCCGCTCAACCCGGGGACCTGCACCGGTGTGGTCCGGGGGCTCGTCGTCCCGTCTCCCAGTTGGCCGTCCGCGTTCTTGCCCCAAGACCACACGGTGCCGTCGTAGCGCACCGCCAGCGAGTGGTATTCCCCGGCATCCAGCGCCACAATTCCACTCACTCCCGGCACCTGGACCGCGGAGGTCCGGCTGCTCGTACCAATGCCCAACTGGCCATGGGCGTTGTTGCCCCAGGACCACACGGTGCCGTCGTAGAGCAGCGCCACCGAGTGGTATCCCCCTGCGGACACGGACCCCACATTGCTCAACCCCGGCACCGGCACCGGAAGGGAGCGGCTGCCCGTGGCGCCATTCCCCAACTGCCCGAAGGTGTTGTAGCCCCAGGCCCACAACGTGCCGTCGGAATGCAGCGCCAGCGAGTGGAACGCCCCCGCGGACGCAGCGAGGACCCCGGACAGGCCCGACACCGGCCCCGCCGTCGCGGGAATGTTCGAGACGCCATCCCCGCGCTGGCCCTGGGTGTTGGATCCCCATGCACTCAGGGTTCCATCGGAGCGCAGCGCCAGTGAGTGGTATCCGCCTGCGGCGACGACGACCATTCCGCTCGGTGTCGCAACCTGTGTGGGATTGGCGAGCCCCAGCCGGGTTCCATTCCCCAACTGGCCTTTGGCGTTCTGGCCCCAGGACCAAACGGAGCCGTCGGAGCGCACCGCCAGCGAATGGAACGCTCCCGCGGACACGGCGGCGACCCCGGACAGTCCCGACACCTGCGTGGGAAAGGAACGGGTGAGTCCACTCGACCCGTTCTCCACTGTCTGGAAATAGAAGGTCGAGCCCCAATGCCATACCGTCCCGTCGGAACGCACGGCCAGGGAGTGGTAGCCGCCCGCAGATGCCGACTTGACCCCGCTCAACCCCGCGACCTGGCCTGGGATGAGGCGGCTGTTCGAGGTGCCGTCCCCCAGTTGTCGAGAGGTATTGGATCCCCACGCCCACACGGTCCCGTCCGAGCGCACCGCCAGGGAGTGCGCATGGCCCGCAGCCACGGCGACGATTCCGCCCAGCCCCGACAGCCGGACGGGCACGGCGCTGTTGAGCGTCGAACCGGTGCCCAGTTGGCCCTCGGAGTTGGAACCCCAGGCCCACACCGTGCCATCAGAATGCAGCGCCAGTGAGTGGTTGCCCCCCGAGGCATAGGACGAGCCCGCAGCTACCGCCACGATTCCATTCAGCCCCTGCACCTGAAGTGGTGTTGAGCGGCCGGTCGTCGTGCCGTTGCCCAACTGGCCTGCGCTGTTGTTGCCCCAGGCCCACACGGTGCCGTCGGAGCGCAGGGCCAGCGAGTGGTTTGCCCCAGCGGCCACGGCGGTGATTCCGCTCAGGCTAGACACCTGCACCGGCGAGGCGCTGCTTATCGTGGTGCCATTGCCCAACTGGCCAGAGGCGTTGTACCCCGCCGCCCAGACGGTGCCATCCGGGCGCACCAACAGGGAATGATCCGCGCCCGCCGCGATGCAGGCCGCGCTGACGCAGGGGTGCGGGCGGTTGAGGAACTCCTCGTTCACGCTCTTGCGGTGCGGCAGGAAGACGGTCAACAGCGCCGGGGAGAGCCTGAAGCGGATGCCGTCCGGGCCGCTCTCCGTGAACTCGCTGGTGTGGGTGAAGCCCAGCGACCGGGGCCACGTCTGCGGGGTGCCCACGTTGGCGCTGTTGCTGAGCTCGTGACAGCCAGCGCACGAAAGGGCCTTGGCGCGCTGGACGATCTGCTCCGGGGTGAGCGGACTGCCAAGGCGGGTGAGCTCCGCCTGGATGGCGACCTTGAGCGTGCCGCCCGTGCCGAACTGGCTATTGTAGTTGTTCTCCGAACCCTGCGCAAGGCTCTGCCCGCCGTTGAAGCGGTCCGGCACCTCGTAGTTGAAGCGATTGATGTCCGGCGTGGCCAGCATCGCGACCTGTCCCGGCAGGAAGGCCCGGAAGTCCGCCGTCAACGGGTGCGTGGAGGATGGGCTGAACAGGCCACCGAACGGGTTCACCTTGTCCGTGACGATGACGGCCTTGAGCTCGGTACAGCTGGTGGGGTCGCAGGTCTTGCGCAGCTTGAACTCACGCAGCAGCCAGTTGCCCCCCATGAACATGTTGACGCGGAGCTGCCCCGTCCCCCGGGCGATGTCCGCACCATAGTTGTTGAGGTGCACCACGGGCGAGAACCCAGGCAAGCCCTGGAAGTAGAACTTCTTCAGGGCGGCGGCGCGCGAGGCCAGGTCATTGTTGGTCGACAATCCCTGCCAGAACCTCGCCACCGGCAGACAGCCTTCCAGACCCAGGGCGGGATTGGGATTGGGCAGCGCTGCCTCGAAGATGATGAAGTTGCGATTCCCTCCGTTGGTCACCCCCGAGCGCTTCGCGAAGACGATGCGGTACTCCCCGCACTCAGAGCCATCCACCGGCGCCAGGTCGAAGCGGTTGAAGAGCCCCACCGCCATGTAGGCATTGCCCGAGTTCGGATCCGTGAAGGGATCCGTCTGCGCTTGCGCCCCCTCGCCCGGGCGACACTCGTAGCGATAGCCGTTGAAGACAGGTTGATTGTTGGAATCCACTTGGTCGTTGCAGTGCCCTCCCAGTCCGAGCCCCGGCCCCGGGTTCTGGGTGTCCCAGAGCTGGCGGAAGAGCTGGAGGCTGGTGAGGCCCGGGACGCCTCCTTGCGCCACGAGCTGATCCATCACCTCCTTCAGCGTGAAGTTTTGGACGATGTCCTGCTCCGTCACGGCCAGCGAGCGCCGGATGTCCAGGGCCACCAGTGGATTGAGCGTCGTCGTCCCGGGCGCGTGGAATTGCAGGCCAATCCCTCGACGTTCGGAATGGAGTAACGCGCCCTTCGTGGTCGTAGGAGATGCCAGCTCAATCCTCGCCTCAGATTCCAACGGGGCCAAGTCGGATTCAGCGGGCGGAACAGAACAGCCCGCGAGCAAGGCGAGCGCGAGCGCCCACTTCCGGTGGTGAAAGGTTCTTCGCATGGATGGGTCTCCGGTCCTGGAGCGGAAAAGCCATGCGGAAGAATTCCGAGGGCTGCCAGGGATGCGCTCCGGGTGAGTCGCACGCAAAGCGTAGCAGGCAAGTATTTCTCGTATTGTCCTCCCCCGGTGCGACGGGTCATTCATTGAGAGACAGTCGGATCCATGTCGCCGACGACGAGGTGGGGCCCCCATCTCACCGAAATCGCCGGTACCCAGGGACCCGCCCGGTGATTTCGGCCCGGTTCTCCGCCCGAGCCGACAGCGCGCCGAAGCCGCAGGGCCGTGTTCCGTCCGTGGTGGCGGCGGTTCCGAGGTGCACTGCGCCTCCTCGGTGAGGGCCGTGGTGGGCTCCAAGTCGTTCGCTACGCAGTTCCTCGGCTCCGGGGCGGGGGCCTACAGCCCCCGAGCCCCCAGTGGCTCCCGATCGGCCCGCACGTGATGCTGCGCGGCCCGTTCCGGAGCTTGTAGCGGCTGATCGTGCGGGAGAGGAAGCTGAACAGGCGCTCCGGTCTCTGGCCTTCTCTATGCCCGGCTCGGTCTCATCGAACGGTCACGCGGGGTTGGTCCCCTGGTCCCCGGTGATTCCGGTGGAAGTTGTCCCCTTTCTGGTCGGTGGTGACAGATCCACGTCGCGCACATCTCCGCGAGGCGGTGGGAGTCCGCACCCAGGGGAGGGGAATTCGTCCGGAACTCCGGGATCCTCGTCCCATGCACTCGTCTCAGGTGTTTGCCCTCTCCGTTCCGCTCATGCTCTGCGGGTTCTCGGGCGTGGCCTCGGCCCAACGTATAGGCGGACTTGGCGGCCACTTTCACCTCGGCGGCCGGTAGCCGCTCTGTGCGCCCCCTCGGACGCTGGCGGGCCGTGGCCCTCGAACAACCAACCTGGTGTCTTAACAATCCGGTGCGGTACATCGCGCAGCAGCCCGCGGTGGAGTTCGTGGACCGCTACGCGAGCGCCGAGTCGTGCCTGTCGTTGCGCGACTCCGCGAAGCGCCTGCGCATTCCTCCGATGACGCTCAACCGATCACTGGTGGAGGACCGCGTCCTCTTCCGGAACCCGCGCAAGGTGTTGGAGCCCTACGCCGACTTCATCCAGCGCGGGCTCTTCGTCTTCCCTCCTCACCTCGTTCCGGTGAAGAAGCCGGAGGGCGAGGTGATGAAGGACTTCTCCCAGACACGCGTGACGACGGCGGGCGTCGTGTGGCTCGGGGAACGCTACGCCCACCTTTCGGCGCCGCTGCCGCACTGAGCAGCGTCCGGGGCCGCTGTACGGCAAGTACAACGGCCCAGCGGTCATCATCACGGCGGGTTGTTCCCCTGGTTGGGCTCCTTCCGCGGCGGCGCGATGACGGCGGCAGGCGTCGAGGGGTGATGGTGCTCGGTGGGTACGAGCGTCGAGATGTCGCGAGGACTGAGCAGGATGAAGAAGACGTCAATGACGCGATAGCAAGAGAGTCCTGCCGTGATGACCAGGAAGAGCCATGCGAAGACGACGAGTTCCCACACCAACGTCGAGTGGTTGAGCGCCTTCTCCAGGAAGACGGTGACAAGGCTCCAGGTAGCCAAGGCAAAGGCCGCTCGAATGGCCTTCAGGATGAAGCGGAGTAGCCCCTCGTACAGGCCACTCCCACGCATCTTCGTGACGGCAGGACTCCCTTGAATGGAGAGTAGCACCGTCTTCGCAGTTGCCAGGAAGCCAATGGCGATGGCTCCAATATCCATCGTCGAGGAGAAGAGCTGGCCCAGGTCATTTGGAAGCTTCCACTCGGGATACCTCCAGCGAGCCACGGCCGCACTCGCAGTCACAAGCACGCCGATTGCGCTGGGGTACACCCGCTCCCAGATGATGGCGGCTTTTTTCCGCTTGGACGGCTGTGTCGGCTGTGTCGGCTGTATCGAAGAAGCCGGGGTGCTTTGCGTCGTCATGTAGTCACTCTGGGGCCATAGACGCTTCGAAGTTCCTGCTCCATGGCTTCGTAGGCCCCTTTAACGAGGGGACGCCGCACAGTATAGGGGACGTATCTGTCGTCCCATTCGTACCGCAGATAGGAGACCATTCGTTGGGAGAGCAGGTCGATAACTGGCGCCTCGACATCCTCACCAGTAGGTCCTCCTACCCGCAGCTTGCGGATTGCGTTTTTTCCGTGCTCTTCCTCGGCGAGGACTCGCAAGAGGCCACTGAGGATGTTGTCCACGAAGCCGCGTCCGATTGCGCCTCCGCGAGTCCTCCCCATTCCCATCGAAAGGGTGACTCGAGTAGCCCCCGACTCTGCCTGCGCCCTCGCCAGCGCCTTCAACGTGTCCATGCCGTGGAACACGTCCGTCGGAACCGGAGCAACCTCTACCTCGAAGGTCTTCACCTCAGTCAGGCGCGTCATCTGCCGGATTGGGTCGTTGTTCAGCACGACTTCCAATCCGAACGCTTCTGACCCGTTGGCGAGGAAACGACGGAAGTACTTCGCGAAAGCACCGGCGGAGACCCCGCCATGAACTTTCTGAAGTGCCAAGATGTTCAGCTGCGAGTCGTAGATAAAGGCCGTTTCCTCACCGATGAGTTCATCGTCCGCGAGCCCAAGGTCGGTTGCCCCTTGCTCGTCCATGCGGTACTTGCCTGGGTGGTAGTCCTCGCGCAGGCGAATCATCTCCCCTTCGTAATACCGGCCACTCGCAATGAGTGTCTCCAGTCGATAAGGGACGGCGCTGACTTCGATAGAGCGTATGGCGGTTGAGAAACCGAACACGCCGGTCAGAAGGTCTTCGAAGTTCTGACCGTGAGGCATGTTCACACGATAGAAATGAACTGTCATCCGACGCGCCGTCGCCATCCTGCGATTCCCCCGTGGTTCGTTCGAAGAGTGGGCGCGGAGCGTGTGATCGGCTGGTGCGCGAAATCAAGCAGCTACGAATGAGTCTTCGGCCACCCTGGCTTTCGCATTGCGCGTCCTCGTTAAGATGGGTGGAAGGCGCCCCCCTCTTTGGGAGTATCGACACGGGCTCTGCGCTACCGTCGTTGAACCTCCGGCGCGACGAACTCCGCAGCCTTCGGGGCCCACGGGCGCAGGTAGTCGGCCAGGGCCTCCTTATTGAGGACGTTGCCCTCCGCGTCTCGAAGGACGTAGCCATCGGGCGTCGAGTCAACGGAGAGGTGAGTCCCGGGCGTCAACACGAGGGTATCCACGCGGTCCCATCCGATGGACTTGGCCCCCGCGAGCCGGTGCCGCCCCGACAATGCCAGGAAGTGGAACTTCTTGTTCGGCGACGGCACCGCGACGAGGGGACGACGTATACGTAACGCATAGGCGGAATTGGCGACGACGTATAGGCGGACTTGGCGGCCACTTTCACCTCGGCGGCTGGTAGCCGCTCTGTGCGCCCCCTCGGACGCTGGCGGGCCGTGGCCCTCGAGGGGGTGCGCGGCCCCCCGCCGCCTGCCTGCGCGCGCACTCCTTGCCTGTCGGGCGGCCTCTGTGGCCCAGCCGGTGCCGCTGAAACCGAGGTGTCGGGGGGCCTCTACCCTTCAGCGCAGCCACTCCCCTTGGGACGGGCCTCGTGCAGAGGCCAGGGGCAAGGGGACGGTGGGCAACCCCAGGTGCCTCAACACCTCCTTGACGCCGGGGCCTTTCAGCACCGCCACGACCCTCCGGCGCCCGCCGCAGCCAGGACAGGTGAAGACGTCGAAGTCGAAACCGCGCTTCCGCAGCGTCGCCTGGTCCCACCGCGCAGCGCGCTGCTTCCTCCTCACCTCCGCAGCGCCAGCAGGGGCCTCAGCTCCGCGATGGCGTTGCTCACGGCGGTGCCAATGGCGCCCGACGAGCTGTCGACGTGCTCGAGTGCCGGCGAGACGCGCTCGAGGAACGCGATGGCGCCTTCGGCGGCGACTGCCGGGTCCTTCTTTGCGACCTTCTTGACCTCGGCGACGGCCTGCTTGACGCGCGTGAGCGCCGGCTGCGACTTCCAGCCGAACGCGTGACGGCGGAACCGCGCCTTGAACTCCCACGGGTGGGCTACGGCCGGCGGCGTGGGTCGCTTCGCGCTCATGAGGCTCCCAGTGCTCGGTCGAGCTCGGCGCGGAGCGCCGGGAAACGCCGGTGCTCGGCCCTGAGCGCCGCGACCCAATGCGCCGTCTCCGGCGACGGCTCACACCCCACGCAGGCCGCGACGAGCTCGGCCGCGTGCGCATAGTAGCGGCGCCGCTTCTGCTCGGTGACTCCGGTCAGCCGGCGCTCCGCGGCCTTTCGCATGGCGGCGAGCACGGCGCGCCGAGCCGTGGCCTCCGGGATGCCGTCGATGCCAGCCTGTCGGAGGAGCTCATCGGCCTCGGGCGCGGCGAGGCGGGAGTCCTCGTCGTCGGCCGTCATCAACGCGAGCTCCTCGAGGTCCATCCCGCGGTGCGCCAGCAGCTCGCTGCCTGGCGGTGTCAGCCCCCGCTCTTCGCCGAGGAGGCGTGCGAACAGCGGGAACAGCAGATGCCCGGGATGCTCGCCGTCGGACCACCCGAGCCCCGCGGCCGTCGCGAGCGGCTTCGCGGCCGATTCGAAGTCGCCCTGCAGCAAGTGCAGGAACGCGCGCTGCCGGGACGCCTGCTTCGGGCACGCTTCGAGCGCTTGCGCTGTACGCTTCCGCAGCGCCGCCTTGCCGCTCGCCGAACCGAGCCAGCGGCGAAGCCGCAGCATGCTCGGACCGGCGCGCCACGCACGCTCAAGCCACGCGGGGAGGTCGCCGCGACCGAGCTTCTGCGCAGCGAGCGCGGCGCCGTCCAGTAGCTCAGCTCGCGCGGACTCCTTCTCGGCGACGAGTCCGGCCGCCTCGTCGAACGCCGAGAGCGCGGCCTTCCAATTGCCGGCGTCGACCAGGCTCCGGCACCACGCGCGCAGATCTTCGGCGCGCCTCGTCGATCTCGCGACCTTCGCCAGGCCCGCGGAACCCTCCAGCCGCTGGACGACCTCGCGCAGCCATCGGTGCTCCTCGGTGTCCCAGTCGCGGGTGCGCTCGTCAGAGGGCTTGCACGCGATGAGCGCCCGCCACCGTGGGAGGAAGTCCTCGATCCCTGGAAGCGGCTCCACGGCCGCGCGCTCCAGCTTCCCTCCTTGCCGAGATGCGACCCACAACGCGTGAGTGGATGGTCATGGCCCCCTCGGTGAGCGTTTCAGAGTTGGGTTCGATGCGCGGACCTCCTTGTCCGGCGAGAGCTGCGCGTACAACTCGTGGAGCTTCGCGCGGAGCAGTTCCTTCGGAGGCAGGAACGTCTGGTACTCGGCCACGAGCGTGGGCGACGTCGTACGGGCGAGCGCGTACTCGACGACCTCGTCGTCCTTCGTCGCGCAGAGCAGCACGCCGATGGAAAGACGCTCATGCGGCTTCTTCACGTCGCGGTCGAGAGCCTCGACGTAGAACGAGAGCTGACCGAGATCGGCGGGCTTGAACTTGTCGACCTTCAGCTCGAAGGCGACGAGGCACTGCAGCCCGCGGTGGAAGAAGACGAGGTCGATCGCGAAGTCTTGATTGCCGACCTGCACCGGGTGCTGCGAGCCCACGAAGCAGAAGTCACGACCGAGTTCGGCGAGGAAGCGGCCGAGGTTTCGGAGCAGAGCGCCGTGGAGGTCGGCTTCCGAGTGTTCGGCAGCGAGGCCGAGGAACTCGACGTTGTAGGCGTTCTTGAACTCGTCGATTGCCGTCGGGTGAATTTGTCCTACCGCTGGTGAGACCCTCTTCGTGGCGTGCACCTCTCGAAGGACGGCGCCCGACCGGATCTGTCGCTCGAGCGCGCGCTTCGACCAGCGCTCCTTGATGGCGGCAAGGATGTAGAACTCCCGCGTCTCGACGGGCTTCGCCTGGCTGAGGATGATGAGATGGTGGGTCCAGGGCAATTGTCTCACCAGTGGTGAGACTTTTCGGTTCGAGCGGTACGCCTCGTAGAACTGGCGCATCCGAAAGAGGTTCGGGCGCGTGTAGCCCCGGACGCCGGGGTAGCGCCTCGCGAGATCGGCGGCGAGCTCCTCGACGACGCCGTCGCCCCATTCGGCGCTCGCGATCTTCCGGCTGATGTACTCGCCGAGCTCCCAGTAGTGGGCGACGAGCTCCGTGTTCACGGCTTGGTACGCCCGTCGTCGAGCCGCCTCGATGAGCGCGATGACCTCGGCGAACCGCGTGTCCCCGCCGTCCACGAGCGCCCGCTTTGCACGAGGCACGGCAAGCGCCGTCGCCTTGGTGGCGGTGGGCTTCGCGCGAGCGACGCGCTTCTTCGGGGAGGTCTTCGTGGTCATGCGGAGAGCGCACATGTTCCGGCGAGGCTCACGATTTCACAAGCGAATCTGCCGGGCCGATTTCGTGTCCCGTTTCGGCGGGGAGGACCGCATTTCCCTCTCACACCCCGAAAGGACACGTCCATGCCCAGACCCCGCACCACCTTCACCATGGTGGCGATCCGGTGGACCCCAGCAACATCATCCCCGTAGAGCCGGGCGTGCACACCGTCTTCACCAGGGCTCAGGCACCACCCGGGGCCGCAGCGCCGCGCCCGGGGCAAAGAGGCCATGGAAGCGGACAAGGTTGCTGCCGGGCGGAGGTACCAGCGCGGCCAGACGCCGCAGGAAGGCGTCCACCGGCAGCACCAGGTGCCTGGTGCCGTCCGGCAGCGGCCGCTTCATGCGGTAGGAGAGGTACCCCCGCCCGCACGGCCCCGACTCCTGCCCCCCACCCCCACCACCGCCCCTCCCCCCGACGCCTACCCGGAAGGACGCTACCGGGCGAGGCCGACAGAGAGGGCTTCAAGGGCGAGCTGGGCCTGGACCGTTCACGCCTCAGGCTCCTGCTGCAGTAGTACTAGAAGCCGTACAGCTTGGAGAGAATCTCCTTCATCACCTCGGACGTGCCTCCGCCGATGGTGATGAGGCGCACGTCCCGCCACATGCGGGCGATGGGCGTCTCCTCGATGTAGCCCATGCCGCCGAAGAACTGCTGGCAGTCGTAGGCCACGCGCTGGGCCAGGTCTCCGGCGAACAGCTTCGCCATGGAGATCTCCTTCACCGCGGGGACCTCCTTCCGGTCGAACACGTCCACCGCGTGGTAGGTGAGCCGCTTCGCCGCTTCGATGCCCGTCAGGTGCTCCACGAACTTGTGGCGCCACACCTGGAACTTCATCAGCGGCCGGCCGAACGCCTCGCGCTCGTTGCCGTAGCGGATGGAGTCCTCCACCATCCGCTCCATGCCGGCCACCGTGGTGATGGCCCCCACCAGGCGCTCGCCCTGGAAGTTGGTCATGATGGAGTAGAAGCCCTCGTTCTCCTCGCCCAGCACGTAGCGGGCGGGGATGCGGCAGTCCTCGAAGTAGAGGATGGCCGTGTCCGAGGACAGGTTGCCCACCTTGTCCAGCTTCTTGGAGACGCCGAAGCCCTTCACGTCCGTGGGGAACGTCACCAGCGAGATTCCGCCGTAGCCCTCTCCGCCGGTGCGCACGGCCAGGGTGATGAAGTCCGCCCGGGTGCCGTTGGTGATCCACATCTTCGAGCCGTTGATGACGTAGTCATCCCCGTCCCGGCGCGCCGTCGTCTTGATGCTGGCCACGTCCGAGCCACAGCCCGGCTCGCTCACGCCCAGCGCGGCGATCTTCTCGCCCTTGAGCGCGGGCTCGAGGAACTCGCGCTTCTGCTCGTCCGTGCCGACCTCGTTGATGATGGGCGTGGCCATCTGGCTCTGCACCAGCAGCGCCATGTTGACGCCCGCGTTGTAGCTGCGCGCCAGCTCCTCCGCGAAGGCCGTCACGTACCAGTAGTCCAGCCCGCTGCCGCCGTACTTCGGGTCGTGGTTGATGCCCAGGAAGCCCAGCTCGCCGCACTTCTTGAACAGCTCGCGCGGGAAGATGCCGGCCCTGTCCCACTCCAGACCGTGGGGCGTCATCTCCTTCTCGACGAAGGCCCGCACTGACTTACGGAAGGCCTCGTGCTCCTCGGTGAACGGGTTGGGCATGCGCTCCTCACTTGGGGGAAAGGCGGGGGAAAGGATTGATTCTTGAATCAATAACAGGCGCTCCCGAAGGCCACAAGCGCCGCGACTGTCCCACCCCGGACCTGCTTTCCCCCTCTGAGAAGGCGCCTCGAAGGGGCCGTGCACGCTCCCTTGCTCTTCTGCCTGGCGAACGTTAGAGCGGCGCGTTAAACACCCCCCGGTAGAAGATAGTCCGCGTTACGGAGTATCTTCTTGACAGACAGTATAGGGAATGTAGTTTCCGCCCCGCAGACTTTCCAAAAGCAGAAGCCGGAAGGGCCCTACCCGCGAGGTTCGGGGCCGCTGACCGGCAGGAGCAGGACGACCGTGATTCGACGCATGTGGATGGCCGCGGTACTGGCGACGGTGGTGACGACGGGCTGCGCCAAGGGCAGCGACAAGCCGCCCCTTCCGGCGGAGCAGGGCCCGGCGGCGCTGGGTGTGAAGGCGATTACCCCGGCGACGGAGCTGAGCGCCAACGTCACGCGCGTGACGGGTCAGGTGCGCTCCAAGCAGGAGGCCACGCTGAGCGCGCAGGCCACCGGCACCATCGCGAAGATGCACGTGAAGGTGGGCGACAAGGTGAAGAAGGGCCAGTCGCTGGCGGTGCTCGACACCTCCAACGTCGCCATCGGCGTGGAGCAGGCGCGCGCGGTGAAGGCCGCCGCGGACGCGACGCTGCAGCTGGCCACGTCCAACCTGGAGCGCGTGCGCAAGGTCGCCGAGGGCGGCGGCGTGGCCGCGGCCAGCCTGGACCAGGCGGAGATCGGCCAGAAGCAGGCTGCCGCTCAGGCCGCCCAGGCCGGCGCCGCGGTGAAGATGGCGGAGGAGAACCTCCGGGACATGGCCATCATCGCCCCCTTCGACGGCGTCATCACCGCGCGCACGAAGAACATCGGCGACACGGTGGCGATGATGCCGCCCACGCCCGTCTTCACCCTGGTGGACACGACGGGCCTGGAGGTGCGCGCGCTGGTGCCGGAGTCCGTGGTGGACAAGGTGAAGCAGGGCTCGCGCACGCAGGGCACGGTGAGCCCCAGCGGCATGCGCTTCGAGGTGCAGGTGGCCACGGTGGGCGCGGTGGTGGACGCCACCAACCGCACCGTGGAGGTGCTGGCGGACGTGGTGGGCGAGACGGCCTCGCCGCTGCGCCCCGGCGCCCTGGTGGAGCTGGACTTCTCCTCCGCGGGTGAGTCCGACGACAAGGGCGTCTTCCTGCCTGCCCAGGCGGTCAACGCCAAGGGCCAGCAGGGCTTCGTGTGGGTGGTGCAGGACGGCACGGTGCGCAAGCGCGACGTGCGCGTCGAGCGCGTGCTGCCCGGTTATGTCCGTGTGCTCCAGGGACTGGCGGCTGAAGAGCGCGTGCTCGCCGACTCCTCCCTGGACGTGAAGGAGGGCACGGCCGTCCGCGTGGTGCAGTGACGCCTGCCCTCCCCTCTCTTGACTCTGGGACCTCCTGAATGAGCCCGCTTAAGACCTTCATTACCCGCCCCATCTTCACCGCCATGCTGATGCTCGCGGTGGTGGTGTTCGGCGTGAACGCCTACCCGAAAATCGGCGTGGACCAGTTCCCCGACGTGGACTTCCCCATCGTCACGGTGACGACGGTGCTCCCGGGCGCAGACCCGGAGACCATCGAGAAGAACGTCAGCGACCCGCTGGAGGAGGCACTCAACACGCTCAACGGCGTGGACCAGCTGCGCTCCATCAACCTGGAGAGCGTGTCGCAGATCATCGTCCGCTTCGACCTGGACACCAACGTCGACGTGGCCTCGCAGGACGTGCGGGATCGCGTGCAGGCCAGCCTGCGCAACCTCCCGACGGAGATTGAGACGCCCGTCGTGGAGAAGTTCGACATCGGCGCGGCGCCCATCATGACGCTGTCGCTGTCCGGCGCGCTGCCTATCGAGGAGCTGACGCGGACGGCCGAGGACATCATCAAGCCGGCGCTGCAGCGTCAGGGCGGCGTCGGCAGCATCGACGTCATCGGTGGCCGCGAGCGGGAAATCCAGCTCGTGGTGGACCCGGAGCGGCTGCGCGGCTTCGGGCTGGCCATCAGCGACGTGAGCCAGGCGGTGCGCGCCCAGAACCTGGACGTGCCGGGTGGCCGCACCATGGACAGCGGCCGCGAGCGCGTGGTGCGCCTGACGTCCGAGGTGAAGAGCGTGGATGAGCTGCGCAACCTCATCATCGCCAGCCCCAACGGCGCCCCGGTGCGCGTGCGCGACGTGGCGGACGTGGTGGATGGACCGGAGGAGGCCCGCTCGGGCGCCAAGTACGGTGACCGCAGCGCGGTGGCGCTGGTGGTGCGCAAGCAGTCCGGCGCCAACACGGTGCAGGTCGCGGGGCTCATCAAGGAGTCGCTGGGCGAGCTCAACAGCCTGCTTCCCGAGGGCGTCAAGGTGGAGATGGTGACGGACAACGCGAAGTTCATCCGCTCGTCCATCGCCGCGGTGCAGTTCGACCTGGTGCTGGGCGGCTTCCTCGCGGTGCTCATCGTGCTGGTGTTCCTGCGCAACCTGAACTCCACGCTGGTGGCGGCCGTCGCCCTGCCGGTGTCGGTGGTCGGGACGTTCGCCGTCATGGCGGCGCTGGGCTTCACCTTCAACGTCGTGACGATGCTGGCGCTGACGCTGTCCATCGGCCTGCTCATCGACGACGCCATCGTGGTCATCGAGAACATCGTCCGTCACCTGGAAGAGGGAAAGACGCCCATGCAGGCGGCGCTGGAGGGCACGGGCCAGATTGCCCTGGCGGTGCTCGCGGTGACGCTGGCCATCGTCGCGGTGTTCATCCCCGTGGCCTTCATGGACGGCATGATGGGCATGTTCTTCTACGAGTTCGGCGTCACGGTGGCGGTGGCGGTGCTCATCTCCTACGCCGTGTCCATGACGCTCACGCCCATGCTGTCCTCGCGCATGCTGCGCCACCACGGCTCGCCCACGGGCGTGTCCGCGGTGGTGGAGAAGGTGCTGGTGGCCACGGAGTCCGGCTACCGCAATATCCTGGCGGCCATCCTCCGGCGCCGGGCGCTGACGCTGGTGGTGGCGGTGGCGGTGCTGTTCATGACGTTCGGCATGGCGCGCTTCCTGAAGTTCACCTTCATTCCCGAGCAGGACAACGGCAACATCAAGCTGGCGGTGGAGCTGCCCATCGGCTCGACGCTGCAGGAGACGCAGGTGGAGCTGGACCTGCTGTCCGCGCAGGTCGGCGCGCTGCCCGGCATCTCCTCCACCTTCTCCACGGCCGGCGGTGGCGTGCAGGAGGAGGTCCACAAGGGTGAAATCATCGTCAACCTGGTGCCGCTCAAGGACCGCAGCTTCGGCCAGGGCGAGCTGAAGACGTACCTGCGCAAGGTCATCCACCCGCGCCAGGGCGTCAACGTCACGGTGCAGGACATCGCCGGTGTGTCCGGTGGTGGCGCGCGCACGCAGGCGGTGCAGTTCAACCTGCGCGGCGACAACTGGCAGGAGCTGGTGGCGTCCGCGGAGAAGGTGCGCCAGGAGATGCTGAAGAACCCGGGCCTGGTGGACGTGGACCAGACGTACCGCTCAGGCAAGCCGCAGTACGACGTGCAGGTGGACCGCGAGCGCGCGGCCAGCCTGGGCGTGCCGGCCGCGTCGCTGGGCAGCACGCTGCGCGCCTTCCTGGGCCGCGACAAGTTCGCGGACTACCGCGAGGGCGGCGAGACGTACGAGGTGAAGCTGAGCCTGCCGACGGAGACGCTGGCCTCCGCGGACGCGCTGGGCAAGCTCACCGTGCGCGCTCCCAACGGGCAGCTCGTGGAGCTGCGCAACCTGGCGAAGATCACCCCCGCGGATGGCCCGGTGCAGATCGACCGCGAGGCGCAGAAGCGGCAGATCACCGTCCTGGCCAACCTGGCCAGCGGCTACGCGCTGAGCGACGCGATTACGTTCCTCAACGGCTACGCGGCGAAGGAGCTGCCCAAGACGGTCATCTACGACTTCGAGGGCAACGCGAAGGAGATGGGCAAGTCGGTGGCGGCGTTCGGCTCGGCGCTGCTGCTGGGAATCATCCTCATCTACATGATTCTGGCGGCGCAGTTCGAGAGCGTCATCCACCCCTTCACCATCATGATGTCGCTGCCCTTCGCGCTCATCGGAGCCATCGGCGCGCTGCTCATCACCGGGCAGGCCATGTCGATGTTCGCGCTCATCGGCATCATCATGCTCATGGGTCTGGTGGTGAAGAACGGCATCCTCCTGGTGGACTTCACCCTGCAGCTGCGCGAGCAGGGGAAGACGGCCACGGAGGCCCTGCTGGAAGCCGCTCCGGTGCGTCTGCGGCCCATCCTGATGACCACCATCGCGATGATCGCCGGCATGATTCCGGTGGCGATGGCCCGCGGCGACGGCGCGGAGACGCGCGCGCCCATGGCCATCACCATCATCGGCGGCCTCGTCACCTCCACGTTCCTCACGCTGGGCGTGGTGCCGGTGGTGTACTCGCTGATGGATCAGCTGACGGAGAAGTTCAAGCGCCGCCGGGGTCCGGGCCTTGCCTCGGGCACGGGGACGCCGCATGCGGTGGGCCCGCATGGTGAGTCCCAGCCGGGGGTCGCCGCGGCGGCCCGGGTGGAGACCGCCTGATGCGGCGGCCGGACGACAAGCCGGCCCTGCGCGTGCAGCGGCTCGCCGCCGACAGCGACGGCGAGCTGGAGCATGACCTCACCGAGGAGGGCGGCCCGGCGGAAGAGGGCCTCCCTCCCGAGGTGGACGAGGACACGTCCACCCCGGAGTCCCGGAAGCTGCATGAGCTCATCATCCAGCTCGGGCGGTACCGCTCGCTGAGGGATCCGCTCCACGGCATCTGCGAGGACAATCAGCTCACCCCCACGCAGATCCACGCGTTGATGTGGCTGGGGAACGACGGCCCGACGCACGTGGGCGTGCTGGCGCAGCGCATCGGCATCACGAAGAAGACGATTACGGGCGTGGTGGACCGGCTGGAGCACATGAACCTGGTGGAGCGCGGCAGGGACGCCGAGGACCGGCGCGCTGTCGTCGCCCGCCTGACGGACAAGGGCCAGGCGCTGTTCCACCGCATCAGCCGCAGCGTGGACCAGGGGCTGCGGCGCGTGCTGGACCTGCTGGAGCCCGAGGACCGGGAGTCGCTGTTCGGACTGCTGGAGCGGGTGCTGCAGCGGCTGGGTCGCAGCACCGCGCAGGCAGTGTGAGAAAGTAGCGGCGCGCGTCGACGGGACACCCTGTCGACGCGCGCACTGCTTCTTCCGCCTCGCATGCACTCCCCCTCACTTCTCATTGCTGGACTGGTTGCCCTGGGTGGGACTGCGCTGGCGGCGACGCCGGCCGGGTCCCCTGCCCCGGCCTCGCGGCTCGCCACGCAGTGCCGGGCGTGGGCCTCCGACGCGCGCAACCCCTGGGCCCTGGCTCATGGCATGGCCCTCGACGGGCGTAGGTTCCGCGCGCGAGACGGACGGCTCGCGGCGGACGTCGTCATCTCCGACTTCCTGCGCCGGACGCCCCTGTCGCGAGACTCCGCGCCGGAGGCGGGCTCGCCCGGCACCAGAGCGTCGGCCCCCGCCGCGCACGGCGCGGGAAGCGCTGGTGCATCCCGTCCCGGGGACCTCTTCTTCGACGCCTACGCCCCCGACGGCACTCCGGTCGAGCCCCACCCTGCCCTGCACGTGAAGACGCTGCTGCTGGCGGGCCATCCGCTGTCCCAGCGCTTCAACGCGGCCTGGGGCCCGGTGACGCTCCGGGAGCTGGTCGAGGACCTGAAGCGCGACTTCCGTCCCGCCCTGGCCACCTCGCCGGAGGGCGCCTGGACGCTGGATGCGCTGTCACTGGCGCTGAAGCCGGGAGCCACCTTCCGCGACGCCGCCGGCGCCACCGTGCGCTTCGACACTGTGATGGAGACGGCGCTCGCCACGCTGGAGGCGGCCCACGCCGAGCTGGCCGCGGGCCTGAAGGCCCGTCGTCCCGAGGTGCCCAAGCGCCGGCAGGGCATCTACGCCCATCCGTGCGGCGGCCTGCACTACTTCCAGGCCGTGGCCGGCTGGGCCCGGCACCCCTCCGTGCGCAAGGCCTGGCGCAAGCGGCTGGACGCGCAGGTGGACGTGCTGCTGTACCGGCTGGACTCGGAGACGCGGCAGTACGAGAGCGCCCTCGCCGCCGCGCCCGCGTACCGGCTCCAGGTGCTCGTCCAGATGCTGAAGTTCCACGGGCACCTGCTGGAGACGCTCGGGCGCTACCGCGACGACACGGGCTGGCGGCCCACGGCGGACCAGCGACAGACTGTCGAGCGCGCGCGCACGTACCTGGAGGGCACCGTGCGACGGCTGGACGAGGCCGGAGCCTTCAAGGACCTGGAGGCCCTCGCCGCGAGGGAGCGCCAGCTCGCGCTCGACCTCGTGGGGGACACCTGCCACGCCGCGCACGGCGAGGCCCTGTGGGCTGACTGATGCGAAGCCCGTTGACGGGTGCCCCAGGCGCTCGGCACGGACGCCAGCCCAGGTCCGTTGCCAGCCCCCTCAGTGCCCCAGGCGCTTCAGCTCCTCGGCGCTGAAGCCGGCCTCGGAGAGCACCTCCCGCGAGTGCTGGCCCAGCGCGGGCGGCTCGCGCAGCGGCGTGTCGCCCATCCGCAGCGGCGTCAGCAGGTGCGTCACCTTGCGGCCCAGGCGCGTGTCCTCAGCCTCCACGAAGAGCCCCCGCGCGCGGAGCTGCGCGTCTTCCAGCACCTCGTCCCCGTCCGCCACCGGCTCGATGCACAGGTCCGAGCCCGCGAAGCGCTCCTTCCAGTACGCCAGCGGGTGCTCCGCGAACAGGCGCGTCAGCTCCGCCTTCACCCGCGCGCCCGCCTCGCCCGGCGCGTAGGCGTCCTCCATCAGGTCCATCCGCCCCAGCCGCTCACACACCCCCGAGAAGAACTTGGGCTCCAGCGCCCCCACCGCCAGCCACCGGTCATCCGCCGTGCGGTAGAGGCCGTAGCACGCGTACCCGCCATTGAGCGCCTCGCGCCCTCGCTGGAGCGGCCCACCCTCCGGGCCCATGAAGAGCCGCGCCGCCAGGTGCATGTGCAGGAAGGCCAGCGCCCCGTCCGTCATCGACACGTCCACCAGGCGCCCCTTCCCCGTCCGCTCGCGCTCGTGCAGCGCGGCGAGGATGCCCACCAGCGCGAAGAGGCTGCCCCCACCGATGTCGCCCATCTGCACGCCCGGGAAGGCCGGCGCCCCACCCGCCTCGCCGCCGTACCCGAGCAGCCCCGCGCGCGCCACGTAGTTCAAGTCGTGCCCCGCCTTCAGCCGGTCCGGCCCCGTCTGCCCGTAACCGGAGATGGCGCAGTAGATGAGGCGCGGGTTCTCCGCCCGCAGCACCGCCTCGCCCACGCCCAGCTTGTCCATGACACCCGGCCGGAAGCTCTCCACCAGCACGTCGTAGTGGCGCACCAGCCGCTTCAGCGCCTCGCGCCCCTCGGGCGTCTTGAGGTTCAGCGTCACCGAGCGCTTGTTCCGGTTGAGGCCGTAGAAGAGCGCGCTGACGTCGTCGCGCAGGGGCGGCATCTGCCGCACGTAGTCCCCGCCGTCGGGCTCCTCCAGCTTGTCCACGGAGGCGCCCAGGTCCGCCAGCACCAGCGTGGCGTAGGGCCCGGGCAGCAGGCGCGACAAATCCAGCACGCGCAGGCCGGTGAGCGGAAGCGACGACATGGGGACTCCTCCAGGGGACACGGCGAGGGGGGTGGAAACGACAGCGGCGCGGCCCCCGTCAGGAGGACGCGCCGCGCACCGGGAGACGTGGCCAGCGAACCCGCCGGCCGCCGCGCTCCAGGTCGGTACCGCTACGCCAGCAGCTTCGCCAGCTTCATCGCAAGGCCCATGTCCATGGGCTTGAACTTCAGCTTGCCCTGCATGGCGGCCATCTGCGCGTTGAGCTTCTTCTCGCGGATCTTCACGAAGTCCTCGTTGCTCACCGCAACGGTCATCTTCGGCGTGCCCTCGGCGCCCTTGGTGACCCAGTTGTCCGGCTTCGTCAGGTCCACCGTCCACTTGCCGCCGCCGTCGCCGGAGATGTCGAAGTGGATGATCGCGTTGATCTCCTTGGCCAGCTCAGGCTTCTGCTTGAGCACGTTGGGGATTTCGGTCTCGATAATGTCCTGCGCGGTCACGGCTCGCTCCTTGGCGTGGTCGTTGATTTCTGAATCAAGACTGTTGGGACCGTAATGGCGCCCCCCTGGCAGGTCAAGACAAGCGATACGCCATCCGTCAGGCGCTGGTGGAGGCGGCGGCGGGGTTCAGCGAGCGGCGCACCATGTCCAGCAGGTCATTGAGCTCGAAGGGCTTGGCCAGGTGGCCCACCGCGCCGATGTCCGCGGCCTTGCTGCCCACGTTGCGGTCCGCGCTGAGGACGATGATGGGGATGCTCGCAATGGTCGGAGGACGCTGCCGCATGCGCTGGGCGAACTCCCAGCCGTCCATGACGGGCATCATCAGGTCCAGGAGGATGAGGTTGGGCGGCTCGGGCTCGAGTCGCTCCAGGGCCTCCTTGCCGTTCCGCGCGCGGCGAATCTCGAAGCCCTCGGCCTCCAGAATCTCCGAGAGCGCCTCCAGGATGTCCGGGTCGTCGTCGACGACCAGAACCACCGGAGCACCAGCATGCTGTGCGTTGTTCAGGGTCAGAGCAGTCTCCCGAGGTGCGACGCCACCGATTCTCCCACCATCCCTCCACTCGGCGGCGCAAGAAAGTGCGCCCGCCACTCGAAGCTGGGGCACACGTTGCCAAACCGACAGTGGCTGCCCACCCTTTCCGTGACCTGCTGGACTGGAGGCGGAAAACGTGGCGAGCCCGAGGGAGATGGGAGCAGGCAGCACCCCGGTGGCACCCGGTCTCGTCCTCCTCCCCCGCCAGGGGAGCCCTCGCCTGCTAGGCCGCACGCTGCTCGAGCACCTGGGCCTGGAGGAGCTGCCCTCCGCCGCGACGTCGATGCAGGCGCTGCTCGCCGCCGCCGGCTTCCGGCGACGCTCGCGGGACGGGGGCGTCTGGGAGCGGGAGGGCCGCGCGGTGGTGGCGGGCGAGACGGCGCTGGAGGACGGGGCGCGGCTGCTGTGGACCTTCCCGGTGCCCTGGGACGAGGACTCGGTGCGCGAGCACGTGCGGTACCTGGGCCTGGCGTCACATGACTTGCGCGGCTCGCTGGCCAACATCCGCTCGTACGCCGCGCTGCTGCTCAACGGGCGCTCGCCCCTGGATGCCAAGGTGAAGCGCGGGCTGGAGACCATCCTCCGCAACGCGGACCGCTCGCTGTCCTTCGCCCAGGACTTCTTCGACGCCAGCCGCGCGGACCTGGGCTCGCTCCCCTGTGAGCCGGAGCGGCAGTCGCTCCTGCCGCTGCTGGACGCGGCGGTGGAGCGTCAGCGCGCGACGGCCACGGCGGCCAACGTCACGCTGGTGCTGGACGTGGACCCCCAGGCGGGCCTGCCGGACGTGGCCGTGGACGGGGCCCGCATCCAGCATGCGGTGGAGTCCTTCATCCAGTACCAGCTCCTGCGCGCCCAGGCCGGCGAGGTCATCCACCTGCGCGTGCGCCCCTCACCGCCCCACGTGAGGGTGGAGGTGCGGCGCGAGGGGGTGCCCCTCTCCGACGATGACGCCTCGGCCGTCTTCCTGCGCGAGGAGCGCGCCTTCCGCGAGAAGAAGCTGGAGGACCCGCTGCGCATCTACCTCGCCCGGCAGGAGGTGGAGGCCCACGGCGGCGGTGTGGGCGTGGAGACGGACCGCGCCGGTAGCACCCTCTTCCTCACACTCTTCCTGGCCCCCTCGGCGGAGCTTGGTCCTCCAGCGAGCATGCAGGCCTAGTCCGGGCTCCGGACTTGCTGGCGGATGGTGGCGCCCACCGGTATGCTCCGACGCGATTTTCGCGAAGGAGCCGTGTGATGGGTTTGAAGGGAATGGAGATCCTGCTGATCATGGCGGTGCTGCTGCTCCTGTTCGGGGCCACGCGGCTGCCGCAGCTCGGCTCGTCCCTGGGCAGCGCGATTCGCAACTTCAAGCGCGGCTTCGGCGGCGAGGGCGAGGAGACCGGCGCCCCCGGTGAGAAGAAGGCCGGCGGCACGCTCGCCAGCAGCAGCGGCGTGGAGAAGGACGTCTCCAAGGCGCAGACGCCCAGCCACCACGGCTGAGAGCGAGGACCTCCGGGACGGCCGCCCCGCCCCGGAAGCCCCTGAAGCACCAACGCCCGAGCCACCCCGCTGACACGGGTTGGTCCGGGCGTTGTCATTTCCACGACTTGCCGTCCCCCACGTCCCGGCCCCCCATGAGAGGGGCCAGACGGGGCCGGCCCCTCCGTGAGAGGGGCCGGGCGGGGCCGCAGCGTCAGTCGATGACGGCGGCGCCTTCGTACATGGAGTCGATCTGCGGCTTGTACTTGGCGCTGCAGACCTTGCGCTTCACGCTGAGCTTGGGCGTCAGCTCACCCGTCTCCTGCGAGAAGTCCGCCTCCAGCACCGAGAAGCGCTTCACGGTGGAGTACGGCGGCATCTCGCCGTTGACGGAGTCCAGGGCCGCCTTCACCGCCGCGTGCACCTCGGGCCGCTTCGCGTTCTCCGCGTAGGTGCCGACCGGGGCGCCCTTCTCCTGGAGGAGCTTGCGCGCGCCCTCTTCAGAGACGGTGATGAGCGTCACGAGGTACGGGCGCTTGTCGCCGTACACCATGGCCTGGCTGATGATGGGGTGCGTCTTGAGCAGGTTCTCGATGTTCTGCGGCGCCACGTTCTTCCCGCCCGCCGTGACGATGATGTCCTTCTTGCGGTCGGTGATGCGCAGGTAGTTGTCCGCGTCCAGCTCGCCGATGTCACCCGTGAAGAACCAGCCCTCGGGGTTGATGGCCTCGGCCGTGGCGGCGGGGTTCTTGTAGTACCCCTTCATCACACCCGGACCGCGGATGAGGATTTCCCCGTCCGGGGCAATCTTCAGCTCCGTGCCCGGCATGGGGGCGCCCACGGTGCCAATCTTGATCTTGTTCTCGCGATTGACGGTGGTGCCGGCGGACGTCTCCGTCAGGCCGTAGCCCTCGAGCACCTTCAGGCCCAGCAGGTCGAAGAAGTAGCCAATCTTCGAGGACAGCGGCGCGCCACCGGAGATGAACAGGCGCATGTTGCCGCCCAGCTTCTCGCTGATGGCGGCCCGCACCTTGGCGAACACCAGCTTCTTCGCGAGGCCGAAGGCCAGGGTGTTGTACTCGCGGCCCTGGTTGCGCGCCTCGACGTACTCGTCGAAGAGCTTGAAGGCCCAGCGGAACAGCTTGCCCTTGAGGCCCGGCGCCGAGGAGCCGTTGGACACGACGTTGTTGTAGACCTTCTCGAAGACGCGCGGCACCGAGGGCAGCACGGTGGGCTTCGTCTCCACCAGGTTGGCGAGGAGCTTGTCCACCGACTCGGCGATGATGAGCCGGTAGCCCATGGACAGCCAGGCCGCCTTGACCACCTGCGCGAACACGTGCGCCAGCGGCAGGAAGAGCATCACCGAGTCGGTGGGCTCCATCATGCCCACCGACTGGGAGGCCTTGGCCTCGTACGCCCAGTTGCTGTGGGTGAGGATGACGCCCTTGGGCTCGCCCGTGGTGCCCGAGGTGTAGATGAGCGAGTTGGTGTCATCCATCTTGATGGCGGCCACGCGCTCGTCGAAGGCGGCGGGGCGCGCCTGGACCTCGGAGCGGCCCTGCGCCATCAGGTCGGCGAGCGACATCTCCACGCCACCCGCGACGGCGCCGTCGAAGAGGACCACCTTGCGCAGGCTGGGCATCTCCGCCAGCTTCTGGCGGATGCGCGTCAACCGGCCGGCCTGCTTGGCGTCCTTCTCATCGTTGTCGATGAAGAGGAACGACGTCTCGGAGTGGTTGATGATGTAGCGACACTCGTCCGGGGTGTTGGACGAGTAGATGGGCACCGTAATGGCCTGCGCCGCGCTGATGGCGAGGTCACAGATGATCCACTGGACGCTGGTGTTCCCGAAGAGGGCCACCCGGTCTCCGGGCCGGATGCCCTGGGCCACCAGGGCCTCGGAGAGGGCCTTGACCTCCTCCAGGACCTGCACCCAGGTCACGTCCTGCCAGCGCCCGTCCTTCTTGTGCGTGACGCCCACCTTGGAGGCGTTGCGCGCGTTCTGTACGAGCAACTGGACGAGGTTCCCATCTTGCGACCCCCCGGCCGCGGGAGCCGGAGCTGCCATCTGATTCTCTGCTCTCATTTGAGCTCCTCTTCAATGTCCGCTTCGACCTTCTTGGCCAACTCCTGAACGCGCCGACCCTCGGGAGGATCGAACGCGACACTGCCCTGCTTCACCTTCTGGATGGCGTCACGCGCCTTCTCCGCCTTGCCGTCCCGCAGGAGCGTCTCGCCGAGGAAGAGGTACGCGCGCAGCATCTGGGGGTGCTTCGCGATGACCTTCTCGTACAACGCCGCGGACTTGCCCAAATCCCTCTTGGGCCACGGCAGCTCGTAGTAGTAGCGCCCCTTTGCCAACAGTGGAGCCCCCAGCTCGAAGTCGGGATTGAGCTTGATGGCCTTGTCGAGGCGCTCGTTGAACTTGCTCTCCAGCCCCTCGCCCAGGGCCTTCATGACCCCCACGGCCTGGGAATACGCACCAATGCCGGTGGCCGCGAAGTAGTTGCCCTCCACGCGCTCCGGGTTGAGCTTCACCGCCCGCTCCCCCGCGTCCCACGTCTGGCGGCCGAGGACCTTCTTCAGCTTCTCGTCCCTGGCGCCGTCGGCCTGCCAGTGGAGGATGCGGGCCTTGCGCCAGGCGACCTCGTAGTCGTCCGGGGCGGCGTCGAGGGCCTTCTTCAGCTCGGCCTCCAGCTCCTTCACGGCGGCTGGGTCCGCGCGCTTCTCATAGATAGAGTCCAGCGTTGCCAGCAGCCCTGGGTCCGCCGCACCGGCTGGAAGGGCGCCAAGCAGGCACAACGCAAGCAAAATCAAGCGCATGGCGGGTGGGTTTAGCACGCACGCTCGCTTGTACGCAAACCAACCGCCCACCCTTCATCACCAAAAAACAAGGGCGGGGCCGGTCGGGTGGAAGACCCGTCCAGTCCCGCCCTGGTGGGGCAGCTCCCCGGGAGGGGAGGCCGCTGTGACTCAGGCTGCGTCGGCCGAGGCCAGCTCTTCAGGAAACTCCTCGTTCTCGTTGAACGCGGAGAGGTAGCGCTCGAGGAAGTTCTTCGTCTTGAGCTCCACCTGGCGCACGCGCTCGCGCGACACGCCCCAGCGCTGACCCAGCTCCTCCAGGGTGAGCGGCTTGTCCTGGGTGAGACGCTCCGTGAGGATGTCCCAGCCGAGGTCGCCGATGCGCTTGCGGACCTTGGCCAGCGCCTCCTGGATTTCGGTGTCCTGCTCGCGCGACAGGTAGACCTGCTGCGGAGAGGGCCCGCCGTCCTCGATGCGGTCCAGGAAGGTCGTCTCGCCCTCCTCGTCGATGGTGGCGTCCAGGGAGAAGTCCACCATGCTGCCGCGCTCCGCCTCGCCGCCGCGGACCTGGCTGCGGTTGTCCTTCAGGTAGCGGGTGATGTAGGCGCGAATCCACCACACCGCATAGGTGGCGAAGCGCACGTTCTTCTTGGGGTCGAAGTGCTCAATCGCCTTCATGAGGCCGACGTTGCCCTCCTGGATGAGGTCATCCAGGCGTGAGCCGCGGTTGGCGAACTTCTTCGCCACGGCGACCACGAAGGCCAGGTTGGAGCTGGCGAGCGTCTGCCTCGCGGACTCGTCGCCCTTGCGAGCGCGCCGAGCCAGCTCGTACTCCTGCTCACGGGTGAGCTGGTGGTGCCCACCGAGGTTGCGCAGGTAGTGCGACAGGCCCTCGGCCGCGTACTTCGTCGAATTGGCCATGATTTCCCGTCCTCCGTTCGATGCCGGACGCGATCTGCTCGCCGCTCCGCGTCCACCTGTCTCTAGGACGCGCAACGGACGAAAGGGTTTCTCATTCCGAAGTCAGAGGGCATTTCCGTCACTTACCCCTGACACAAGCACGTCAATCTCCAGCCCTTCCCGGCACTTGGAAGGTAAGGGCCGTGACGTCCCGGCGAAAATGAGCCCAAACCGGCTACGAATTAAGAACGCCTGGGCGCGGGGAACATTTTCTCGGGATTGAGCAAGCCTGATGGGTCGAAGAAGGACTTGAGCCGCCGCTGCAGGTCGATGAGCGCTGGCTGCTGCTCCAGCGACAAATATTCCCGCTTCGCGTGGCCTACACCATGCTCGCCTGTGATCGTGCCGCCCAGCTCCACCGTCATCACCAGCATGCGGCGCAGCGCCTCCTCCACCAGCGGCCGTTGGTGCGGCCCCTCATAGAGGATGTTGGCGTGGAGGTTGCCGTCTCCCGCGTGGCCGTACGTGGCCACCGTCAGGCCCAGCTCCGCGCCCATGGCCTTCAGGCGCTCGATGATTTCCGGAATCCGAGAACGGGGCACGACGATGTCCTCGGAAATCTTGTGAGGCTTGAGGGCCCGGAGCGCTGGGGAAATGGAGCGACGCGCGGCCCAGAGTTTCTCACGTTGTGAGTCGTCCTGAGCGACCAGCGTCTGGGTGGCCCCTCGCTGTGTGCAGATGTCACCGAGCTGCGACAGCTCGGCCAGCAGGCCCTCCTCGTTGTTGCCGTCCACCTCGGCGATGACGGCGGCACCGGCGCCCGGCGGGAAGCTGAAGCCACGGCCGTCCACCGCGCGCAGGGCCACGTCGTCGATGAGCTCCAGGCAGCGCGGGAGGATGCCGGCGGCGAGCACCGCGGACACGCCGCGCGCCGCGTCCAGCACGGAGGGGAACACCACCAGCGCGGTCATCACCCGGCGCGGCAGGGGGATGAGCTGGAGGGTGATTTCCGTGGCCACGCCCAGCGTGCCCTCCGAGCCGACGAAGAGGCCCACGAGGTCATAGCCGGCCACGCCCTTGATGGTGCGGCGCCCCACGCGGACGACTTCACCGTCCGGCAGCACCCACTCCAGGCCGATGACGTAGTCGCGCGTGACGCCGTACTTGAGGGCACGCGGGCCCCCGGCGTTCTCCGCCACGTTGCCGCCCAGCGTGCAGAACTCCCACGAGTTCGGGTCCGGCGGGTAGAAGAGGCCCACCGCCTCCACCGCCTTCATCAAGTCGCCAGTCACTACGCCGGGCTCCACCACCGCGGTGAGGTCCTCCACGGAGATGGAGCGGATGCGCGTCATCCGCTCCAGGCTCACCGCCACGCCACCGCACAGCGGCAGCGAGCCCCCGCTCTTCCCGCTGCGCGCCCCGCAGGGCGTGAAGGGCACGCCATGCGCCCCGCACACCTTGAAGACGGTGGACACCTGCGCGGTGTCTTCCGGAAAGACGACGGCGTCCGGTGGGTACACGCCGCTGTCGGACTCGTCGCGCGCATACGCGGCGAGCGTGTCCGCATCGCGGCGCACCTGGCCCGGGGAGAGTGCCCGCACCAGCTCCTCGCACGCGCGCTCCACTCGCTCGGGCTCCACGCGGGGGAAGCTCGCGGGGGTGCCCGGCGGGCTCATCGCCGGGACCCCAGCCGCGCCCACAGCTCACGGCGCAGCGGCCCGTCGCGCCGCAGGGTGCCCTCGTAGGCCTCGGCATGGGTGACGGCGTCACGCTGCTTGTCGCCACGCAGCCGCATGCAGGACTGCTCCGCCTCGATGATGCAGGCGGTGGCGGGGCTGCCGAGCACACGCGACAGGGCGCTGGCCACGTTGCGCGCCAGGTCCTCCTGGAGGGTGAGCCGGTGCGCGAAGCAGTCCACCAGCGCCGACAGCCGGCTGAAGCCCACCACGCGTCCACCCGGCACGTAGGCCACGTGGGCACGGCCGGTGAAGGGCAGCAGGTGGTGCGGACACATGGAGTGGAAGCGCAGGTCCGTCACCAGCACCATCTCCCCGGCCGAGCCCTTCGGTGCGGCATACGTCTTCCCCAGCACCTCCTCGGGCGTGCGGGCATAGCCGTCGAGGAACTCGCACATCCAGGCGTCGGCCACGCGCTGGGGCGTGTTCACGAGGTTGGCGTCCTGGAGGGACAGGCCCGCGGCGCGCAGGAAGTCTTCCACCGCGCGGGCCATGGCCGCGCGGTCCGGGACCACGGAGGGAGACGGGGCGGCGGAGGCCTTGCGGCGGGCTCGGGACGGACTCAAGGGGCAATCGCTCCTGGTGTATGGGCCGGCGTTCAGCGGGCCGGGAAGCTACCCGATGCGGCCACGAGGATGTGCTCGCCCTCGACGCGCACTTCGTAGATGCGGACACGGGCGTCCGGTTGCCGCGAGCACCGCCCCGTCCGGACGTCGAACGGCCAGGCATGCAGCGGGCAGTGCAGCACGTGCCCGTCCAGGTCTCCCTCCGAGAGCGGCCCTCCCCGGTGGGGGCAGGTGTCTTCCAGGGCATGGAGGTGCCCTTCCACCCGGACGAGCGCCACCCGGGTGCCGTCCACCGACACCACCGCCCGGCCCCGGTCGTCCAGGTCGGCCAGCGTCGCTACCGGAATGAACGTTCCGTCCGGGGGTCCTTGCATGCGCGGGTCTCCAACGCCTCGGGGGGCATGACGCATCCCGGCGCCGTGAATGACGCACGGGCAAACACGTCCACCCTCCAGAACACGCCGTGATACCGTGTCTTGACACTTCCGGGGCACCGTCATTACAGCACCCGGACATCCTTCCTTGAAGATGCTCCAGCAAGCCCACACCTTCGCCCGCTGCATCGCGACGCTGCTCGTCGCGCTGTGGGCGTGTCAGCCGGTGGGCGCGCTGCTGCACGGGAGGGACGCCCACGCGCACCGCTTCTGCCCGCAGCACCAGGCCTTCGAGGAGACGGCGGGCGGCACGGGTCCGGGGCTGTCCCGGCTGGCCGCCGAGCGGAGCCCCCTGCTGACCGCGCGCCCCGAGGCGGGGACGGACTCCACGCGCGTCATGCACGAGGCGTGTCCGCTCGTCACCT
The DNA here is from genome assembly GCF_010894435.1 of Pyxidicoccus trucidator. Classification (NCBI taxonomy): domain Bacteria; kingdom Pseudomonadati; phylum Myxococcota; class Myxococcia; order Myxococcales; family Myxococcaceae; genus Pyxidicoccus; species Pyxidicoccus trucidator. The sequence goes on along the minus strand of NZ_JAAIXZ010000010.1, from coordinate 277,689 downwards.
CCAGCTCGCGCGACGAGGTGTTCGCCTCGCGCCCGGCGGCCTTCCCGCCCGAGCGCCTGACGGTGAGCATCCCCGCCACCGCGCCGCCCCGGGGCTCCCCTCCCCTCGCCGTCCTCGCCACCGCTCCGAAGGCCTCGCCTCCCGCGCGCGGCTGAAGCCGTGTCCTGTCGGGGCCTCCAGCCCCCCTGTATCTGGTCGACGTCCGCGCCGCGGGCGTCCGGTACGAGGAGCATCCCAGGTGTCCACTGTTTCATGGCGTCCCAACGGCGCCTTCATCGTCGTGTCCATCGTCACCCTCCTGTCCGCCGCCAGCGCCGCGGCCCAGGAGTCCACGCCTCCTGACGCGGGCCAGCCCGGGGCCGACGCCGGCACGGCCGCGGAGGCCACGGAGTCCCCGCCCGCCGAGCTCAGCCCGGAGGAGATGGCGGAAATCGAGAAGGCGCTGGGCGGCGACGGCACCGGCCAGCAGAACGCGCCCGCCGGCACCGCCAGCGCGCCGCAGTCCTCGCCCGGTGGCAGCGCGCTCTCGCTGCCGGGGATGAACACCGGCGGCACCAGCTTCCTGGACCTGAGCCTCGTGCTGGACGTGGCGGCGGCGGCCTTCACCGCGAAGGAGCCCCTCCAGACGGGCGGACACGACCCCACCCGCAACGGCTTCAACCTCCAGCAGTTGGAGCTGTCCATCGGCTCGGTGGTGGACCCGTACTTCCGCTTCGACGCCAACATCGTCTTCGCCCAGTTCGGCGTGGAGATTGAAGAGGCGTACGGCACCACGCTGGCGCTGCCCGCGAATCTCCAGGTGCGCGCGGGCCAGTTCCTCACGCGCTTCGGGCGCCTCAATGGCACCCACCCGCATGCGTGGGACTTCGTGGACCAGCCCTTCGCGGTGGGCCGCGTCTTCGGCGGCGAGGGCAACCGCGGCCTGGGCACGGAGCTGTCGTGGCTCACGCCGCTGCCCTGGTACGTGGAGCTCATCGGCAGCATCACGGACGCCACGGGTGAGGGCACCGCGCGCAGCTTCCTGGGCGCGTCCGCCGAGCGCGTGCTGTCGCCGCTGGACCTGCAGCTCACCGGCGCGGTGAAGCAGTTCTTCTCGCTGTCGGATGACTTGTCGCTGCTGTGGGGCCTGTCCGGCGCCACCGGCCCCAACCCCACCGGCTACCGCAACCGCACGGACGTGTACGGCACGGACGTGTACCTGCGCTACCGCCCCATCACCGAGGCGAGCACCACGCTCGTCACCCTCCAGGCGGAGGGCTTCTACCGCCGCCGCCAGGTGCCCGACGACGTGCTGACCGACTTCAGCGCCTACGCCCAGGTCGCGTGGCGCTTCTCCCAGCGGTGGGCCACCGCGCTGCGCTACGAGCTGGGCACGCCCGCGAGCGGCGACAGCGCCGAGGTCGTGGACCCGCTGGACCCGGAGTGGACGGAGGACCGGCACCGCGTCTCCGCCGCCGTCACCTTCTGGCCCACCGAGTTCTCCCGCCTGCGCCTCCAGGGCGCCATGGACAACGCCGGCTGGCGCGAGTCGCCGGACTACTCCGTCTTCCTCGCCCTGGAGCTGGTCACCGGCGCCCACGGCGCCCACGCCTTCTAACCCCCCTCACAGGAGCTCTGCCCCATGCGACCCTTCCGTCTCCTCGCGGCCCTGTGCGCCGCCCTCACCGTCCTCACCGCCCTGCCCGCGCGCGCGGACCTCAACGTCGTCACCACCGTGCCGGACCTGGCCGCGCTCACCAAGGCCGTGGGGGGCGACCATGTCCAGGTGCAGTCCCTGGCGCTGTCCAGCCAGGACCCGCACTTCGTGGACGCCAAGCCCAACCTCGCGCTGGCGCTCAACCGCGCCGACCTGCTCATCAGCATCGGCCTGGACCTGGAGATTGGCTGGCTGCCCAACCTCCAGCTGGGCGCGCGCAACTCGCGCATCCTGGTGGGCAACACCGGCTTCCTCAACGCCTCGCAGTTCCCCCGCATCCTGGAGATTCCGCCGGGCAAGGTGGACCGCAGCGCGGGCGACGTCCACCCGGGCGGCAATCCGCACTACCTCTATGACCCCAGGCAGGCGCTGGCGGTGGCGCGCGGCATCACCGAGCGGTTGGCGCAGCTGGACTCGAAGAACGCGGCGGCCTACCGCGCCAACCTGGCGAAGTTCACCGAGGAGCTGGAGAAGGCGCGCGTGGGCTGGGAGCAGCGGCTGACAGGCCTGAAGGGCGCGCCCATCATCGCGCACCACCGGACGATGGCGTACCTGGCGGACTGGCTGGGCTTCGAGCCCATCGCCTTCCTGGAGCCCAAGCCGGGCATTCCCCCCAACCCGTCCCACATCGCCAGCGTGCTGGTGCAGGGCCGGCAGCGCAAGGCGCGCATGGTGCTCATCGAGAGCTACTACCAGGACACGCCCGCGAAGCTGGTGGCCTCCAAGATTCCGGCCCCCGTCGTCACCCTCCATGGCGGCACGGACTTCCGCGCGGGTGAGACGTACATCCAGCACGTCGGCGAGATGGTGGACCGCCTGGAGAAGGCGCTCACCGGCAAGGGGGGCTGAGCCATGCGGGCACGACTGCTCCTTCCCCTGCTGCTGCTGTCCGGCTGCGCGCTGGACGCTGGCGAGGGCTTCGCCGTGCTGGAGCCCACGGTGAGCGCCGGGTACACGCCCCTGCCCTCGCGCGACGTGGGCAATGGCTTCCAGCAGCTCGCGTCCGACTACCAGGTGCGCGTGGACGCCGCGGCGCTGGGCGTGTCGCACGTCGAGCTGCTCAGCGCCGCCACGGGAGGCGGCGGAGGTGGCGGTGGCGGCGGCACCTTCGACCCGGCCAACCCGCCCCCGGGCTACAGCCTCTGCCATGGCGGGCACTGCCACCGCGATGACGGCGCGCTGGTGGACTATGAGGACATCCAGGCGGAGCTGGATGGCGGTGGCGGCTCGTCGGCGGTGACGCTGGCCGCGCTGCACGTGGACGCGGAGCTGGACCTGCTCGCCTCGGAGACGCTCACTCCCGAGTGCGAGCCGGACTGTGAGCTGCCGCGCGGCACCGTGTCCCGGGCCCGGTGGGACGTGACGGCCCTGCGGCTCCAGGGCGTGGTGAAGGACCGCCGCGCCACGCCGCGCTTCGAGGGCGAGCGCCCCTTCCGCCTGGACCTGGCGGTGGAGGGCGGCGAGGAAGCCGAGCCGCTGATGGAGCTGAGCGCCCCGCTGGACATCCCCTCGGACCGCGAGCACAAGCCGCGCGTGCTGCTGGCGCTGGCCCTGTCGCTGTCCCCCACCGTGTTCGATGCGCTGGACTGGGCGGCCGCCACGCCCGGCGCCGACGGCGTGGTGGACCTGGGCGCGGAAGAGAACGAGGCGCTCTTGAGTGAGCTGCTGGAAGCCGTGGCCGGGCTGACGCCCGAGGCGGAGGTGCAACGTGAAGACCGGTGAACCGACGGAACCCAAGGGCGGCGAGCACGCGGTGCCCCCCACCTTCACGCCCGGCGAGCCGCTGCTCACGTGCGAGCAGCTGGTCATCGGCTACGGCGACAAGCCGATGCTGCCGCCCATCGACATGGTCATCCGGCGCGGCCAGTTCGTCGCGGTGGTGGGCCGCAATGGCTCCGGCAAGAGCACCTGGTTCAAGACGCTGCTCGGCATGATTGAGCCGGTGTCCGGCACCATCCGCCGCGCGTCGCCGGCGATGCGCAGCGCGTACGTGCCGCAGTCGTCCGCCATCGACTCGCTGCTGCCGCTCCGGGCGCGGGAGCTGACCGCCTGGGGCCGGCTGCGCGGGTGGAGCTTCCTGTGGCCGTTCTCCCGGAAGGTGGACCGCGACGCGGTGGAGAGCGCGCTGGAGACCGCCGGAGCCAAGGCCATTGCCCCGCGGCAGTACCGCGAGCTGTCGGAGGGCCAGAAGCAGCGCACGCTGCTGGCGCGGCTCATCGCCACCGAGGCGGACCTGGTGCTGCTGGACGAGCCCACCGCCGCCATGGACGCCGTCGCCGAGCGCGAGACGATGCAGCGGCTGTGCGCGCTGGCGCGCAAGCGCGGCCTGGGCGTGGTGGTGGTGGTCCACGACCTGGAAGTGGCCGCCGAGCACGCCGACATCCTGTTCTTCGTGGACCGGGAGACGTCCGCCTTCGTGGTGGGCGACGCCCGGACCGTGTTCTGCCACCCCGCCTTCCGTCGTCAGTACGGCGACGAGTACTGCCAACGCGCACCCGAGGGACCCCACCGTGGAAACGACGCTCGCTGAACCCTCCAAGTGGCAGGAGTTCATCGCGGGGTTCGAGCTGTTCAGGGACCCGCTGCTGTGCGCCCTCATCGCCGGAGGCGTGCTGGGCTTCCTCAGCGTCTACGTGGTGCTGCGGCGCATGGTGTTCGTCAGCGCCGCGGTGGCCCAGTCCGCCGGCCTGGGCGTGGCCCTGGCCTTCTTCGCGACCATCCACCTGGGTGTCCACGTGGAGCCCGTGGTGGGCGCCACCGTCATGGCCCTGGCGGCCACGCTGCTGCTGATGACGGAGCCCGCCAAGCTGCGGCTGACGCGAGAGAGCCTGCTCGGCCTGGCCTATGCGCTGGCCGGCGGCGCGGCCGTGCTCATCGGCGACCGCATCGCCCAGGAGGCCCATGACATCCAGGGCATCCTCTTCGGCACGGCGGTGCTGGTGACGCCCGAGCAGCTCCACACGGTGATGGTGGCCGGCGCGCTGGTGATGTTCATCCAGCTCTGGTGGTACCGGGGCATCACCTTCGCCAGCTTCGACCGGATTGGCGCCCACGTGCAGGAGCTGCCGGTGCGCCTGCTGGACGCGGTGCTGATGGTCTCCATCGGCGTCATGGTGGGCGTGTGCGCCCGAGCCCTGGGCGCGCTGCCGGTGTTCGCCTTCTCCACCCTGTCCGCCATCGCCGCGCTGATGCTGGACTTCCGGCTGCCAGCGACGTTCTTCATCGCCACCCTCGCGGGCGCCATCTCCGGCGTGGGCGGCTACCTCTTCGCGTACTTCTTCGACTTCCCGGTGGGCGGCTCGCAGACGGTGCTCGCCGGGGCGTTGGTGGCGCTGGCCATGGGCGCCCGTTCCCTCATGGGCCTGTTCCAGCGGGCACGCTGACGGACGCACGGAGGGCGCCAGGAGCCGGCGCCCTCCCCATCACTCCCCGATATACGGGCCCCCCTCGTGGCGTTCTCGCGGAAGAGCATGCTGCTTGCTCCTGGCCGGAGGACATTCCATGTACGCCCGTTGGTTGATGCCGTGGCTCGTCATGTTGGCGGTTGGCTGTGCGCACTCGCCGAAGTCCGCGACGGGAGGGGTGCCGGAGTACGAGCACGTCTTCCAGAAGCCGCTGGCCGAGGCGCTGGCCGCCACGCGTGAGCTGCTGGAGTCGAAGGGCTACACCTTCGAGGAGACCCAGGACCCCAGCCAGCTCCTCACCACCTGGGAGGAGCCGGACCTGAAGGGAAGCCGCAACAACACCTTCACGCGCTACCTGGTGACGGGCATCGCAGTGGGCCCCCGACAGTCCGTGGTCCGCATCTTCCGGATGAAGCAGGAGACGTTCGGAAACGACATCGAGTGGCGCACCCCGTGGTGGAAGGTGCTCGCCGAGCGCCAGGAGGCCCTGGGCCAGGCCTTCGTCAAGCACGCCGACCTGAGCGAGAGCAGCATCAACAAGCGCCTGAGCGCCCTGCGCGGCCTGCAGCGCGGCACGCGCGACCTGGAGCTGGAGAAGGAGCTCACGCTGCGCCTGGAGTCGGGCCCGTCCATCGAGGTCATCAGCGGCAACGTGAAGCAGGACCCGCTGCCCACGCCCGTGCGGGACTCCGACTTCTACCTCGCCCGGTGGAAGGACACGGCGCCGAGCGTGGACGCGGGCCTGTGCGGAGACGCCGTGCGAGGCCTGGACGAGCTGCTGATTCCCGGCCTCACGCTGCTCATCGGCGAGCAGCTCGGCTCACGCGAGGCCCCCGCTGTGGTGGGCAACGTGGTGTGCCAGTCGGCCGGCACCGGACTGCCCGTGGTGCTGGGCCTGTCCATCCCCCGCACGGAGCAGGAGCGGCTGGACCGCTACCTCGCCAGCCCCGGCGCTCCCGCCGACCAGGATGCGCTGCTGGAAGGCCGCTTCTGGCAGCGCCCCTACCAGGACGGCCGCAGCAGCCGCGCCATCTTCGGCCTCATCGACCACGTGCGTGCGATGCGCGCCGCGGGCTTGCGCGTGACGCTGGTGGCCTATGACACCGACACCGCCCGCGCCAGCGAGCGTGACGCAGAGCTGGCGAAGGTGTGGGCGCAGCGCCGCAAGGCCCATCCGGACGAGGTGCACATCGTCCTGGCCGGCAACACGCACACACGCACCGTCTCCGGTACGCCGTGGGACCGCGACTTCACGCCCATGGCGCACCACCTGAAGGAGGGACTCCTCGTGGTGCTGGAGCTGGGCTACGCGCAGGGCACGCGCTGGGGCTGTGACCTCAACCGCGCCGGCAAGCTCCAGTGCGGCTACATCGGCGCGACGCCCTCCGAGCGGGTGGCTGCGCCTCCCGGGCAGTCGGCCTACATCCAGCGCTTCGAGACCCCCACGGACGAGGGCTTCCACGGGCTGCTCTACGTGGGCGAGCTGACGCCGTCGCTCCCGGCCATCTCCAAGGACCTGGCGCCGCCGCCGCCGACCGGCATCCGCCCGCCACCGCCGACGTACAAGCCGCCGTCGATGTACTAGCGGCGCCGGGGCCCTGGCGTCAGCGGACCGCGGCGGAGACCTTCTTGAACTCGGGCGTGCCCGCGCGCCCGAGCAAATCGAACAGCGCGGTCTCCACGGTGGCGACCTGCGCGCCAGCATCCCGGCACAGGTCCAACCCCACCCGGCGGTCCTCCGCCGAGCGCGACAGCACCGCGTCCGCCAGCAGGAAGGGCGACAGCCCGCGCTCGACCAGGTCTCTCACCGTCTGGAAGACGCAGATGTGCGCCTCCATGCCGGCCACCAGCACCTGCCTCCGCTGACCGAGCGCCGCCAGCACCTCCGGCACGGCCGCGCTGAACTCCAGCTTCTCCACCGGCTTCACGTCCCCCAGGCGCATGCGCACCAGCGAGTGCGTGGGGCCCAGCCCCTTGGGGTACTGCTCCGTGAGGATGATGGGGAGGCCGAGCGCGCGCGCCCCTTCGATGGCGGCGTTGGTGCGCATGAGCATCCGGTCCAGTGTGTCCCGGTCCATGGCGGCGCACAGCCGCTCCTGGATGTCCACGACGAGCAGCGCGGTCTGGTCCAGCGTGAGGCGGAAGGTGGGCATGCCCTCCTCTCGCGCGAACCGCTCCGGCCCGTCAAGCGGCGCAAGCAGGGCACCGCCCCCGGGCGACGCTCCGGCTCACGTCGCTTCGGCAGGACAACAGTCCCGGCACAGCGTGCGGTTGCGCCCATGGGCCACCGCCATCACCCCGCCGCCCAGCAGCGTGAGGCCCGTCTCCCACGGCCCGGCGGCGTCCTCCGGCACGAGGAAGGCCCCGCCCGCCAGCAGCCCCACCCCCAGCGCGGCGAGCCCCAGCGCGGAGGCCCGCCGGTGCACGCGCCAGCCCGGCACGAAGGCCGCCAGCGCGCTCACCGCCACCAGCGCGAGCAGCCAGCGGTGGATGGCCTCGTCCGCCAGCACTCCGGCCACCGCCACCGGCAGGAGGCCCAGCACCATGGGCAGCAACACACAGTGGACGATGCACAGCGCGGAGAGGAACTGCCCCACGCCGTCCCAGCGTGAATTCGTCGTCGTCGTCGTATCCAAAGCGGTCAACAAGACACCTTCTCCAGGGCCCGGAAGGCCGGAGCGTCGGCCTCCTGGGCGGTCAGCAGCTCCGCGGGGCGCACCAGTCTCAGGACGCGGCCCCGGCCGGCGATGAAGGTCCGCGCGCGCCGCAGCTCCGGCAGGTGCGCGTCCGCGTGGCGCCAGCAGTCGAGGAAGGCGGTGAAGCCCGCCACCGCATCGTCCCACGCGCCGAGCGCCACGTGGACCTCGGCCTCGAGCAGGCGGAAGTGTCCGCAGCCGGGCCGCTCCGACACCAGCTTGAGCGCCAGCTCCAGGGCCCGGTCCTCGCGGTCCGAGCGCAGCCGCAGGCGGGCCAGCGTCTCACGGGCCGGGCGAGAGAAGGACGCGGGGCCGGCGGCGCGCAGGCGGCGCTCCAGGCGCAGCGCCCGCGTCAGCGTGGCCTCGGCGCGGCCCGTGTCTCCGCGGCGGGCCTCCAGCGAGCCGCGCAGCTCGTGCGCGGCCACCTCCACCACCCGGGCCACGTCGCGCGGGCACAGGAAGCGTCCCTCCGAGCGGCGCTCCTCCGACAGCGGCGGGTGGAGCGCATCGAGCGCATCGCACGCGCGCTCCGCCTCCACCAGCTTCCCCGCCTCCAGCGCGCTCACCCCGCGCGTGTAGTGGCGCACGCCGTCGCGCAGGGCGCGGTCCGCGAGGGTGGCGGACTCCTGCAGCTCCAGGGGCACGTCCGCCGCCGCGCGGCAGAAGCCGAAGCGCAGGTGCGCGGACACCATGGACAGCGCCGCGAAGACGAGCGCCTGGGGCTCGCTCCCCGCCCCCTCCACGCGGTGGCGGAGGCGCCGGGCCCAGGACTGGGCCTCGGTGTACTGCCCCGCCTCCAGGCAGCCCTGGGCGAGCAGCCGCATGGCGGCCTCCGCGCTCGGGGCCGCCGGAGCGGGGAGCGCTTCCCGGGCGAGGTACGCGTCATCCGAGACCACCGCGGCCTCCAGCGCGCGGCGCGCCTCGTCGCCCCGCCCCACCCGCTGCAACAGCCGGCCCGCAGCGAGCAACGCCGGGCTTGCGGCGGGCGCCAGTTGCACCAGCCGCCGCGCGCTCTCCAGGGCCGCCTCGGGCCGCGCGCTGTGCAGCATCGCCTGCACCCACGCATGGTGCACGCCCGCGTGGTCTGGGTGCGTGCGCAGCAGCTCGCGCAGCAGGGCCTGCGCATACGGCTGGCCCTGCCCGGGGCGGCCGTCCGTCTCGTAGCCGTCCAGCAGGAAGCCGGCCAGGAGCAGCCGCGCCTCGGCGTCCTCGGGGTAGCGGTCCACGAGGCACTCCATGTCCCGCACGAAGGCCTGGCGGCCATTGGCGGGGCCCTTGTCCGCGAGCAGGCTGGCGGCGACGACGTAGCGCTGCTCCAGGTCCGACGAGCCCTCGCTCAGCGCCAGCGCGCGGCGGGTGGCCTCCGCGCGAGGGCCGGCGAAGCGCGCGCCCGGGCCCCGCGTCAGGGCCAGGCCCCACCACGCCATGGCCAGCTCCGGGTCCTGCCGCGCCGCCTCGGCGAAGGCGCGGCGGGCCTCCGCGCCCCAGCCCAGGTGCAGCAGCCGCAGCCCCTGGTCGAAGTACGCCTGCGCCAGCGGCACGCGGGTGCGCACCTCCAGGTGCGCGGTGCCCAGCCCCTCGCGCAGCGGAGGAGGCGGAAGGGCGTCATCCGCGACGTCCTCCCAGGGGACCTGGATGTAGATGGACGGCTCGTCGGCTCGGAGAAGTCGCGCCAGCATGATGTCCTCCTCAGGCCCCGGAGACCGGGGCGGTACAGGCGTTGAATCCAGAATCCAGTGAGCGGATGCGCGAGCCGAGCCGCCACCAGGCGGAGGCCAGCGCATCCGCCGGCACGGGAGACGCCTTCCGTCGCGCCTCCAGACAGGTGTGCCTCCAGCCGGGACCCATTTCCCGCGCCACCCATTCCTCATGACGAGCCAGCCAATCCGCCATCGACACCAACACCTCGCGGGCACCTTGCTGCTCCGCGCCCGTGGCGGGCTCGCGCCACGGGCCCAGGTCCTGCACCCGGAAGGCAGGCCGCGCGGGCGCCGCCTCCAGCAGGCGCGGGGTGAAGCCGTCCCTGGGAACGAAGACGGCCTCCCCGCACTCACACAGCACTCCGAAGCCCCACATCACCAGGCGCCCTCCGCCCGGCAGGTCCACCGTGTACGCGCTCTGTCCCTCCATGCCCTCGGGACGCACCTGGCGGACGAGGCCCCGGCGCGCGAGGAGGTTTCCCTCGGGACAGAGGACGTCCCTGCCGAGGCACCACATGGACACGTCGAACAGTCGCTCCCCCTCGCGGAGCAGCTCGCGGGGCAGCATGGGAGTGGACCTCCCGTCGGGCAGGGAGCGCGAAAAGGCATCCATGTGCTGCACCTCTCTGGGGGTAGAGAGGCCGGCGCTCGCGCCGGCCCGGGGTTGTGAGACAGCAGCCGCGGCGGTGTCGCCGGTCCTGCTAGTCGTGGTCGTGGTCCTCGTGCGCCGCCTCCTCGATGACGATGGAGACGGACGCCGTGGGAGTGGGACCGAAGGTGAGCGTGTGCGTGCCCACCGTCATGGGCACCACGTGGCGGCCCTTGATGTCCGTGCACTGAGAGGAGCTCTTCGTGCTCTCCTCGATGTCCACCACGGCGCCGCTGGAGTCGCGCACGGTGAGGGGCACGTCCGCGCCGGTGAAGATGACGTAGTCGGTGGCCTCGTCCGCGGCGAAGGACACGGAGCCCGTCTTCCCGCCCGCGCCATCCACCAGGGTGATGTCGTAGCGGCGGTGGTCATTGTCCACGGCCGGTGCCGTGCCGGTAAGGGTGGCGGTGACGGCGGTGGACGGCCCTTCCTGGAGGTGCTCGCACCCCTCGACGTCGACGTTCTCCTCTCCTTCTTCGTCGTCGCCACAGGCGGTGGCGAGGAGCGCGGTGGACATCAGGAGGGCGGCCAGGAGCTTCTTGTTCATGGTGTAACTCCACGGGTTGTACTGCGGGTGTGCCATGGCCACCACGCCGCCCCGGACACCGCCTGTAAAGGCAGTGCCAACGCGGACGCGAGGCAATGGAAGACGGGGCGTAGCACGCGCCTACAACGGCGAACCGAGGCGGGCGGCGTCAGCGGGGAGCGCGCGAATGGACGTCAGGCGATGCGCGAATGGGCCTGTATTCCCCGCGGCCCAGGGACGACGGGCGCAAGGCAGGGGTCATCCACGGGCGACGGACGCCGCACGGCGTACGGGTGCCGTACCGACGTGCGGAGGAACACGCTCCCAGGGCTCACGCGCGAGGCGGAGACGCCTTGGGAGCCAGGTGCAGCCGGGCCACGGGCTCCGCATGGAAGCGGAACACCGCCAGCGCGGGCGCGGAGCGGGTGGGTGCTACCGAGAGGAGCGCGGTGCTCTCCACCGGAGGCGGGGCCTCACGGCGGAAGAAGGCGTGGACACAGTGGGCGTCCATGCCATGCGCCTCGACGGCTTCCCGTCGGGACGCGACGCGGGCATCGTCGAAGGAGTCCTCGACCTCGCCCGCGCCGTGCGCGCCTGCATCCTCCACGTGAATCACTTCGCCGTGCTCCAGACACGTGACGTGCTGGACGAGGGCGAAGTGCATGACGCTGCCCACGTACGCCAGCGCACACACGAGCGCGAGCGGCAGCGCCAGGCGGCGCGACCGGACGAGACTCACGGGCTGGCGGTGGGTGGAGCGGCTCACGTCGGGGGATTCCTGGATGAAATGCGATTGCATTTCTAAGCCAGACTCACGGCGTGTGCAAGTCAGACCGTGTCACTGATTCACACGGCATACCCCATCGCACCTGCCTTCACCGGAGCGTCCGGGTCCAGCAACACGTTGACGCACGCCACGGTGCCGCTGGCGAGCGCGCGCTCCAGCGCGGAGCGGATGTGCGAGGGCTCCGTCACGAACTCTCCATGTCCGCCAAACGCCTCCACCACCTTGTCGTAGCGCGTGGGCGCCAGCCGCGTGGCGGGAGACTTGTCCTCGCCGAACATCTGCACCTGCGGCAGGCGGATCTGCCCCCACGCCGCGTCGTTCCCCACCACGCACACCATGGGCAGCTTGAAGCGCACGGCCGTCTCGAAGTCGAAGCCGTTGAGGCCGAACGAGCCGTCCCCCTGCACCACCCAGCAGGTGCGCTCCGGATGCAGCACCTTCGACGCGAGCGCGAACGGCGCGCCCACGCCCAGGCAGCCAAGCGGTCCCGGGTCCAACCACCGGCCAGGGCGCCGCAGCTCCAGCACCTTGGCCGCCATGGCCACCCAGTTCCCGCCGTCCGCGATGAACACCGGGTCCTGCCCCGCGGAGTTGGCCACCTCGGACAATTCCTTCGCCAGCCGGTAGTGGTGGATGGGCGTGCTGTCGCTCTTCGCCCACTCGTCGATGGTCGCCTGCCGGCGCGCCTCGCCCTCGCGCAAGGTGGAGAGGAGCGTGTCGCGCCGCGCGCGGTCCGCGCCCTGCTCCAGGGCGGTGAGCGCGCTGAAGCTGTCCGCGATGAGGCCGACGTCCACGGAGCGGTTGCGGCCCAGCTCCGTCGGGTCGATGTCCACCTGCACGATTTTCGACTCGGCGCCGAAGGTGGGCTCCGCGCCGTAGTTGAGGCGGAAGTCGAAGGGCGTGCCGATGACGAACACCACGTCCGCGCCGCTCAGCGCCTCCTTGCGCGAGTGCTGGAAGAACAGCGGGTGGCCCGCGGGCAGGCAGCCCCGCCCCGCGCCGTTGAGGAACACCGGCACCTGGGCCCGCTCCGCGAAGGCGCGCAGCGCGTCCCACGCGCCGTCCCACCAGATGGACGAGCCGGCGAGGATGGCCGGGCGCTCGGCGGCGCGCAGCAGCGCCAGGGCCTCGTCCACCTTGCGGGGGTCCGGCGCCACGCGCGCGTCCGTGCGGTAGCGCTCCGGCATGCGCAGCGACTCCTCGTCCACGCCGTTGCAGAGCACGTCCCACGCCAGCTCCAGGAACACGGGCCCCGGCCGTCCGGAGAGCGCCACGCGGAAGGCCTTCGCCAGGTAGTGCGGCACCGCCTCCGGCGAGGGCACCCGGTCCGACCACTTGGAGATGCGGTGGAACAGGTCCACCTGCTCCATCTCCTGCAGCGCGCCCCGGCCCTGGTTGAACGTGGGCGCCGCGCCACCGAGCAGCAGCATGGGCGAGCTGGCCGCGTACGCATTGGCCACCCCGGTGAGCGCGTCCGTCACGCCCGGGCCCGCCGTCACCACCGCCACGCCCATGCCGCGTGTCAGCCGGGCATAGGCGTCCGCGGCGTGCGCGGCGGCCTGCTCGTGCCGGGTGTCGATGAGGGAGATGCCCTCCTCCACGCACGCGGCGTAGATGGGAGCCACATGCAGTCCGGAGAGCGTGAAGAGGTGCCGCACGCCCTCCTTCTTCAGCATCCGCGCGACGAGCTGACCACCGCTGACCATGCCCATGCCCGAGCCTCCTGTGCTGGAAACAGCGGGCCGGGAGCCACCCACCCGGCGCCAGCCCCCCTGGCGAGGAGGCAATCGTGGCGCAGCGGGTCCTCGCTGACCACGGGTATTCAAGAATCGCGGGGATTGGGGCCACCGGGCGGATGGACCGGTGAACCAGTCCGGGCGTAGGGTGCGCGCGCCCGGGGAGGCCCGGGCCATCCTCCGAGGACAGGACTTCGTGCAAGAGTTCATCGACGTGCTGCGGAGCCAGGCGCGCCACATCGCGCCCGAGCTGGCCCAGCTCGCCTACAAGCGGGGCCTGGCGGTGACGCAGCAGGACGGCACCACCCGGCCCATCCCCATCACCGCCACCCCCGTGGTGCTGGACGCCGCGGAGATTCGCCGCCGCGCCGAGCTTTCCGCCCGACTGGCGTCCGCCACCGTGAAGATGGCGCGCGCGATTCTCGGCGGAGACGATGCGCAGGAGCTGCTGGGCGCCCTCTCTCCGCTCGAGCGCTCCCTGGCGGAGCAGACGTGGCGCCAGTCCGCGCGGCTGACCACCACGCGGGTGGACTACTTCGTCGCCGACGGCAAGCCATGGGCGCTGGAGGTCAACGCCACCATCCCCGCCATGCAGGGCTATTCGGACATCGCGGCGCGCACCTTCATCGAGGTGGTGGGGCGCTACTTCCGCTACCCGGAGAAGGCCCTGGGCTCGCTGCTCGCCCTCAACGGCAGCAACTCGCTGGCGCTGTACCGCGCGCTGCTGGACGGGTACGCGGCGGAGCGCAACGGGAAGCTGCCGGACACGGTGGCCCTGCTGTGCCGCCGCAACGACGCGCAAATCACGGAGCTGCGCTGGCTGTGCGAGCGCTTCCGCGAGTACGGCGCGGACGCGGACGTGGTGCACCCGGACGAGGTGTCCGGCGACGACGCCTTCGTGGTGCGCGGCAAGAAGTATGACCTGGTGTACCGGCACCTCTTCGTGCGGCGGCTGGAGGAGACGCCCTCGCCGTGGGTGGAGGACTTCCTGCGCGTGGTGCCGGGGAAGAAGGCGGTGTTCCTCAACCCGCCCGCCTCGCAGGTGGAGGTGAAGGCGACCTTCGCCCGCCTGTCGCAGGCGCTGTCCGAGCCCCGGCTCGCGGAGGCCGCGGGCCTCACTCCGGACGAGCTGGAGGCCGTGCGCGCCTCGGTGCCGTGGACGCGCGTCTTCCGCCCCGGTCCCGCCCTGGGGCCGGACGGTGCGCGCACCGAGGACCTGGTGGCGCTGGTGGCCGCGGACCCGAAGCGCTTCGTGCTCAAGCGCTCCTGGGACTACGGCGGCAAGGCCGTGTTCCTGGGCCGCTCGGTCGGCACGGTGCCGTACACGGAGCGCGTGAAGGCCGCCTACGGCGAGCCGCTGGGCTGGCCGGAGCTGTGCGCTCGCGCCGCGGCGGACCCGGCGGGCGGCGGCTTCGTGGTGCAGGAGATCGTGGACACGAAGCCCGAGGACCACCTGGTGTGCGAGCAGAACGGCACCGTGCTGCCGTCGTCCTTCTTCGTGGATTACTCGGCGTATGCGTCGGTGGGGCTCGCCCGCCAGCCTGCCTGGGGAGGGGTCTGCCGGGGCTCCATGTCGGAGATCGTCAACATCGTCGGTGGAGGCGGGGTGCTGCCGCTCATCACCACGGAAGTGGCCTCCAAGCTTTTGCTGGCATGGAAGGCCATTTAAGGGGCTTCACGTGGGCCGGTCCGCGAGCATGACGCGGATGGACACGCTATAAGGACGCGTCGCCGGGAACACCCCGGCATGAAAGGAACCAAAGTTCATGGCCTGGGAAACTTCCGGATGGCAGCAGGGCGCGAGCGCCCCTGTCGACTCCGTGCTGGTGCAGGAGTCGCAGCGCGCGTTCATGTCGCGCGTCCACGGATGGATGTTCGGTGGGCTGTTGGTCACCGCCATCGCGGCCCTGATGACGGTCAGCAACGAGCCGCTGCTTCGCGCGGTCATCAACTTCCGCATGCCGCTGCTGCTGGTGCAGTTCGGCGCGGTGCTGGCGCTGTCCTACCTCGCTCCCCGCCTGTCGGGTCCGGTCGCCGCGGGGATGTTCCTCGGCTACTCGGCGCTCACGGGGATGACGCTGTCCATCTTCTTCCTCATCTACACCGCGGGCAGCATCGCCCAGGCGTTCTTCCTGACATCGGCTGTCTACGGCGCGATGGCGGTCTACGGCACCGTCACCAAGAAGAACCTGAGCGCCTGGGGCACCTTCCTCTTCATGGGCCTCATCGGCGTGGTGCTGGCCAGCGTGGTCAACATCTTCATGCGCAGTGACGCGATGTCCTTCGTCGTCGCCTGCGCGTCCGTCATCGTCTTCGCGGGCCTGACGGCGTACGACACCCAGAAGCTGCGGGAGATGCACGCCAACCACGGCTACAGCAGCGCCGCCACGGTGAGCATCGTCGGCGCGCTGACGCTCTACCTGGACTTCATCAACCTGTTCATCGCCATCATGCGGCTGGTCGGCAAGCGCCGTTAGTCGCCCGCGAGCCACGGGCTGTTTCACGAAGCGGCGGTGCGAGCCTCTCCCGAGGCAGCACCGCCGCTTCTTTTTTGTCCGGGGGCGATGACCCGAAATCCCATCGTGCGTCCTCCCTTCCTCCTGCCGCATTGCTCACAGGAGGAAGGGATGTCCCCCGCAACCTCGAAGTCCTTCGCAGCATCGCTCGTCGTGTGTTCCCTGCTGTCCGCCAGCGTGGCCCTGGCGCATGGTTCCATGGAGGTGCCACTCAGCCGTGTCTACGGTTGCTTCAAGGAGGGACCGGAGACGCCGAAGTCCGCCGCGTGCAAGGCCGCCGTCCAGGCAGGAGGCACGCAGGCGCTCTACGACTGGAACGGCGTGCGCCAGGGCAATGCCAATGACCGCCACCGGGAAATCATCCCGGACGGGAAGCTGTGCAGCGCCGCGAACGAGAGCCACAAGGGGCTGGACCTCGCGAGGACGGACTGGCCGGCCACGCTGATTACTCCCGACACCAGCGGCCGCTTCGAGTTCGTCTTCCACGCCACCGCGGTCCACGCCACGGGGTACTTCCAGCTCTACGTGACGCGGGAGGGGTACAACCCGTCGCTTCCGCTGAAGTGGTCGGACCTGGAGGCGAACCCGTTCTGCTCCGTGACGAACGTCTCCGCGCAGAACAACCGCTACCGGCTGAGCTGCCCCTTCCCCCAGGGGAAGACGGGTACGCACGTCGTCTACGGAATCTGGCAGCGCTCCGACAGCCCGGAGGCGTTCTACGCCTGCACCGACGTGAAGTTCAGCGACACGCCGCCGCCGCCGGCCACCTGGAAGGAGCTGGGCCAGGTGCAGGCGCGTGAGGACCTGCCCTCCGGCAGCAAGGTGACGTTCCGTCTGTTCGACGCCGAGGGCCGGGATGCCGAGTCCCATGTCCTGTCGCTGGACACGGCCTCCACCGCGGCGAACTGGATGTACCGCCTCGCGCAGCGGGTGAACACCGCGTCCAGCCGCGTCCAGGTGGGCGTGCTCCAGACGTCAGGGAGCGTGGTGCCGGTGGAGAGCGCCACGGGGAACCGCGTCTACGCGCGCGAGACGAGCTACTCCTTCCAGGTCGACCTCGTGAAGCCGCCGCCCGGAGGTGGTGACGGAGGCACGGGCGCGCTGAAGTACCCCGACGGGCTGTCCGGCTACGTGGCGGGGACGGTGGTGGAGGGCACGGATGGGCGGCTCTACCGGTGCAAGCCCTTCCCCTACTCGGGTTGGTGCAAGGGCGCGGCGTCCCACTATGCGCCGAGCTCCGGCAGTCACTGGCAGGACGCGTGGGAGCTCATTCCCTGAGTCGTGAGCCCTCCTCCGGTGGCGGTGGGCTTCGAGCCCTCGCCACCGGGAGCGGGCGTCATTCCCCCGGGCACCCGGCGCCCGCGTCGAGCACGTCGGCGTCGTAGTGAAGCCGAAGGGGCGCGGCGGCCTCGAGGTGCCGGACGAAGACAGAGCCGAACACGTCCGCGTTGCCGCTCAGGCTCAGCTGCGCACCCGGAGCGTAGAGGTTGCCGGCGAGCGTGCTGCCAGCGGAGACGGAGAGCACGCTCGAACGCGTCAAGTACACGCGGACTCGCGAGGGCATGGACGTGGAGCCCAGCACGAGCGGCCCCGCCACCGAGACACGGCCGCCGATGAACAGGTCCAGCTCACCCGGAGGCTGGACGTCCACCGTGAGGCCCTCATCCAGGTCGGCTCCGTCCTGGATGAAGAGCGCGGTACGGGCGCGAATGGTGAGCGTGGCCGGGCCGACTCCGGTGATGCGGCTGAGGAGGAAGCGCCCGCATGGCAGCTCCAGCGTGCGCTCGCCGGGGAGGTCTTCCAGCGCCGCCGCGTCGAGGCCGATGGCCGCGTTGTCGTTGTCCCGAGCGTGGTGGTCGATGAGCGCGGCGACGTCGACCTGGGACGCGGCCTCACAGGCACAGGGAGTGACGGCGTCCACGGGCTCGCGGCGCACCTCCGCTGCCTGCGCGGGGCCTGGGGTGAACTCCGGTGGCACGGTGAGGATGCCGCCGACGGTGAGGGAGGCGAGTGACACGTCACCGCGCACACGGGCATCCCCCATGACGGATGAGGAGCCGCTGCTCCCGGTGAGCGGCCCGCTGCTGGCGAGCCCTCCGGCCACCTCGAGCGTCCGTCCGACCTGGATGCCGCCGGCACCACCCACGCGCAGCGTGCCTCCCACGGAGACCGAGTCATTGACGGAGAGGCCGCCATTCACCCCGACGTCACCGCCCTGCCCTCCCGGCGAGTACGGCCCCTGCGAGCCACGGAAGGCATCGGTCTCCATGGCGGCACTGAGCGCGAGCCCTTCGCAGGTACACAGCGCCTGACGGAAGGTCTGCTCGGCGAGGCGTCCGCTGCACGTGCGTGTCCCTCCGTCGGCGTCACCCAGGACGATGAGCGGTCCCTGCCCGGCGCAGTACGCGGTCCAGTCATCGGGAGGAAGTCCGCTGTCGGCCAGGCCCCCGTCCACCGGCGGCACGTCCTCCCCCGCGTCCGACGAGCCCGCATCCCGCGAGTGAAGCGTGGCCACGAGGTCGCCGCGGGTACAGCCGGTGGTGAGGACTCCCGCCAGCAGCAGCCAGGGCCCCCAGTGTCGCGTCCCAGGCCTCATGGGCCGGAGAGCTCCCCCAGCCGGAGCCTCACCCTGGCGCCAGGCGGCGAGTCGGGATGACGTGCGAGCAACGCCGCCACGCTGCCGTGTCATGGGCCGGAGAGTTCCCCCAGCCGGGTCCTCGCCGTGGTGCCGAGCGGCGAGTCGGGGTGGATGGCGAGAAACTCCTCCAGCGCCCGCGCCTCGGCCTCCCTGTCACCGAGCGCGCGCCAGGCCTCCGCGATGCCGTGGCGGGCCTCCTGACCGAGCACTCCATGTGGCTGGATGCGCAGTGCCTCCTGGAACTGGCGGAGCGCACCGCGCGCATTCCCCAGGTGCTCCAGCCGGAGCGAACCCGAGGCGACCCGCGCGACATACGACGCCAGGGACGAGGGCTGCGCGCGGATGACGTGCAGGTAGAGCGCCTCCGCCTCCTTCCACCGGCCCACGGCCCGGAGCTCATTGGCCTTCCGCAACAGGTCCTCCGGCTCGGCGTCGGGAGGAATCCGCGCGGGTGCCTCCGGCCGGGGTTGGCGGACGACAGGCGCGGCGTCGTCGCGCGGCGAGGCCTCCGAGGGAGCCGGAGCCGGTGGCCTCGCGACACGCGGCGGAGCGGAGGCAGGCGGCGCGGAGCCCACGGCCTGCGCGGGGACGGGTGGCTCGGCCTCCACGGGCCGTGCGGAGTCCTCGGTCGGCTCGGAGCCAACCCCCGGCGCACTGTCGCGCTCGGCCCGTGGCGTCTCAGGAATGGACGTCGTCACCTGGGGCTCTTCGGTACTCGCAGGACGCGCGAGGCTCCAGGCGGTCGCCGCCGCGGCGCCAGCGAACAGGACCGCGCCCGCCATCAACCACACCGGGGGCAGCTTTCCCCCCACACGCGGCCGGGGCGGCGTCTCGGGAGTCCCCGCCTCCAGCGCGGCCAGCACCAGCGCGGCCGACTTCTGCCGGGAGATGCGACGCGCCGGCCCCGCCTCGCCATCGAGCGGCGCGAACAGGTCATCCACCGACTCATCCCCCTCTTCTCTCGACCGACTCATCCCTCCCCCTCCCCCGCGGCGGCCAGCGCACGAAGCGCCGCGCGCCCCAGTCGGAGCCGGCTGCGCACGGTCTCGAACGGAATGCCAAGCTCCGTGGAGATCTCCGGCACGCTCAGCTCCAGCACATGGTGCAGCACCAGCGCATGTCGCTGCTCCGTCGACAGCTTGTCCAGCAGCGTCACCATGTGGCGCCGGTGGACATACTCGTCCGGCTGGGCGTCCTCGGACGGCACCGCGACCAGCTCCATCGGCCCATCAGCGTGCCGGGCCTCGCGGCCTCTCGCTCGCTTCAGCCAGGCGAACGTCGCACGCACCACCACGCGGTCCGCCCACGCGTTGAACCGGCCCTCGCTCCGATAGCCAGGAAGCCCTCGCATCAAGGCGATGAGCCCTTCCTGGGCGATGTCGTCCACGTCCGCGTCACCCCGCACCAGATAGCGCACCAGGTTGCGCACGCGGGGCAGCAACTCCATCAACAGGGACTCGGTCGCCTCGCGCCGGCCCTGGATGGCCGCCTGGATGCGGGGGTCCTCTGCCTCGCGGGGGGCAACGGTGACATGTGAGCCCGAGCTCCTCATTTCCGACATGGAGAGCACCGGGGTCGAAATCGGGTCATCGGGCTCACAGAAAAAACACCATCGCCAACCCCAGCCGGGGGCGGACGGCCCATCCATCACCGCGAGGCACGAAGTTCCCATCGATTGCGTATCCCAGCGCCGGCCGTCCCAGGAGCAGCTCGGCGGAGAGGCTCGCCTCGAGGGCGAACCGGGTGGCGGGGCTCCAGCGGGCGGAGAGTCGTGGCCCCAGGAGCAGCGCGAGCATGGAACTCGAAGGCTCGGCCTCGACTTCTGGCGTGAGCGCCTCCGTGCCGCGGGAGAAGGCCACCGCCCCGACTCCGAGCCCGGCGGAGCACTCCAGGGGTCCGGTGGACACGAGGAGCAGGTCCGCCCACAGCGTGGCGGCGTACTGGCCCAGCGACACGCGGGTGTACTCATCCCGCAGCCGGGCCGGCCGCCCCGCGAGGAACTGGAGCCCCAGCCGCAGTGAGCGGCCCTCCCACCCGGCCCCGAGCAGCAAGCCCTGGTGGCCCCCCTGGGTGTACCCGTCGAGCGCCGCTTGCGCGCCCACAGCCAGCATCCAGCGGTCTCCTGAAGACGCGGCCGGAGACGAGGCTTCCGAGATCCGCTCGGGGGCGGGCGCGGACACAGAGGACGAGTTCATCCCCCCGTCCACGTCTTTCACCGGGGCCTCGGCGGTGTGCGGTGGCAGGGGCCTGCCCGCTTCCACGGCACCTGCCGGAGCAGAGCCCCCGGACGTCTCCACCACCTCGCCGAGAGGCTGGCCCGCATCCACCGCCCGCAGCGCGGAGCGGACGGCGAGCGCCAGGGCCTCGGCGCCAGCGGACCACTCCAGCGAGCCGGGCCTTCCATCCAACCGGGCGGAGCGAACGAAGAGGTGCCTGCTCGCGGGCTCGGCGACCTGGACGCGCACGTCAGGCCCCTCACGAAGGAACCAGAGGACGGCGCGGGCCTCGTGGCGCTTCGCGAGTTGCTCCGCCGCGCGCCAGCGTGAAGCAGGTGCGCCATCGAGCGGAGCCCCCGACTCCGCCACCAGCAGCACGGGCAAATCACTGCTCTGCCCGCGCACGCGCTCCAGGAGGGCCGCGTCCTCGGCGGTGGCGACGCGGGCCACGGTCCGCCACGGCGCGGAGGCCCTCGCGGCGCCCGCGAGCAGTACCAGCAGCACGCTCGCGAGCATGCGCCGTGACACGACGGCCGCCGCCAAGGACATGCGATGAACCCTAGCGCCTGCACCGCGAGGACAGAAGCTCCGCGCGGTGCGAGCGCCACCGCATGGGTCCGTGCGTGTCTGCCTTCACGGACCCACGTGCGTCTGGTGATACGGGAATGCGCCGCTCTCAGTGCAGCTTCTGGTAGAGCGCGTCGACCAGGGTGCCGTCGTCGCCGCTCAGCTCCCAGAACATCGCGCCGCCCAGGCCCTTGCTCAGGATGTAGTCCGACTTGGCGCCCATGCTCTGCGCGTCGTCATACGCAATCCACACCCGCGACGAGGGGCTGTACACGTAGGCCTGCTTGCTCTCCGGGTGGAAGAACTTCGTGTACCCGGAGCCCGCGCGCTCGTAGTTGACCTTGATGTCCTTGTAGTCGAACACGCCCGTCAGCCCCGAGGAGCCGTCATCCCACGTGCCCTTCGTGGGGACGCCGCTCTGGAAGAGGCCGTTGTTCACGTTGGGCACGCTGCCCCACCCACGGCCGTAGAACGGCACGCCGAGGACAATCTTGGACGCGGGCACGCCCAGCTCCAGCATCTTCGCCACCGTCCCGTCGCTGTAGAACCCGTCAGCGGCTCCGGGGTCTCCGGTGACGCGGTTCAGCGACGAGTGGAAGTTCACGGTGCTCTCGAAGGCACCGTGGTAGTCGTAGCTCATCACGTTGATCCAATCGAGCACGTCAGACAGCTTCTTCGTCTCCTGCTTGTTGGCGAGCAGGTCCGGCGACGCGCCCGAGGCGATGGTGAGCAGGTACGCCTTGCCCGTCTGCGCGGTGACGGCGTTGAGCTGGCTGCGGAACTCCTGCATCAGCAGCGTGTAGTTCTGCTTGTCCGCGGGGCTGTTGGAGTTGCCCGGCAGGCCGCCGCCGACGGGGTACTCCCAGTCGATGTCGATGCCGTCGAACACGCCCGTGCCGTGGACCGGGTCGACGCCGGGGAACTGCCCCCGGATGTAGAGGTCCACGCAGGACTTCACGAACGCCGAGCGGGTGGCCGTGGTGGCCGCCACGCGCGAAAAGTGCGTGGACCAGGACCAGCCGCCCACGGAGATGAGCAGCTTGAGCTGCGGGTTCGTCCGCTTCAGCTCCTTGAAGGCGCGGAAGTTGCCGCGAAGCTGCCCGGGGTCCCACTCGCCGGGGTAGCCACCGCCCTTGTCGATGTCCGCGTACGAGTCCCCGAGGATGCACTTCCCATCCGCGGAGACGTTGGAGAAGGCGTAGTTGATGTGCGTGAGCTTCGCGGCCGGCACGTTCGACACGTGGTAGTTGCGGCCGTAGATGCCCCACGCGGTGAAGTACCCGATGATGCGCTTGCCGCCGCCCGGAGGCTGACCGGGCAGCTCCACCGCGACTGTCACCGTCTTCGTGCCCACGTTCCCCGCGGCGTCGTAGGCGCGCACCGCGTAGACGTACGAGCCGTTCTGGTTCCAGCTCGAGAAGGAGCGGCTGTACTGCCCGCTCGTGGCCACCACCGCGCCGTTCTCCAGAATCTCCACCTTCGTCACGCCCACGTTGTCCGTGGCGGTGGCGTTGAGGTTCAGCGTGCCGGCGGCGGTGAAGCGCGTGGCGCTCGCCGTGAGGTTCGCGGTGGGCGCGATGACGTCGCCGCCCGTGCCCGCGTCGCTCCCGCTTCCCGCGTCCGGGTTGCCCGTGCCCGCGTCGGTGCCGCCACCGGAGGCGCCCAGGTCCAGCCACAGCGCGGCCACCGCCACGGGCGTCCAGTCCGCCTGCGAGGTGTGGGCCTGACGGCACTCATAGAGGCGCCCGCCGTAGGTCACCTGCGTGCCCACCGGGTAGTAGACGCCGACGGACCAGGCCGCGGCGAGCGACGCCGTGAGCTGCGACTCCTCACCAGACTCGGGCGCGGAGGCTTCCGGACTGCAACCAGCAACGGACAAAGCGGTGGCGACAAGGCCCCAGGCCCACCTGCTGCGACGCATGCGTGTGCTCCTCGCCGCGATGGAGGACAGCAGGACAGCGGCCCGGGACGAGCGTGTCCCGGGGCCCTGCACCTGTCCGTCTCCGCGCGGCCTCTCTGCGGGTTCACGCAGAAGGAGTCACGCACCGATTATTTCGGGTTAATCCCGTGAAGCGCGGCGTCTGGCGCGCCCGGGGCGTCAGCCCTCCGACTTCTCCTTGCGGGTGAAGGGCATCATCAGCCGCTCCACGGGGCGGCCGTTGATGAGGTGCTGCTCCACGATCTCCGGCACGTCCTCCACCTTCACGCCGCCGTACCAGGTGCCCTCCGGGTAGACGACGACGGAGACGCCGAAGGCGCACGTGTCCAGGCACCCGGCGGCGTTGGCGCGCATGCCACCCTTGAGCCCGCGCTTGTCGAGCTCGTCCTTGAAGGCGGCGCGCACCTCCTCCGCGCCCTTGCTGGCGCAGCACCCCTTGGGGTTCCCTTCCGGGCGGCGGTTGGTGCAGACGAAGACGTGGCGCTTGAACGGAGGAGGCATGTCCGCCTCCTAACGCGACGGACACGTGAAATCGACGCCCGCGTTCACCACCGGACCGCCCGGCAGCGGACCCGGGCTCCGCTTTCTGGCCGGGCCACTGGTCTCCCGTAGGATCCGTGCACAGACTCCCAGCAAACGTCTTCCAGTGATCACGGCTGCTTGCCCGGGAGTGACCATACATGACTCGCCATATGGCCTCTGGCACTGCAAAGCATCTGTTGCTACCGCCACGGACTGGCTCTAGATCGTCGGTCCCCGCCGCGTGCCGCTACAAGCATGCAGCCAGCCGTAGCACCCGTCATCTTCAAGACCAAGACACCATTGATAGTGGGTGTGACAATGCCTAGCACTATACATGGTGGATGCGGTTTCTTGACGGAGTTGCCACGGAGATCGTATCTATCCGCTCGCCCGGCAGGCAGGCGGGCACTCTCCAAGACAGCTTCCGGCGCGGTTGCGCCCCTCGAAACGCTTCCCGAGTCCCGGCTGGAGTCCCCCCGCAGCTGTTCGCGGGCGATCTCCAGATCCTGAGGGATCTCGCGGCCTTGGCGTTTTGCAAAATTTTGCATTCTGACACTCAGTGAACCCCGCGGAGGTGGCGAGATGGACAAGGAGCTGAGCCCGAAGCCGTCAGTGAACGGGAAGGAGCGACGCAACGGGCGAAAGGGGCGCGCGGCGGCTACGGGATTGACCGTGGAGCGCTTCTTCACCACTCCGGGGGTGGACCCCGCGGATGAGCTGGCCTGGGAGTACCGCAGCGCCAGCATCACCGGAGAGGACGGCAAGGCCGTCTTCGAGCAGAAGAACATCGAGGTGCCGAAGTCCTGGTCGATGCTGGCGACGAACGTCGTGGCGTCGAAGTACTTCCGGGGCACGCCGGGCACGCCGGAGCGCGAGACGAGCGTGCGCAAGCTGGTGGCGCGCGTGGTGGACACCCTCACCCAGTGGGGCGTGCAGGGCGGCTACTTCGCCACGGAGACGGACCGCGAGTCGTTCCACGCGGAGCTGACGCACCTGCTGCTGCGGCAGAAGGCGTCGTTCAACTCGCCCGTCTGGTTCAACGTGGGCGTGGAGGCGCAGCCGCAGTGCTCCGCGTGCTTCATCAACAGCGTGGAGGACTCGATGGACTCCATCCTCACGCTGGCCCGCACGGAGGGCATGCTCTTCAAGTACGGCAGCGGCACGGGCAGCAACCTGTCCTCCATCCGCGGCAGCAAGGAGCTGCTGGCGGGCGGCGGCACCGCGTCCGGCCCGGTGTCCTTCATGAAGGGCTTCGACGCCTTCGCCGGTGTCATCAAGAGCGGCGGCAAGACGCGCCGCGCCGCGAAGATGGTCATCCTCAACGCGGACCACCCGGACATCCTCGAGTTCATCCGCTGCAAGTCCGCCGAGGAGAAGAAGGCCTGGGCGCTCATCGACGCGGGGTATGACCCGTCGTTCAACGGCGAGGCGTACTCGTCGGTGTTCTTCCAGAACTCGAACAACTCGGTGCGCGTCACCGACGACTTCATGAAGGCCGTGGTCAACGACGGCGCGTGGACGACGAAGAGCGTCCGCGACGGCCGGCCCATGGACACCCACCGGGCTCGGGACTTGTTCCGCGAAATCGCGGAGGCCGCGCACCTGAGCGGCGACCCGGGCATGCAGTTCGACAGCACGGTGAACGGCTGGCACACGTGCTCGGGCACGGCGCGCATCAACGCGTCCAACCCGTGCTCGGAGTACATGTTCCTGGACGACTCGGCCTGCAACCTGTCGTCGCTGAACCTGATGCACTTCCGCACCATCGACGGCGAGTTCGACGTCACGGCCTTCAAGCACGCCGTCGACATCATGCTGATGGCGCAGGAAATCATCGTCGGCTACTCGCGCTACCCCACCGAGCGAATCGAGAAGAACAGCCACGACTTCCGTCCGCTGGGCCTGGGCTACGCGAACCTGGGCGCGCTGCTGATGGCCACGGGCCTGCCGTATGACTCGCCCGCCGGCCGCAACTACGCGGGGGCGATTACGTCGCTGATGTGCGGCGAGGCGTACGCGATGAGCGCGCGCATGGCGGAGAAGCAGGGCGCGTTCGCGGGCTACGCGAAGAACGCGGAGCCCATGCTGGGCGTCATCCGCAAGCACCGCAAGGCGGCGTACAACATCGCTCCGGAGGGCGTGAGCGAGGAGCTGTACGCGGCGCAGAAGGAGTCCTGGGACGCGGCGCTGGCGCTCGGTGAGGAGCACGGCTTCCGCAACAGCCAGGTGACGGTGCTGGCCCCCACGGGGACCATCGGCTTCATGATGGACTGCGACACCACCGGCATCGAGCCGGACATCGCGCTCATCAAGTACAAGAAGCTGGTGGGCGGCGGCATGCTGAAGATCGTCAACCAGACGGTGCCGCTGGCGCTGGAGAAGATGGGCTACCCCCAGACGCAGGCGCAGGACATCATCAGCTACCTGGACAAGCAGGAGACGATTGAGGGCGCCCCGCACCTGAAGCCCGAGCACCTGCCGGTGTTCGACTGCGCCTTCAAGCCCGCGCGCGGCCAGCGCAGCATCGGCTGGATGGGGCACATCCAGATGATGGAGGCATGCCAGCCGTTCCTCTCGGGCGCCATCTCCAAGACGGTGAACATGCCGTCCAACGCCACGGTGGAGGACATCGAGAAGGCGTACCTGGAGGCGTGGAAGCGCGGCCTCAAGGCGATTGCCGTGTACCGCGACGGGTGCAAGCGGACGCAGCCGCTCAACACGTCGAAGGACGCGGTGAAGGAGACGAAGGCGAAGGTGGCCGAGCCCGTGGCGCAGCAGCCGGCCGTGAAGCCGGAGCCCCGCGCGGTGCGGCGGCGCCTGCCGGACGAGCGCCGGTCGATCACGCACAAGTTCTCCATCGGTGGCCACGAGGGCTACCTGACGGTGGGCATGTACGAGGACGGGACGCCGGGCGAGCTGTTCATCGTCATGGCGAAGGAGGGCTCGGTGGTGAGCGGGCTGATGGACAGCTTCGCCACCAGCGTGTCCCTGGCGCTCCAGTACGGCGTGCCGATGAAGGTGCTGGTGGACAAGCTCAGCCACACCCGCTTCGAGCCGAGCGGCTTCACGGGCAACCCGGCCATCCCCATCGCCAAGTCGATTACGGACTACATCTTCCGGTGGCTGGAGCTGAAGTTCCTGCCGAAGGAGGACGAGACGGAGGACGCGGTGCTGGCCTCGCCAGCGGTGGCCCCCGCGCAGCAGGCCCTGCCCGCCGAGGTGGTGGCTCCGCCGCCGCAGGTGTCGGGGCTGCGCGCCACGTGGCTCAACCAGGCGGACGCTCCGCCGTGCCACACCTGCGGTGCGATCATGGTGCGCAGCGGCGCCTGCTACAAGTGCAGCAACTGCGGCGCCACCAGCGGCTGCAGCTGAGCCTCGCGCACCGCGCATGAAGTGAGGAGGGCTCCGGAGCACATCGCTCCGGGGCCCTTCCGCGTTTCTCCCCTCCCCTCGCGTCACCGGTTCCCGCCACCGACGGAAGGCGCGGAATGACGGTTCCTTCCGCGTCGACCTGGCCTCGGGAGGGTGAGCGCCAGTCGACGGACGAGAGCGGAATGACGGTTCCTTCCGCGCTCGTCATCGAGGGGGCCGGCTTCGGCTCGAGGAGAATCGGTCAGGCGCCCCGGTGCGTGGGGAGTCGGTCGTAGGCCTCCGACGCCTTGTCGATGACTCGGGTGAAGTCGTCGAGGAGTGAGGTGTCGACGGGCTCCGCACCAGGGTCCGCCACGACGAAGGCGACAGGACGGCCCCGGCTCCGAAGCGCGACGACCAGCAATCGCGAGGAGGCTTCACCGAGCGCGGAGAAGATGGCCTCGTCCTGGGCGCAACCCGGGCTGTTGAAGAGGCTCGGGCCGGTGCCGGCCATCGCGGCGGTGAGCAGCGACGGGGCTTCCAGATCCACCTTGAGGGCGGAGACGGCGGGGCTGTCGCTACCGGGGCCCCAGGCGTGCCCCACCCGCGCGAGGCCGAAGCTCTCGCCGAGGAGGAAGGCTCGTCGGAAGCGCCCCGCGCAGTACGCGAGCAGCACCTTGCCGAGCGTGCCCTGCGTCCCCACGCCGTCCAGCGCCGCGAGCACCTGCTCCGCGGTGACCGCGGGCCCCGACGACGAGGTCTCGGTGGAGGCGCTGGCCGCGGCCAGGAGGGAGGTGAGCACCTCGGAGGGCTCGCCCGCCGGGGGCTGCCAGGGCTGCTGGATGAAGTCCCAGGCCGAGGCCAGTGGGAGCTCGGTCGCCGGAGGCGCCTCCGGCACGGCGGAGATGGCCGGGCCGTCGAGGTCCACGGCGCGGTCCGCCCAGGTCGTCTCGGGCGTGTGGCCGATGGTTCCATTGCCCTCGCCGCCCTGCCAGCCCACGAACTCCCACGTCGACGCGAGCTCCATCGTCTCACCGGACGAGGCCGGAACGTCGTCGAGCTCGATGGGGGCTCGCGGAGCGGGCTGCACCCGCGCGGGCGCGACTTCCGGAGTGGAGGAGTCGGCGGGTGCCTCGGAAACAGTGCTGGCCGACATCGGGCTGGCCGGAGCCTCGGGCTCGGCGTTGTCGTTGGCCGTGATGACGGGCCCGGGGGATGCGTGGGCCGGCGCGGCGAGTTCGGTATCGGCGCGGGGCGTGACGGCAGGCTCGGTGTCGGCACGGGGCGTGGCGACGGGCGCTGTGTCGGCGCTGGCCGCTACGGCGGGCTCGGTGTCGGCACGGGGCGTGGCGACGGGCTCGGTGGCGGCGGGCTCTGCATCCGCACCAGCCGCGACGACGGGCTCGGGGGCTGCATGAGCCGTGTTGGCGGGCTCCGTGTCAGCGCGGGCCGCAGCGGCGTCCTCAGTGTCAGCGCGGGCCGTGACATCGGGCGAGGTGTCAGCGCGGGCCGCAGCGGCGTCCTCAGTGTCAGCGCGGGCCGTGACGCCAGGCGCGATGTCAGCGCGGGCCGCAGCGGGCTCGATGTCGGTGCTGGCCGTGATGTCGGGCGAGGTGTCGGCGCGGGCAGTGACAGCGGGCTCAGCATCGGCACTGGCCGGGACGGCAGGCGCGTGGGCCGTATTGGTGGGCTCGGTGTCCGCACGGGCCAGGACACCGGGCTCGGTGTCCGAATGGGCCGGGACGCCGTGCTCGGTGCCCGAATGGGCCGTGACGCCGGGCCCAGTGTCGGCGCCGGCCGAGACGGCAGGAGCGTGGACTGCGTGGGCCGTGGCGACGGGCTCGGCGGCACGAGAGTCCGCGTGCTGCTCGGTGCTCGTACCAGGGGCTACAGGCTCCACGTGGGCGTGGGTCGTGGCGGCGGGTTCGGCAGAGGCGGAGGCAGGAGACGCGACGCTCGAACCGAGCGCATCGGGCTCCGCGTGGGAGCGCGTCGTGGCCGCACCTTCAGCCGCGGCAGGAGCCTCGTGGGTCGCAGTACTCGTCCCGGGGGCCACAGGCTCCACGTCAGCGTGAGCCGAGACGGCGTGCGCGACGGCAGCATCGACCGGGAGCAGTTCCGCCGCAGTCGGCTCGGTCTCCGCGTGGGCGTGGACCGTGGCGGCAGGCTCGGAGTCGTGGGCCGGAGTCGGTTCGGGCTTCGCGGCCTCCGCGTCCATGCCGACCAGAGTCGGAGCAGCGTCGACCGAAGGCGGCGCGGGCACAGTGTCCGTGAAGGCAGGCCCCTCCTCCGCTGTGTCGCGAGAGCCGGCGCGCGCTTCACCCTGCTCCATCCCCGCGTGCGTAACCGCATCGGGCGGTGTGGCCGCGTCGGGGACGGACACCGGGCCGTCAGCCTCGAGGTTCATGTCGAGCGACGGTGAGACTGCGACCTGGGCCGCAGTGAGTCCGGCTGCATCCGGGACTGGCGCGACGGCTGGAGCCCCGGCCTCGACCGGAGTGCTCGACTCGGCATGCACGTCGGGCGACACGGGCAGACTCGCGACGTCGAGCAGCTCCTCGACCTCGTCAGTGAGGTCCTCCGCGGACAGGGCGATGCCGTACGCCGTGGTCACCTCGACGGCGGCCGACGGTGACGCTACTTCCGCGCCGACCATCGACATCCGAGTCGTCGCGGGCACAACGTCGGCGGATGCCGTCAGCGTGCTGCTCACCGACGACGGCTCCGTGGCCGGATGGGCCGATGCTTCCTCCTCAGCCTGGGCCGCGACCTCGGACGCCCCGAGCGCGGCGTCCGAGCTTCCGACACCCGCCATGGCAACCGCGCCGGACTCGTCGAGGAGGGGCTCGGTCGTGAGCAGCTGCTCCGGAGCAACCTCCTCCTCCGTCGAGGCAGGCACCTCCGCGCGCGTAGCTCCCGACAGGTCCGAAGCCTCGTCACCCGTGGAACTTGCGGGCGTCGCGACGGCCTCGGGAACATGGGGAGGAACGGAGTCGGCGAAGTGCGCGCCAGACGGCTCCTGCGTCTCCGGAGCGGAAGCCCTCGGGTTCGCAGCCGGAGCCGATGGCGGAACCGGAGCAGGCCCCGCATTCCGAGGCGCCGCGGGCGACATCCCTGGCGGGACCTGAGACATCCCCGGGTGCGTCGACACGGGCAGGCCCGGAGGACCCGCCATGCGATTCTGCGGAGCCTCTCCCTGCCGAGGCGGCGCGGGAGGAGCCATCCCTCCCTGCTGCGGCGCTCCCATGTTGGGAGGCGGCTGAGGAGGACGGCCCGGCATGGGCGGACCGGCCATCGGCAGGCCCGGCCCCTGCATCCCCGGAGGCATGCCCGGGCCACGGGCAGTCGCGGGAGGAATCGGAGCGCCTGGAGGCGGCCCCTGTCGCGGAGGCATTCCCGGGTGCGCGCCCATGGGGCCGCCCGGAGGCATGGGCGCGCCGGGCATCATCCCTGGCGGCGGGGGCCTCGCCTGCGCGGGCATCCCCGGCGGCATCGGCGCACCCGGCATCGAGGGGGGACGGGCGCCCTGTGCCACCATCCCCGGAGGAGGCGGCATGGGCATGTTCGCGGGTGGAGGCCCCATGGGTCCCGCGCCCTGCGGAGGCCGCGCACCGGGTGGAGGCGCCACGAAGGGATGCGCCCCGGACTGCGGAGGCACAGGCCCCGCGCCCTGCGCAGGCATCGCCCCAGGCGGTGGCCCCATGGGCATGTTCGGATGAGGCTGCGGAGGAACGGGCCCCGCACCCTGCGCGGGCATCGCTCCGCCCGGCGCCATGCCCCTGGGCGCCATCCCTGGAGGCTGCGGCGCCGCCATCCCTGGCGGGGGCGTGGGCCTCGCCATCATCGGAGGCTGGGGCGCTCCAGGAGGACGCGGCGCCGCGCCCTGCGGAGGCATGGGCTGCTGTTGCGCAGGCCCCGGAGGCGGCGAAGGCGGACGTGCCATCCCCGGAGGAACAGGTCCCTGAGGCCCGGGCACCGCCGGCAATCCCGTCACCGACGGAGGCCGTCCACCCGAGGCGGGTTTCGCCACCATCCCCGGCGGCATGGAAGCCGGAGGCCCCACCTGCCCATCCGTCCCCACGGGCCCACCCGGCGGAGGCATGGGCCGAGCCGCGTGCGGAGGCATCGGACTCGCGGACAGGCCCGGAGCCGGAGGGACACGATTCATCCCCGGAGGCTGCGGCGGCATCGCGCCCGGTGCTCCAGCCTGACGTGCCACCAGGCCAGGAGGCTGAGGGCTCCCCGCGGGAACGGGCACCTCGGCGGAAGGCTGCGCTACCGACGCGGAGAGCCGGGGCGGCGCGGCCTGAGGCTCCGGCGCGAGCTGCGGAGGCATGGCCCGAGCCCCCTCGGGCTGCGCGAGCTGCGGAGGCACCGCCACGCGCGGCACCTCCCTCGGGGTGAGCCGGGGCGGCGACGCGGGACGCGAGCCCTGCGCTGCGTGCAGGGGCTCCGGTGAAGGCGCGCTCACGGCGCCCACGGCCTCCAGCATCGGCGGTCCGGAATCGACGCCCGCGACCACGGGCATCTCCTCCAGGACCTCGCCCTCCTCCACATCCTCCTCATCCAGGACGTCGAGCTCCTCCACCTGCTCGAGCTCCGGCGCGAGCCGGGGCGGCACGGCCACACGTGGCAGCTCCGCCGGAGTAAGCCGGGGCGGCGGGCCGGAGCGCACGCTCCCGGCTTCCTGCGCGCTTCGCGTCGGGTCCTGCGCAACGAGCCGAGGCGGCGCGGGAGGCGGCGCGGAGCTCACAGGCTGCGCCGTGCCCGAGTCGACCTCTTCCACATCCGAGTCGTCGCTCAGGTACTGGCCCGGGGCCAGCCCGCCGAACATTCCCTCCGCACCCGGGTCGGGACGCACGGGCGCTGGGGGCAGTGCCACGGTGGCCGCCGCCGGTGCGCTCGCTGCCCCCGCGGTGCCCGCGGCCTTCGGCTGGCGCTTCGCCGCGGACAGCTGGACGAACCGTGACTCCTTCTTGAGGCCGTAGCGCTTCGCCTGGTACCGGAACAGCCGCAGCTCGGGCGCGACATACGGGACGATGCGCAGGCCGGTGGCGAAGCCGAGCGCATCCGTGTCCCGGAGCTCCAGCGGGTTCACCATCGCCACCTTGAGCCGCCGGCCCTCCTGGCCCAGGGGGAAGGCGAGGTGTTTCTCCGCCAGCGCGGCCGGCAGCAACGCCAGCGTCGCATCCGTCACCGCGTCGAAGTCCGCGTCCTGGGCGACGGGGTAGCGCGACTGCTCCCCCAACGCCATGGCCAGCGTGTCGATGTCGAGGATGTCCAGCTCGACGAGGTTGGTGCCCAGCCGCCCACCGTAGATGAGCTGGGCCTTGAGGGCCTCGTCGAGCTGCGCCTGCGTGATGAGGCCCTTGCGGACCAGGATCGCTCCAAGCTTTTCGGCCATGCTTCCCGCAGTCTAGACGGCTTCGCGTCCGGGAGCCCCGTGCCCCGCCTTGCCGCTCGCTTCTTTCCTTGCTCCCGTACTCCGAGGCCACGGCGCAGGACGGAAACAACCGCTCCGCGTGAAACCAGCGGCGCACGCCTGCCTGTCCTGCTCCAGCCTTCGCGACGCCTCAGGTAGGCACGCACACCTCCGCCCCACCCTACCCGCGCCCCGTCCGCCTGAGACGGGAGAGCCGCCCGAGGCGGGCCCTTCTTGCAACACGATAAACAACGGCTAACCACGGAATGTCGGGTATGCCCGGTATAACTGGGAGTGCAGCCCATGGCTGCGAAGTCCCCCATTTCCACAGGAGAACCGATGAAACGAATCCAGCTCGCATGTCTCGTCGCCGCGCTTTCGCTGGCGGCGCCAGCCGCGCTGGCCTCGGCGCCCGTGTGCAAGGCGGAGCCGTCGCCCGCCTCGCAGGGGCCCACCAAGGTCGGCGAGGACGTGTTCCGGCGCTTCGAGACGGCGCACCCGTACGCCACCACGGCCGTGCGCGCCGAGAGCGGCCCCGTACACAGCGACGTCATCCACCACCCGGGCGCCGCCTACATCGCGCCTCACTTCGAGCGCCTGGAGCTGGAGGAAGGCGACTTCGTCGTGGTGCGCTCGCCGGACGCCCGCCGCACGTGGACGTATGACAACTCCCACCCGGGCGCGAGGGACGGCTTCTGGGCCATCCACATCCCCGGCGACACGGCCATCATCGAGCTGCACAGCAAGGACCACGACGGCCGCCGCGGCATCCTCAACCGGCACGGCTACTCCGTCGACCTGTACGCCCGGGGCTACACCAACCAGGAGATGGGCTTCGCCGGAGTGAACAAGGCGCTGTGCGGCGGTGACGACTCCGCCTGGGCGCCCTGCTACGCCTCCAGCGACCCGGCCATCTACGGCCGCGCCCGTCCGGTGGCGCGCCTGCTCATCAACGGCTCCGGCGGCTGCACGGGCTGGCTCGTGGGCAGCCAGGGCCACCTGATGACCAACCAGCACTGCATCGGCACCGCGTCCGACGCGCAGAACACCAGCTACGAGTTCCTGGCCGAGGGCGCCACCTGCGCCACGAGCTGCGCGAGCTGGTTCGGCTGCCCGGGCAACGTCATCTCCGGCGCCACGCTGGTGAAGGTGGACGCCCCGCGCGACTACGCGCTGGTGCAGCTGGCGCAGAACCCGACCAACACCTACGGCTACCTGCAGCTGCGCTCCACCGGCGCCGTGGTGAACGAGCGCATCTTCGTCCCGCAGCACCCGGCGGGCTGGGGCAAGAAGATTGCCGTCACGTCCACCGACGCCAATGACCAGTCCGGCTTCGCCGAGGTCTACAGCCTGACGGAGGCCTCGTGCCAGACGGGCGGCCCCAACGACGTGGGCTACTTCGCGGACACGCAGGGCGGCTCGTCGGGCTCGCCCGTCATCGGCCACAGCGACAACCTGGTGGTGGCGCTGCACCACTGCGCCAACTGCCCCAACCGCGGCGTGCCCATCCAGTCCGTCATCACCCACCTGGGCGCCAGCCTGCCCACGTGCGCGCTGCCCACCGCCGGCTGCCCCAGCCCCAACGGCAATGGCGAGCCGCCTCCGCCCCCTCCCCCGCCCCCGGCCAACTCCTTCGAGTACACCGCCACCAACACCAACAGCGCGCAGCAGAACACCACCAACAAGAAGATTGCCCTCACCGCCGGCCAGAAGCTCACCGTGGCCACCTGCGGCCTGACGGGCACGCAGCTCTCCGGTGACACCTGGCTGCGCCTGCTCAGCCCCGCCGCCGCCGAGGTCGCCTCCAACGACGACGCCTGCGGAGGCCGTGGCTCCAGCATCACCTTCACCGCCTCCGTCGCCGGAGACTACGAGGTCCGCGCCGGCTGCTACTCCAGCGGAAGCTGCGGTGGCCGGGTGGTGTGGGAAATCACCGACGGCCAGCCGCCTCCGCAGCCCACCACGGGCTCGTTCGCCTTCAGCGGCAGCAACACCAACAGCGCGCAGCAGAACACCACCAACCGCGACGTCAGCATCACCGCGGGCCAGCGCATCACCGTGGCCACGTGCGGCGTGACGGGGGCCTCGTTCACCGGGGACACCTACCTGCGCCTCTACAACGGCGCCACGCAGGCGGCGTCCAACGACGACGCGTGCAGCGGCGTGGGCTCCAGCCTGAGCTACACGGCGACGGCCACCGGCACGCTGCAGCTTCGCGCCGGCTGCTACAGCAGCAACACGTGCAGCGGCACCGTGGTGTGGAGCATCCAATAACCGCGTGAGTCGTCGGGTCCGGGCCATGGCGCTTCCCGCCGCGGCCCGGGCTCGCGGCCCGGCGGTGTCCGAGCACTCGCGGGGCGCCTTGTGTCAGCGCGAGCCGCGCCGGTAGACCTCGGGGTCCCACTTCTCCATGAAGCGCTCGGGCGCGCTCAGCGGCGTGAAGCCGTGCTGGGCATAGAGCGTGTGCGCGTCACTCGTGGCCAGCAGCCACCGTCGCAGCCCCTGGAGTTCCGGGTGGGCGACCAGGGTCTCCACCAGCCACTTCCCCAGGCCCTGACCTCGCAGCGCGTCCGCGATGAACACGTCCGCCAGGTACGCGAAGGTGGCGAAGTCCGTCGTGACACGCGCGAAGCCCATCTGCTCCCCCGTGCTCAGCCGATACAGGCCGAAGGGCAGCGAGTGCTCCACCGAGCGGCGCACCACCTCCAGGGGAATGCCCGCCGCCCAGTACGAGGACTGGAGGAAGCGATGCACCGCCTCCACGTCCACCCGGGCCCGGTCCGTGCTGATGACGAAGTCGCCCCGCGTCCACTCGTGCGCGCTCACGTGGCGCCTCCGTCTTCAGTACGCGTTCTTCGACAGGAAGCCGCCCAGCGCCGTGCGCACCAGAATCTTCAGGTCCATCAGCAGCGACCAGTTCTCGATGTAGTACAGGTCGTACTCGATGCGCTTCTGGATGCACGTCTGGCCGCGCAGGCCGTTGATCTGCGCCCAGCCGGTGATGCCCGCCTTCACCTTGTGCCGCAGGTGGTAGCGCGGAATCTGCCGCTTGAACTCCTCGATGAAGACGGGGCGCTCGGGGCGCGGGCCCACCAGGCTCATGTCGCCCAGCAGCACGTTGAAGAACTGGGGCAGCTCATCCAGCGAGTACTTGCGCAGGAAGGTGCCGATGGGCGTGCGGCGCGGGTCCTCCTTGGAGGCCATCATCGCCCCCGAGCACTCCGCGTCCACGCGCATGGTGCGGAACTTGAGGATGGGGAAGGTGCGCCCGTCCATGCCCATGCGCTCCTGGCGGTAGAGCACGGGCCCGCGGCTCGTCAGGCGCACCGCCAGCATGGTGGCCAGCATCAGCGGCGAGGTGGCGAGGATGGCCAGCAGCGAGAAGGTGATGTCGAAGGCCCGCTTGGCCACCCGGCTCCAGCCCTCCATGGGGTCGCCCTGGAGGCGGATGATGGGCAGCCCGCCGAACTCCTCCAGGCCGCCGTAGAGGGTGATGTACTGGTACAGGTCCGGCACCACCCTGACGTCCACGGTGCGCAGCGCGAGCTGCTCCATCAGCCGCTTCACGTGCGCCTGGTCCTCCAGGGGCAGCGCGAGGATGACCTGGTCCACCGGCTGCGCGTCCAGCACCTGGCTCACCGAGTCCACGTGACCGATGACGCGCACGCCACCCACGTACTGGCCCACCTTCTCCGGACGCAGCGTGAGCACGCCCGTCACCCGGAAGCCCAGCTCGCGGTGGCCCTCCACCGTCTCAATCACGCGCTGGCCCAGCTCCCCTGCGCCAATGACGAGAATGGACTTGAGGTTGTGGCCGCGGCGGCGGATTTCGCTGAGCACCCAGCGGAACACCAGCCGGTTGCACGTCACCAGCGTGAAGGCGTAGCCGACGAAGATGACCAGCGTGAGGCGCGAGTAGCGCTCACGGGCGAAGTACATCGCCGCGACGAGGATGAGCGTCGCGGTGATGGTGGACTTGAAGACCTCGAAGACCTCGCCCGTGTTGGTGCGCGAGCGGTTGGTGGCGTACAGGCGCGACTGCTTGAACGTCACCGGGAAGATGACGAGCGCCATCAGCAGGGAGACCAGCGTCTCATCCAAGGGGGGAATGCCCTCGGTGACGGGAACGATGCCGGAGAAGCGCGTGGCGTACGCGAGGCCGAACGCCACCGCGAGCATCACCATGTCCGCGAAGACCTTGATGGACGTGTAGAAGCGCTGGAGACGACTGAACACCGCAGTACTCCTGTAGCCTGGTCAACGGGCGGCCCCCCCCGCTGCAAGACTCGCACCCCATGCAAACGGGCACGTGTCCTGATCAACACCCTGTGACGGGCGCGTGTCCTAGCATGAGAAAACCCGTGAAACCAATGGGTTGCGTTGACCCCTCCCCTACAGCCAGGTGTGGCGGACAGGCGAGGGCCACGGAAGACGGAGAGGGGGATGACAACGGAGTCACACCCCCGTGGCGCGGACTGGGGAGGACTTCCCCAGCCTGAGGAGTTCCTCCACCTCGGCCAGCATGGCCCGCTGGAAGGCGGCGCGGCTGAAGCGCTCGGCCTGCGAGCGGGCGTCCTCCGGCCGGAAGCCGGGCTCCCACGCCTCGAACTGGCGCACGGCGGCGGCGAGCGAGGCCGGCGTCTGCTCGTAGAAGAAGAGGCCGGTGCGCGATGTCACCGTCTCCAGCACGCCGCCCCTGCCGTAGGCGATGACGGGGCGGCCGGTGGCCTGGGCCTCCAGCGGGGTGATGCCGAAGTCCTCCTCGGGGGTGAAGATGAGCGCGCGGGCGTCGCGGTACAGGCCCGGCAGCGCGTCATCCGGCACGTTGCCGAGGAAGCGCAGGTTCGGTGGCACCGGCCCGGACATGAGGCGCGAGGCCTCCTGGCCCGTGCCCACCACCCACAGCGGGGCGCCCAGTTCGCGGAACGCCTCCAGCGCCACATCCAGCCGCTTGTAGGGAGCGAAGGCGCCGAGCCACAGGAAGTAGCCGCCCTGCCCTCCGCCCTCCAGCGGCTGGCGGGCGAAGCGCTCCAGGGCCACGGGGGGGTGGACGACGGTGGCCTCGCGCCCCCAGAAGCGCTGAATCTTCCCGGCGATGTGGTGGCTGTTGGCGACGATGCGGTCCACGCCCGAGGCCGTTGTGCGGTCCCACCGCTGGAGCCACGGCCGCACCGCGTGGGCGGCGGCGCGCACCGGCAGGCGCGCACGGCCCGGGCCGAAGTAGTCGTCGAAGAGGTCCCACATGTACCGCATGGGCGCGTGCACGTAGCTGAGGTGCGGGGTGCCCGGCGGGGTGCGCAGTCCCTTGGCGACGCAGTGGCTGGAGGAGAGGACCAGGTCGTAGTCGCCCTGGAGGCGCAGGGCCTCGATTGCGCGCGGCATCAGCGGGAGGAAGTGCCGGTAGCGCGCGTGGATGCCGGGGATGTGCTGGAGGAAGGAGGTGAAGATGCGGCGGGACTCAATCGCCGGGGACTGGCTGCCGGGCTTGTGGACAAGGGTGTAGATGTCCGCGTCCGGGAGCACTTCGCAGAGCGCGTCGAGGACACGCTCTCCCCCGCGGTGGGTGACGAGCCAATCGTGGACCAGGGCGACCTTCACGGAAGGGGCTTCTAGCACCCGGAACGCGTGGTTCCGAAAGACAGGCGGCCTGTCTGCCTGCCCACCCCCCAAACAGGGCCGCGCGTGTGGTACGCCCGGGTCCGTGGCCCACGTCCTCCTTGACCTGCGCATGGTGCGCGGCCGGCTGCATGGCATCGCCCGGTACGCGCTGGAACTGGCCCGGCGGATGCCGGCGCTCGCGCCCGATTTGCGCTTCACCGCGCTGGTGGCACCCGAGGGGTTGCCGGCCGGGCTCGGCGCGCTCACGCCGTCCATGCCGCAGCACCGCTCGCTGGCGGGGTTCCTCTCCCCCTTCGAGCAGCCCGCGCTGGCGGCGGACCTGGCGCGGGTGAAGCCGGACGCGTTCCACGCCACCTCCTTCTCCCTGCCCCTGTTCTGGAGCGGCCGGCTGGTGGCCACGCTGCATGACGCGAACCACCTGGCGCTCGCGGACCAGTACTCGCCGGCGCAGGCGCTCTACTACCGGGTGGTGGTGGGGCCCCGGGCGAAGCGGGCGTCGGCGCTGATAACCGTGTCCGACTTCTCACGCGACGAGCTGGCGAAGTACCTCCAGCTGTCGCCCTACCGCCTGCAGGTGATTCACAACGGCGTGGACCCGCGCTTCCAACCGGCGACACCAAGCGAGGCGAAGGCCTTCCGCGAGCGGCACGCCTTGCCCGCGAGGTACGTGGCCGCGGTGGGCAACGCGAAGCGGTTCAAGAACCTGGAGCTGCTGAAGCACTTCGCCGCGGAGCTGCCGGTGCCGGTGGTGCTGCTGGCCGGCAAGGGCGCGGTGGCGCACGAGCTGGGGCTGCACGAGAACGTGCTGGATTTGGAGGAGCTGTCCGAGGAGGACATGCCGCTGTTCTACGGCGCGGCGGCGGCGCTGCTGCTGCCGTCGAAGTACGAGGGCTTCGGGCTGCCGGCGCTGGAGGCCATGGCGGCGGGCTGCCCGGTGCTGGTGGCGGACGCGACGGCGCTGCCGGAAGTCGTGGGCGCCGCGGCGCTGAGGCTGCCTCCGGATGACGCGGCGATGTGGCGGGAGACGACGCTGCGCGTGCTGCGGGATGAGGTGCTGCGCAGCGAGCTGATGGAGCTGGGCCGCGAGCGGGCCGCGCGCTTCACCTGGGACGACTGCGCGCGGCGCACGCTCGCGGTGTACCGGCGGGTGCTGGAGTCGCCTTCAGCTCCAGCTCCCCGGGACAGGTGAGCTACGGGCAGAACTCGTAGCAGAAGCTGCCGACGTGCTCGCAGTCCCTGGAGGACAGGCAGTCCGAACAGTCGCTGCACTTGCCCCACATGCCCGGTGCCGCCCCCGACTCCTCGATTTTCCGGGGCCCCTGCGCCGAGGAGCGCCCCTCTTCGGGAGTGCTCATCGCGGAGAGGACCGAGGACGACTTCCCGGCACAGCGACTGGGGCGCTCGCGCACGTAGTCCACCGCGGATGCCGGAGCCGAGGCTTCGGCTCCCGACGACACCTGCCAGACAGCAGCGACGGCCAGCGCGAACACGACGAACGAGGACAGCTTCAGCGTACGCATGAGGGGCCTCCTGGGGTGAGGAGACGAGTGTAACAGCGTGGCAAGAAGCACGCGCCGGACTATGCCGCTATTTCAGGTTCCCAACGATGGAGCCCGCGAAGGGCGCCTCTGGCGCCGCGCCCCGCACATCCTCGCGCACCACCCCACTGCCCTCGCACAGCCCCAGTCCCCACACGAGCGCGAAGGACAGGTGCACACTGGTGTGGAACGGCAGGTAGTGGACCAGCGCCAGCACGTGGAAGCCCACCCAGGACAGCAGCGCGCCCGTGGCCGCCAGCGAGCCCGCGCGGTGGCGCCGGATGAGCGCCCGAGCCAGCAGCGCGTGCATGCACGCCAGCAGCAACAGTCCCACCAGCCCCGTCTCCGCCCACGCCGTCAGCCACAGGTTGTGCGAGTCCGTGGCGAGGAAGTCGTTGATGCCCGTCCGGTCCGCAGTGGCCATGGCCGCGGGCCGGTGGTTGCCGAAGCCCACGCCCGTCAACGGGTTCTCACGGACCAGCTCCCAGCCCACCGACATCGCCAGCTGCCGCTCGCCGCCGTAGATGTTCCCCAGCGCCTTGCCCAGCCGCGCGCGCCACGCCGGAGACATCGCCACCGCCAGCACCACCACCGTCAGCAGCGCAATCCCCACCTGCCGGGCCCTGCCCCGCACCAGAAGCAGCAGCGCCACCACGCTGACAATCAGCGCCGCGCCCAGCGCCGCCCGCGCGAAGGCGTTGTAGATGGACACCAGCATCCCCAGCACCACCACGCCGGCCAGCGCCCGCCGCCGCGCCAGATCCGAGCCGCCCAGCACCGCCAGCGCCGGCCCCAGCGCGGCAATCGCCCCGTGCGCGTAGCGCAGCCGGTGGAAGAAGAAGCCGCCCGCCGCGAAGCGCGGGGACTCCTCCGTGCCAAAGTTCTCGTGCAGGCGCCCCGTGCTCAGCTTGAAGAAGGCGGGCGGCTCCCACGGCCACTTCACGCGGTTCTGGAACAGCCCCAGCACCGCCGCCAGCAGCCAGCCTCCCGCCACCACAGCCGCCAGCAGCAGCCACGGCACGCCCACCGTGCCGATGCTCGCCGCCGCCGCGCCCGCCACCGTGTCCAGCACCTGGCCATAGCGGGAGCCCCGGGGCCATCGGAACGCCGCCCCCGTCAGCAGCGCCACCGCGGGCGACACGAGCTGCCACGCGCACAGAGCCAGGCTGGCCAGCACGTACGCGCGCACGTCCGGGGCCAGCCGCAGGCGCCCGCGCACGGCCATCAGGCCCGCCACCAGCACCGCCGCGCCCGCCGCCACCTGGAGCACGACTTCGGCCAGCACGAGGCCCACCGCCCAGAACACGAACACTCCGGCCACCACGCGGCGGAGGCGCAAGTCCACCGTCGGTGGGGACACGGAGGGCATGAGCGGCGCCACGCTACCTCACCGTCAGCCGACCGCGAGGCAGCTGCAGCAATCCCTCCCGCCGCAGCCACACTGCCCCAGCCGCCAGCACCAGCAGGAAGGTGGGCATCCACGCGGCCACGAAGGGCGACAGCCGCTCCGTGAGCACCAGCGTGCGGCACACCACCATCAGCCCCCACATGGCCACCGCCGTGAGCAGGCCCTCGATGATGGCCGCCGTCAGGTGGCCCCGGCGATTGGTGCGCAGCGCCAGCCCCACGCCCAGCAGCGCCGCGGGCAGCGCCGCCATGGGGTAGGAGAACCGGTTGTGCAGCGCCAGCTCGAACTGGCGCGTCGCCAGGCCCACGTCCTTGCGCGCGGCAATCTGCTCGCGCAGCTCCGCCACGCGCATCTGCTCCGGCCGCCCCGGGCGGATGCGGAAGACGTTGGCCGCCACGCCGAGGTCATACTCGGCGGACTCGAGCTGGCGCACCGACGTGCGCCCCTCGCCGGAGAAGCTGCGCTCCACCACGTCCGACAGCTGCCAGCGCGTGCCCTCCACCGAGCGCATCTCCGCCGCGTCCAGCCGCTGCCGCAGCTCGAACTCCTTCGACACCGTGAAGATGGACACGTCCCGGAAGCCGTCCTGCGCGCTGCCCGAGCGGAGGAAGAAGATGCGGTCCCCCCGCCGGAACCACTGCTTCGGCGTGTAGTAGAAGCGCCAGTCGCCTCCGCGGTTGAAGCGCTGGGTGGTGATTTCATCCACCCGCCGCCCGGCATGCGTCGCCACCAGCTCGTCGAAGGCCACCAGCCCCACGCACGCCGTCAGCGAGCAGACGAGGATGGGCACGTACAGCGCGGACGGGCCGAACGTCAGCGCGCGGATGGCCGTCACCTCGCCCTGCTTGCGCAGCGCGGACACCGCCGTGCCCGCCGCCAGCAACAGCGCCGCCGGCCCCAGCTGCTGCACCGACATCAGCGCCTTGTAGCCGTACAGCCTCGCCGCGGCCTCCACCCAGCCGGGCCCCGTGTACGACTTCGCGCGGTCCACGAAGTCCACCACCACGAAGATGACCACCAGCCCCGTGAGGATGCCGAGCGCGAAGCGCAGGTACGTGCGCAACACGTAGCCGAAGAGGGTGCCCTTCACCGGACCGTCCCCGAGCGGTTCACCCGGTACAGCGCCACCGCGCCCACCAGCATGAAGATGACGTTGGCCAGCTGTCCGGCCACCTCCACCGGCAGCCGCCCCTTCTGTCCCATCTGCTCGAAGGCGCGGCTCAGCAGGTAGTAGAGAACATACCCGCCCAGCGTCAGCAGATAGCCCCACGCCCGCCCCGACTGCCGGCGGCCGATGGCCAGCGGAGTGCCCAGCAGCGCGAAGGCGATGGGCGCCAGCGCACTCCCCAGCCGGCTGTGCAGCGCCATCATGAACGAGCGCGAGTCCCCGCCCCGCTCCTCCGCCTCCCGCGCCGCCTGCATGAGCTCGATGGGCGTCAGCTCTTCCTTCGCGGAGGTGAAGCGGCTGCGCTTGCCCATGGACACGCCCACGCCGACGCTGATCTCCGACTTGTCGAAGTGGATGACGCTGTAGTCCTCGCTCGCGCGCCCGGAGCGGTGGACCTCGCCGTCCTCCAGGGCGAAGCGCAGCACCTCGCCACGCCCGCTGACGCCCACCTGCCCGCGGTGCGCCAGCACCAGCAGCGGCGCGCTCGCCTCGCGGTCGTCGTGCAGCAGCACGTTCGTCCAGCGCCCATCCGGGGACACGCGCTCCGCGTACAGCGTCAAGTCACTGAGGTCCTCGTAGAAGACGCCGGACTTCACGTCGCCCACCACGTTCTTCCGGATGACCTCGCTCACCAGCTCCTTCACCCCGGTGAGGCCCCAGGGCTGCGCGGTGGAGGTAATCAGCATCATCAGCGCGCTGAGCGCCACCGCCACGCCCATCGGCGCGGCCAGCAGGCGCATCGGCCCCACGCCCAGCGCCTGGAGCGCGGTCAGCTCCCGGTCCTCGCCCAGCCGCCCCAGCCCCAGGAGGATGGCCAGCAGGAAGGCGATGGGCAGCGCCATCATCAGGAAGTGCGGCGCCAGGTAGGCAATCAGCCGCCCCAGGTCCACCACCGTCACCGAGGAGCCCAGCAACACGTCCGTGCCCCGCAGGAACTGCATGACGAACAGGAGCAGGAACATGAACGCCACCCACACGCCGAGCGGCACCAGCAGCTCCCTGAGCAGGTAGCGGGAGACGCGATTCACAACGCCGCCTTCATCCCTCGCGCGCCGATGTCCCGGCGGAAGTGCATGCCCTCGAAGCGCACCGCCTCCGCCGCCGCGTAGGCCCGCTCACGCGCCCGCGCCAGGTCCTCGCCGCGCGCGCACACCGTCAGCACCCGGCCGCCGCTCGTCACCAGCGCGCCGTCCTTCGCCTCCACGCCGGCCAGGAACACCGTCGCGTCCGGCGGCACCGCGTCCAGCCCGTCGATGCGCTGCCCCTTGCGAGGCGCGTCCGGGTAGCCCTGCGCCGCCAGCACCACGCCCACCGAGGCGCCGGAGTTGGACACCAGCGGCCGGGGCTCCAGCCGGCCCCGCGCGCAGGCGTCCACCAGGGGCAGCAGGTCCTCGCCCAGCTGCATCATCAGCACCTGCGTCTCCGGGTCGCCGAAGCGCGCGTTGAACTCCAGCACCTTCGGCCCGCTTCGCGTGAGCATCAGCCCCGCATACAGCACGCCCCGGAACGGAATTCCGCGACGGCGCAGCACCGTCAGCGTGGGCGCGACGACGCGCTCTCCCACCTCGGCCAGCTGCGACTCGGACAGGAACGGCGCCGGGCTGTACGCGCCCATGCCGCCGGTGTTGGGCCCCGTGTCCCCATCGCCCACGCGCTTGTGGTCCTGCGACAGCGGCAGCATCACATAGCGCTCGCCGTCGCAGAGGGCCATGGCGGAGACCTCCTCGCCCTCCAGCAGCTCCTCCAGGACCATCGTCTGGCCCGCCTCGCCCATGGCGCCCACCGCGCGCACCGCCGCGCGAGCGGCCTCCACGTCGTGCGCGACGATGACACCCTTGCCCGCGGCCAGTCCGTCCGCCTTGACGACGATGCGGCCCTGCGCCACCGCGTACGCCTCCGCCTGCGTCACGTCCGTGAAGGTGCGGAAGGCCGCGGTGGGCACGCCCGCCTCGGCCATGATTTCCTTGGCGAAGGCCTTGGAGCCCTCGATGAGGGCCGCGCCCGCCACCGGGCCGAAGCAGGGGATGCCCGCCCTGGCCAGCGCGTCCGCCACCCCCGCCACAAGCGGCGCCTCGGGCCCCACCACAACCAGGTCCACCGCCTCGCGCTTCGCCAACGCCACCACCTCGTCCGGCACGTCGGGCCGCACGGGGACGTTGGTGGCCAGCCGCGCGGTGCCCGGGTTGCCGGGGCCACACAGCAGGCGGGTGAGCCGGGGGCTCTGGGACAGCTTCCACGCGAGCGCGTGCTCACGGCCTCCGGAACCGAGCAGCAGGACCTTCACATCCACCTCACCGTTCCAACTGGTAGAGCATCCGCTTGGCGGGGAGGTACGCCGGGTCCAACCCCACCACCTTCACCAGGGTGTCTCGCGCCAGCTCCTTGCGCTGCGGCGCCTCCAGCTCCGCCAGCCGCGCCTGCGCCGACAGCAGCCCGGGCGCCAGCGCCAGCGCGTCCCGCAGCGAGCGCTTGGCGGGCTCCACCTGCCGGCCCTCCGCCAGCGCCAGTCCCAGCGCGAGGTGGCCGATGGGCATCTGCCGCCCCCCCGCCACCGCCCTCGCGCCCAGACTCTTCGCCTCAGTCACGTTGTTCCGCTTC
This sequence comes from Pyxidicoccus trucidator, assembly GCF_010894435.1. Taxonomy (NCBI): domain Bacteria; kingdom Pseudomonadati; phylum Myxococcota; class Myxococcia; order Myxococcales; family Myxococcaceae; genus Pyxidicoccus; species Pyxidicoccus trucidator. Next base: position 232,993 of record NZ_JAAIXZ010000010.1, on the reverse strand, counting down.
AGCGCGATGAGCGAGCGGTACGCCAGGGCGCCCGCGTTGTTCGCGTCCACCTCCAGCACGTCGCGGAAGTTCCGGTCGGCCGCGTCGAGGTTGCCCTGGTGGAAGAGCAGCAGTCCTTCATAGAGCAGCGGTGACGGGTCCTCGGGCCCCGTGGCCAGCGCGAGGATGGCGCCCTCCACGCCCTCCACCGTCTCGCCCGGACGCATCCAGAAGCGCGTCACCAGCGGCCGGGGCTCCAGCCGCAGCGGGTCCGACTGGAGCGCCGGGTTCAGCGCGCGGAACGCATCGTCCCGCCGCTTCGCGCTCGCGGCGGCCACGCCCGCCAGCAGCTGCGCGTCCAGCCTCCGCCCGTCCAGCCGCACCGCCTCCTGGAAGCGCTCCAGCGCCTCCACGGGCTTCTTCTCCAGCAACAGCAGGCGCCCCTCGAGCACCTTCTCCAGCGCGGCGTCCTCCAGGCGGCCCCCGAAGCCCGTGAAGTGCTCTCGCGCCCTCGCGGCATCCCGGCGGCCCAGCGCCACCAGGAAGACCTGGAGGTGCGCCTCGGGCAGTCCCTTCACCAGCGTCAGGGCCTCCTCGGCCGCCTTCGCCGCCGCCTCCGCGTTGCCGGTGGAGCGCTCCGCCGCGGCCAGGTGCACCAGCACGTCCGCCACCTCGGGCTTCGGGTAGCGGGAGCGGTTCTTCAGCAGCGCGCGCAGCTCGCGCACCGCGGCGGTGGGGTTGCCCTCGGACTGGTAGCGCAGCATGGCCAGCGGCAGCAGCGCGCGCAGCTCGCCAGGCTCCGCCTTCACGCGCGCCTCGTACAGCCGCCGCGCCTCGGCGGGCTCCCCTACCTCCTGGTAGATGCGCGAGGTGACGGCCAGGCTGTCCCAGTCCTGCGGGTTCGCCGCCAGGCGCTTGCGCAGCATCTCCAGCGCGAGCGTGTACTCACCGGCCGCCTCGTAGGCCAGCGCACGGAAGTACGCCACGCGCTTGAGGCCCGGGGCGAGCTTCTGCGCGGTGTCGAAGTGCGAGCGCGCCAGCTCCCGGGACGAGGACAGGTAGGCACGCCCCAGCACCAGGTACGCCTCGGCCTTCTGCGCATCCGGCACATCGGGAAGGGCCAGCAGCTCCTCGGCCAGCTTGCGCGCCTGCTCGACCTGCTCCGGCTGCCGCGAGCGCGTCAGCAGCAGGTTGGCGTGCGCCAGCAGCAGCGGCGCCGTACGGCCGGAGCGCGACTCCGCGGCCTCGACCAGCGCGCGGGCCTCCTGGAAGGAAGCGTCGTCCATGCCGGCGCTCCGGCCCAGCGCCAGCGCCTGCACGTAGCCGGCGATGGCCGCATCGCTCTGCGGGTCCAGCAGCAGGGCCTGCTGGAAGGACTCCTCCGCCTCGCCGTACGCGAAGCGCTCGTCGCGGGCGAGCTGCTGCTGCCCCTCCGCGAGCCGCTCCGCGCTGGTGCCGGTGAGCTCATCCAGGTACTTCAGCTTCCAGCGCGACAGCGAGGCCTGCACCGCTTCCGGGATGGGCGGCGGGGCCGCTGGCTTCGCGTTGCGGCGCGCCTCCTCCTGGTGGCGCGCGTAGAGGAAGTACCCTCCGACGCCCACGCCGATGAGCAGCAATGCCAGCGCGCCCATGAGCAGGCCGCGCCCACGCCCACCGGACCGGTCCGGCTCCTGGATGGCCGCGGAGCCCGACCGCGCCGAGGAGATGGTGGAGTTGCGCGTGCCCGTGCGCGGCTCGGCCCCCAGGGACGGCGCGGAGGCGCGAGGACCACTGCGCGGCTCCGGGCCCATGTCTGGGATGATGTCCGTGCTGATGGGAATGCGCGGGCTGCTGTTGCTCCTCGGCTCCGCCCCCAGGGCCGGGGCGGCACGAGGGCCGCTGCGGGGCTCGGGAGGCAGCGCGGGAGCGGGTGCGGACGGAGCGCCCCCTTCCAGCGTGGTGAGCGGCGGCAGGAAGTCCATGCTCACGGGCGCGGAGGCCGCCGGTGCCGGAGGTGTCGCGGAGGGAGCGGCCGACGCCGGCTCACGTCCCCGGCAGTCGTCACAGATGCCGAGCGCCTGGTCGAAGGAGTCCGTCAGCGGCTTGCCACAGGAGCGGCAGCCGACGGTGGCGGGCCTGGGCGCGGAGGCAGCCGAGGCCGCCGCGGGAGGCGACACCGGAACGGGCGCGGCGCCGGGCGAGGCGGGGATTCGCGACACCGGAGCCGGCGGCGCGGCGGGAGCCGGCCCGAGGAAGTCGAGCAGCGGGTCCCCGCCGGGCGAAGGCGGGGCACCGGCCGGAGCGGCCTGCCCCGGAGCGCCCACGTCCGCGAACGGGTCCACTGGCGGCGCCAGGGACGGGGCGGGATTCGGCATCGCCCCGAAGTCGCCGAACAGGTCCGAGCCCGGCGCGGCGCCCTGGGCGGGACGCGCCCCGGCGGGGGCGGCCCCCTGCGCGGGACGGGGCACGGCGGGAGCAGGCCCCTGCGAGGGAGCCCCTGGCGCCGGAGCGGCCGAGGGCGGAGGCGCGCCGAAGTCGCCGAAGAGGTCGTCCGCGGCCTGGGGACCGGGGGCGGCGCTCGGGGTGGAAGGCGCCGCGGGCTGCGGCGTGGGAGCCGGCGCGCCAGCTGCGGGCGCGGCCGTGGGATCGCGCCGGACGAGCTGCAGGTGCCGGCAACGGGGACACTGCGCGCGAACGCCCTTGGCGGTGATCAGTCGATCATCGATCGCATAGGCAGCCGCGCATTTCTGGCAGACGATGCGCATGATTCAGTGACGGAAGTGTCGCACTCCCGTCAGCACCATGGCCATCCCATGTTCGTCCGCGGCGGCGATGACCTCCGCATCCCGGACCGAGCCGCCAGGGTGGATGACGCAGGAGGCCCCGGCCCGGGCCGCTTCGTCCAGGCCGTCCCGGAAGGGGAAGAAGGCGTCCGAGGCCACGGCGCTCCCCTTGAGCGCCTCCCCGCCCCGCTTCATCGCGATTCGCACCGAGTCCACCCTGTTCGTCTGGCCACCGCCCTGTGCCAGCAGCTGGTCGCCCGAGGCGAACACGATGGCGTTGCTCTTCACGTGCTTGCACACCTTCCAGGCGAAGCGCAGGGCCCGCTCCTCGTCCGGCGTGGGGGCCCGCTTGGAGGCCACCTTCCAGGTGAGCGCGGGCTCGACGGCGTCCCGGTCCATGAGGAGCAACCCGCCGGACACGCTCCGGGCGTCGAGCTGGGCCCTCGGCCGGGCCTGCGTCGAGGCCAGCGCGGGCCCCGCCTCCAGGAGCCGCAGGTTCTTCTTCGCCGCCAGCACCTGCTGCGCCGCGGACGAGTAGGACGGCGCGATGACCGCCTCCAGGAACGTCTCCGCCATGGCCTGGGCCGTGGCCTCGTCCACCTCGCGGTTGAGGGCGACGATGCCGCCGAAGGCGGACACCTCGTCCACCGCACGGGCCGTGCGATACGCCTTCACCAGCGAGTCATCCACCGACACGCCGCACGGGGTGTTGTGCTTGATGATGACCGCGCAGGGCTTCTCCGGGAACTCCAGCAGGAGCCCCAGCGCCGCGTCCAGGTCCAGGATGTTGTTGTAGGAGAGCTCCTTGCCCTGAAGCACCTTGGCGAAGGCCACCGTGGGCTCGGCCGACGCGGAGTGCTCGCGGTAGAAGGCGCCGCGCTGGTGCGGGTTCTCCCCGTACCTCAAGTCCTGCGCCTTCTGGTACGCCAGCGACAGCTCCCCCGGGAAGGGCTCGCCCGCGCCACCCGACAGCCACGCGGAGATGGACGCGTCATAGGCCGCCGTGTGCGCGAAGGCCTTGCGCATCAGCTTGCGCCGCGTCTCCTCGCCCACCGCCTTCTGCTGCTCCAGCTCCGCGAGCACCGCGGGGTAGTCATCCGGGTCCACCACCACCGCGACGTGCCGGAAGTTCTTCGCGGACGCGCGCACCATGGCCGGCCCGCCGATATCAATCTGCTCGATGACGTCCGCCTCGGCGGCGCCCGAGGCCACCGTCTGGCGGAAGGGGTACAGATTCACCGCGACCAGGGAGATGGACTCGATGCCGTGCGCCTTCATCTCCGCCCGGTCCCCCTCCAGGTCCACCCGGCCGAGGATGCCGCCGTGGATGCGGGGGTGCAGCGTCTTCACGCGGCCACCGAGGATTTCGGGGCTCTGCGTGTGCTCGGACACCTTGGTGGCGGGCACGCCAGCGCCCTTGAGCGCATCCAGCGTGCCTCCGGTGGAGAGCAACCGGAAGCCCAGGCGAACCAGGCCCTGGGCGAAGGGGACCAGACCGCGCTTGTCTGAAACGCTGAGGAGAGCCAGCACGTGTGGGCCTCGGTGTGCGGGGAGCGGCGGTAGTAGCAACCACCCCCAGGGGTGTCAACGCAACACTAGGCCCTCCGTCAGCGGGCGAAATCCCCCGGGTCTTTCAGGGCTTGCGGGCCGAAATAGGAGGCTCGGCCTCGGTGGCCTCGCGCAGCTTCATCAGGCCGCGCGTCTCCACCTGGCGGATGCGCTCACGGGTGAGGTTCATGATTTCCCCCACCTCCTCGAGCGTGATTCCACCCTTCTCCGCCACGTCCAGGGCGCAGGTGTGCTCCAGCTCCCAGATTTCCTTGTCGGGGAAGTTGAGCTTGATGGACCCCGTCTCCGGATTCACGTCCAGGTAGAGGTTGTGCTTGCAGGAGACGAACATGCACGGGCGCGGGCCGTTGATGCAGTCGGCTCGGGTGCGCGGGCGCGTGTCGTCCATCTGCTTCAGCAGGTCCGCCTCTTCCGGGTCCACCTGACCAGTCAGACGCCGCCGGCGCAGGTCTCGCGCCATCTCCTTTCGCGACATCGTCTTGGAACGGCGGCGCTCCTGCGCCTGCTCCGTTTCCTGGTCCCCGCCCTCCTCCTGCAGTTGCTTCACTTCCGACATGTCCCCTCCACGTGAGGCCAGTCTACCCGGTTCCGGGCATCTTATTGCGAACGGATGGTTTCGTCTGCGCGTGCGGTGACGGCGCTGCCCAGCCGGGCCACATCCCGGACCAGATCCTGCGCTCTTTGCCGCAGTGTTGCCAACTCCGCCTCGAGCGAACGCCGGTGTTCGCCCCCAAAGGCTCGGTCCCCCAGCTCCTCCTGGAACCCGTTCAATAGACCCGCCAGGTCCCGCTCCAGCTGGTCGATGTGGTTGCGGTGGAAGACGTAGGAGCGCTTGATGTCCTCCAGGGTGTGCCCCTCCGCCATCATCTTCTTGATGACATTGATGCGGCGCACCGCCTCCACCGGATAGAGCCCCCGGCTCCCCTGGTGCTTCCCCTTGCGGCCCACGCGGCGGCTGCGCGGTAGCAGCCCTGCCTGGACGTACTTGCGGAAGGTCGCCTCCGACAGCCGCACGCCCCGAGGCCGGAAGATCTCCAGGATGGCGCTCGCGGGCAGCCCCCCCGCGTTCTCGCGCTCGATCCGCGCAATCTCGTCGGGGGCCAGCAGGTCCATCGGTTCCATTGAATATAGGCTACTGAATGGGGGCCACTGAGTGCCAGAGCCGATCGGCGGAGTCAAGGCAGACCGCTACAGGGCTGATCGACGGAGGACGATTCAGCCCGTGTGGGCGGGGCGTGGAGGGAGGCGTTTGGGGGTGGCGGCAGGCGTCGCCGACGGCGCCAGGACGGGCCCTGGCCGGGGCTCAGGCCCGGGGCGTTCCGACAACGTTCAGTGGCTGACGGTCAGTGCCCCTTCGTCGCGCGGAACTCGCGAGTCACGGAGGTTCCGGCGGCGATGGTGACGTCGAACTGCTTGGCGCCGGACGGGTGCTGGAAGACCAGCCTGTAGGTGCCCGGGGCCAGCTTGTAGGAGGCGCGGCCCGTGACTTCGCCGAGCTTCTTCCCGTTGAGGAACACCGTGGCGTACGGGGAGGCCCGCACCTGGAGCATGCCGGTGGACGCGGCGGCCTTGACGTCCTGGGCGGCCACGGCCGCGGGCCGGGAGTCCCCGGACACGGGCCTGGGCTCGGCGCCGAGGACCTCCTCGCGCTTCAGGCCGTCCACCTCGGCGGTGTCCGAGCCGGAGGGCTCATCACCGCTCGCGGCCACGGCGGCTCCGGCACTTCCGGTGGCCGCCGGAGCGCTACCCGAGGCGGGAGGAGGCGTGGCCTCGCCGGCCTTGACCGTGTCCGTCCCCGAAGGGGCGGAGGCTCCGGCCCCACCGGGAGGAGCCTCGTCACGGGTCCCCGACGGGGTCGGAGCAGCGGGCCGGGGGGCCTGGGCCGCCACGGGAGCCGAGGGCCCGGCCTCCCCTGGAGCCGGGGACCGGGACGTCCCGGCCCCCTCGAGAGTCGAGACCTGCGCGGTGTCGGTGGAGGCGGAGTCCGCGCGAGCGCGCATCACGGCCACGCCACCGCCGACGACGGCCAGGCCCAGCGCGGCGGCCAGGCCCAGCGACAGCGGGTTCCGACCCGCTGCGGGCTTCCCTGTGCCCTGAGCGTCGCGGCCACCGGCGGAGACGGACTCCGTCTTTGAAAGTTCCGACCGCTCCGCCGGCTCGACGGAGGCGGACTCGGGGCCCCGCGGTCCGGCCGACGCCCCGGTGCCCGCTGACCCGGAGGAGGCCGTCCCTCGCTGGGAGGACGGCGCCCCCATGTTGGCGGAAGGAATGTTCGTTCCGCCGGACTCGTCAGCGAGGGCCGCGCCTCGCTGGGCGGACGATGCGGTGTCGGAAGGAACGTTCGTTCCACCGGACTCGCCGGCCGGGACCAGGCTCCGAGAGGCCGGTGTGGCAGGGCTGCTGCCGGAAGGAACGTTCGTTCCACCGGACTCGCCGGCCGAGGACACGGACGACATCCCCTCGGGCTGGCTCGGCCGACGGCCGCTCGAAGGCCCCGGGCCACTCCCCTCCCCCACCCCTGCCGGGGCCACGGAGGGAGTCCCCTCCGGACGGCTCGGCCGCACCGCGGCGATGGGCGCGGCCAGGGGCGGCAGGACACTGGCGCGAGGCACCGGGGAGGACGCCACCGCCGGCAGCGGCATCATCGGCGTGGCCATGGGCGGCAGCGGCACCGACTCGACGGCGGCCTCGTCCCGGCGCGGCAGCACGAACGTGGGCGCGTTGAGGTCCTCGTCCGGAGACGGCGCCATCGCCACGCCGCGCCCGCTGGAGACCCCCGGCATCACCGCCGTGGGCTCGCGCCGTGCAACGACGGGAGCGTCACTCCCCGGGGGCACCGGCGCGTTCTCGACGTGGGTCCGCTCCTGCACCGTGGGCATGGCCTGGGTGAGGCTGGTGGGGAACAGGCGCCGCATGAAGGCGCTCAGGTCCGTGTCGTCCACCGTCTTCGCGTGCTTCAGCACGCACTGGGCCAGGGCGCGCTCCAGCTCGCCGGCCGTCTGGAAGCGGACCGCGGGGTCCCTGTCCAGCGCCCGCACCACGGCGGCGTCCAGGTCCGCGGGCACGTCCGGGTTGAGGCGGGCCGGAGGCGGGATGGTGCTCTGCTGCACCGCGCGCAGCACCGCCACCTCGGAGTCCCCGTCGAACAGCCGCCCGCCGGTGAGCATCTCCCACAACACCACGCCCAGGGCGAAGATGTCCGTGCGCGCGTCCACGGCCTCGCCGCGGGCCTGCTCGGGAGACATGTACGCGAACTTGCCCTTGAGCACGCCCGGCTGCGTCAGCTTGTTGCCCGCCTTGGCGATGCCGAAGTCGGTCAGCTTCACCGCGCCGTCGAAGGACAGCAGCACGTTGTGCGGGGTGACGTCCCGGTGCACCAGGTCCAGCGGCTGGCCGTTCACCTTGACCCGGTGCGCGTAGTGGAGCCCGCGCGCCACCTCCGCGCCGATGTGCGCCACCATCACCGGCGGCACCGGCTCCATCAGCTCCTTGCAGCGCTTGCGCAGCTCCCACAGCGAGCAGCCGCGCACGTACTCCATGGCCAGGTAGTACGTGTCCTCGTGCTTGTCGAAGTCGAAGATCTGCACCACGTTGGCGTGGTTGAGCCGCGAGGCCAGCCGCGCCTCGGCGATGAACATCCCGACGAACTCGGGGTCGCTCGCGAGGAAGGCGCGCACGCGCTTGATGACGACCTCCTTCTCGAAGCCCTCCGCGCCGCGCGCCGTGCACAGGTATATCTCCGCCATCCCGCCTTCGGCGAGCTTGCGGCGGACGACGTACTTGCCGATGTGGGTGCCAGCTTCGAGTGTCAAGGGAGCATCCGGAGGTAGCACTTACTCGAGCTTCACGTTCACCACGTTGAGGTCGATGGCCCTCACCTCGATACGTCGGTTGAGCGTCTTCTTGCTCTCGGGATTGAAGAACCTGCACTCATGGCTGCCCACGCGCAGCTCCACGGCGTCGAACGGCGTCTCCCCCAGCCGCTTCCCGCTGCACGTCACCTGCGCCCAGGGCTGCACCGCGAACTTCACCCGGGCCGTGCGTCCGTCGCTCCGGGCCGGCTCCTCACGGGTGCTCGCGCCGGCCTCGGCCAGCACGAAGCGCTCCACCTGCGAGGGCCCGTTCCCCATCTTCACCGCGCGGACCAGCGGATGGTGCAGCGGCGCCTCCACCCGCACCGCCACCTCCCGGCCCGCCACCACGTCCAGCTCGACGGGCGAGGGCCCCTGCCGCTGACCATCCACGGAGACGAGGGCCGCCGAGGGCTCCGTCTCCACGCGGAGCCGCACCGGAGCGATGGCGCCCGACGGGCCTGACGGGGGCGACGCGGAGGGCTCCCCGCGAGGCAAGGCCGCGGGCGAGGCCTCCGGAGCCGCGGGCGCCAGGCGCAGCAACCCGGGCGACGCCGTGCCCGTGGCCGGCACCTCCACGGTGGCCCGCAGCTCCTCGTAGCCGTCCCGGCTCACCACGACGGGGTACTGGCCCGCCGCCACCGGGGGCAGCACCAGCGGCGTCTTCTCCGCCAGCTCCTGTCCATTGAAGACGACCGTGGCCCCGGGCGGCACCGTCTCCAGCCGCACCGTGGCGGGAGGGGACTTCGGCCAGGCCCACAGCAGCGCGGCCAGCAGCACGGCCACCCCCAGGACCACTCCCGCTCCCAGACCCCAGCGCTTCGGGGCTGGCGGAATGGCCACCTGACGCGGCACCACCGGAGGGGGCCGGCCCGGGCGAGACATGCCCAGCGACAGCGTGGGGGCGTCCTCCTCCGCCTCGTCCTCGTGCGGCACGGGGACCACCACGCGAGAGGAGCGAAACACCACCTCCGGCATGGCCAGCGTGGGGGCGTCCTCCTCCGCCTCGTTCTCCGGCAACACGGGGAGCACCACACGCGAGGAGCGCCCCATCTCCGGCATCGCCAGCGTGGGCCCTTCGTCCTCGACGTGCATCACATAGGGCGGGCCTCCCTCGAGCCGGCCCGGAGGGGGCGTGACGCGGGAGGCGGGGCGCGCCTCCGGCACGGGAGGAGGCTCCGCGCCGAGGCCCAGCTTCACATCCGTCAGCGTGGCCCGCGAGGCGGCGCGCCCGTCCAGCGTCGGCGCGTCCTCCTCCACGCGAGGCGGCGTCGGTGACACCGTCCCCAGCCCCGTGCGGGAAGAGCGCTCCCCCGGCGAGGGCTCCACCGCGCGTCGCGAGCCCGTCATCCGAGGGGCCTGACGCTCCGGCTCGGGCTCCGACTCGCCCCGCCGGGAGCGAGGGCGCAGCGCGGCCGTCGCATCCTCTGCCGTCGGGCTGAGCCGCGGCGCCTGCCGCGGTCCCGAGCGGCGCGAGGGCGGCTCGGAGCGCGGGGGCTGCGGCGAGGACTCGGAGTCCTCCCCCTGCACCTCGCCCGAGCGGCCCTCCGCCTCCAGTCGCTCCGCGTAGAGCTCCATCATGAACGCGGACAGGTGCGCGGGCGACGAGGGCAGCCGGTGCGCGTCCAGCCAGGCCTCCAGCGCGGCCTGGAGGTGCGCCGCCTCCTGGTAGCGCTCCGCCGGGTCCTTCGCGAGCGCCTTGAGGACGATGGCGTCCAGGTCCGGCGGCACGCGCGCCGTCACCTGCGACGGCGGCATCACGCGGCACTCGCTCACCGCGGTCAGCGTCTGGAGGTCGCTGGAGCGCTTGAACAGGCGCATCCCCGTGAGCAGCTCGTACAGCACCACGCCCAGGGCGAAGATGTCCGAGCGGCAGTCCACGCGCTGCCCCGCCGCCTGCTCCGGGGACATGTACGAGTACTTCCCCTTCAGCACCCCGGAGCGCGTAATCGTGGCCTGGTCCGCCGCCTTGGCGATGCCGAAGTCCACCACCTTCACCCCGCCGTCGAACGTCACCAGGATGTTCTGCGGCGACACGTCGCGGTGGACGATGCCCAGAGGCTTGCCCGTGGTGGGGTCCGTCCGCTTGTGCGCGTAGTCCAGGCCCGCGGACGCTTCGATGAGGATGCGGCACACCAGGGGCACCGGGAGTGGCTGCTCCTGCGTCTCCGAGTGCTTCCACAGCTTCCGCAGGTCCTCGCCGTGGATGTACTCCATGGCGATGAAGAACGAGTCGTCCTGCGCGCCCAGGTCGAAAATCTGCACGACGTTGGCGTGGTTGAGCCGGGCGGCGATGCGCGCCTCGTCCAGGAACATCTTGACGAAGTCGTCGTTCTCCGTGAGGTGCGGAAGAATGCGCTTCACCACCAGCAGCTTGTCGCCCTCGGGGCCTCCGGGACGGCGCGCGAGGTAGATCTGCGCCATCCCGCCCGTGGCGAGACGCTTCAGGAGCTGGTACCTGCCGTAGGTTTCGATGGACACCGTCGACCTGACCGCTCCCCCAGGCCTGCCACCACCAGTGGCCCCCGGGGTCCGAACGCGGAGAGGTCCCGAGCGTAAGCGCACCCGCCAGGGGGGTCAAACGCCCGACCAACAGAGATGCACCGCCCCGGGCTACCGGCGGGCGGCCCGCACCTCGCGGGTCTCCCGCATCAGCGCTTCCAGTTCGTCCAGGTGCCGCTTCAGCACCGGCATCAGCACCGGAGCGACGTCCACCCGGTCGAACAAGTCCAGGACCCGGTCGACCTTGCGCTCGATTTCCGCCGCCCTCGCGGGGCTGATGCGGCGGAGCAGCAGGTCCGCCCCCGCCTCCATCAGCACGCGCGCCACGGCATTCCGGCAGGCAAGCGGTTCTTCCCTCCGCTGCCCCTCGCCCCGGATGACCCGCAGCCCGGGCGCGCGCACCGGCGCGCGCGCCGCGGTCGTCATCGTTCCTTCGTCATCACGGGAGCTCACCGGGTGCCTCCTCGGCAGCAGCGGGTACGACCTCAGGGTACACACCGGGAGGTCCCCTCCAATTTTCTGGTCATTCGCACAGGCACGTGCAGACCTGTAGCACCCGGGACTGACACGAACGTCGAGGGCCGGATGACCGGCCCATCGACTGCGTCACATCTCCCGCCTGCCTGCCTGCCCTACAGCGCTGCGCACGAGCGGCGGTAGGTGATGGAGATTCTCGCGCCCGGCCCCGGCACGTTGGCGAACACCACGCTGTTGGTGGCCCCGTCGTACGTCCAGCCCGTCGTCACCGGCGAGCCGTCCACCGTCACCGCGATGCTGCCCGGCTCCGGCACCTCGCTGAGCGGGAAGCGTGACTGCGCGGAGAAGGCCTTGTCCGCCACCGCGCGCAGCAGCGGCCGGTAGTCCGGAGCGCACACGCTCACCACCTCGCCACCGGTGCGCGCCGTGGCCTCCGCGTAGCGCGTGCCCGCGCCACCGGCCGTGTCGCAGCCGTCCTCCGGAGGCGCAATCGCGTAGAACGTCGCGCGCTGCGGCTGGTTGACGCCCTTGAGCTGCTGGGCCCACTGCACGTAGGTCTCCACCGCGTCCGGCGAGTGGTCGTCCTCGTCGCTGACGAAGAGCACCACCAGCGCGGCCTCGTCGCGGAGGAAGCCCAGGTTGCCGTCGCGCGGCAGGCGGGTGCGCGCGTCATCCACGCTGTCGACCAGCGGCCGGGACAGCGCGCGACGCATGGCCTCGAAGCCCTCCTCCACCTCGGCGCACTTGCCCACCTGCACGTTGCGCTGCAATTGCGCGGACAGGTCCGCCATGCCGCTGTCGAGCAGGCGGTTGAAGCTGTTGTCCGCCGGGAAGAAGCGGCCGGCCTCACCGCCCAGCGCGCCACCCGGGCAGTTGTCCGCCGGGTTGGACTGGGGCGCCTGCTGGATGCCGGTGGTGGTGACGGCCACGTGCAGGTTGACGTTCTTCTCCGCCGCGGTGTCCACGAAGGTGGGGACGGCCTCCACCAGGCGCGTCTGCTCCACCGCCATGGAGTCCGTGTTGTCCACCACGAAGAGGACGTCCACCTTGCTCACGTCCTGCTGCACGAAGAGGTCTGTCTTCTCCACCCGCTTGGAGGACTCGCCGATGAGCGGCACCAGCAGCGGCTCCGGCAAGTCGCTCGAGTCCACGTAGAGCGGCGACACGTTCAGCCCGTTGACCTGCGCGAAGTACTCCACGCCCACCGTGAAGCCCTGGTTGGGCTCCAGGGTGAAGGGCAGCGGGTCCGGCACGCTCTGCAGCGCGAACTCGGAGTCCGTGGTGCCCGGGCCAATCGACACGTTGTCCACCGTCACCGGCGCGGTGCACGCGTTGAGGAAGTTCACCTCCAGGGGCTCGGGCGGACAGTCGCGGCGCGCCACGCCCCAGTCGAGGTAGCGGCGCGACGCCACCAGGCACGCCGTCTGCGAGTTGGCCCGCAGCGGCAGCAGGAGGACGGGGTTGGCCGGGTCCATCTGCTCCACCTGGAGCAGGCCGGTGAACTGGCCGCCCGTGGGCGGCGAGGTGAAGGACACCAGGAAGCTGAACCAGTCTCCCGGGTACATGATGCCGCCGTACAGCGCGCCGCCGGGCATGCCGAACACGCCGCCTCCGTTGTCCCGCAGCTGGATGTTCTTCACCGGGCACAGGTCCGTGCCCCGGTTCTCCAGCTTCACGCCCAGCACCGCGCCCTGCGCCGGCGGCACCGTGCCGAAGTCCAGCGCCAGCGGGGTGACGACGAGCTGGCAGGGCGCGTGCTCCTCCGCCTGGCCGCGGAAGTCCATCTGCACCGTGGCCGCGGAGAAGGCGTTGGTCGTCATCACCAGCGAGCCCGTCGCCGAGCCCGCGCGCGTGGGCTCGTAGAAGACGGCGATGTTCACCTCCTGGCCCGGCTGCAGCGTGTACGGCATGGCCAGCGGCGTGTGGTTGAACTGCAGCTCACCGCCCGGCGCCGGCTGCCACCCCAGGGTGTTGAGGGTGAGCGCGCCCGCGTTGGACGAGCCGCAGTTCTTCACGTTGACCATGACGCGCGTCTTCGAGCCCAGCGGCTGCTTGCCGAAGTCGTAGGACAGCGGCGACACGCACAGCTCCGCCGCGCCGCCATAGCCGCGCAGCCCCACCGGCAGCGTGGGGTGGCGACGGCTCTCCACGTGGTACAGCGCCCTGTCCTGCGCCGGGCCCTGGTGGTCCGGGCTGTAGCGCAGCTGGAAGCCGCGCACCTCGCCGGGCTGCAGCACCAACGGGAAGCCGGCGTTGGCCTGGCTGAAGGACGCGTCCTTGCCCTCCAGCGTCAGCCGCGTCACCGTCGCCGGCTCGGTGCTGATGTTACGGATGCGCGACTCGCGGTAGGACTCGCGGTCCACCGGCACCGCGCCGAAGTCCACCACCTCGGGCTCCGCCACGACGGCCCGCTCCAGCGCCTCCGCGGCCACCTGCACCGGCAGGTCCGCGCAGCCGCGGCACGGCGACACCGCCAGCGCCACCTGCTTGCGCCCCACGCGCACCGGGCTGAACGTCACCGGCACCTCCCGGCTCTCACCGGCCGCCAGCGTCACCGGCTCCAGGGTGAACTCGTCCCGGTCCGCCCCCACCAGGCGCGGCGTCACCTCCACCGGCATCTCCGTGGGGTTGTCCAGCTTGAGCATCATCGTCTTGCTGGAGTCCGCCTCGATTCGCCCGAAGTCCAGCCGCCGCGGCGACACCTCCGCCCACGCGGCCACGCCCAGCCCGCTGAGCGGAATCTTCAGCAGCGGTTCGATGCGCGTGTCCGAGCGCACCACCAGCATCGCCGGCAGCGCTCCCGGCTTCGGAGGCGCGAAGCGCACGCGCAGGCTGCACGCGCTCCCCGGCTGCAGGCTGTGCGGCCCCTCATGGGTGAACTCGGCGAGGTAGGAACCCTCCGGCCCCTCCACCCACACCTCAGTCACGTTGATGCGCGCACGGCCCACGTTGCGCAGCGAGATTTCCGCCTCGCGCGCGTCGAAGATGGCCACCTTCTGGAAGTCGACCCCGCCGGGAGTGGCCGTCAGCCGTCCGTCCGCCAGGGCCGAACGGTCCCTGTCCGCACACCCGGCCAGCAAGCCCACCACCGCGAGGGCCAGCATGCCCCAGCGCCCCGTCATGGCACCCACCCCTTCCCCACACCCATCGCCCATGACCGCCGTTCTCCCCACATAGAGGAGGTCAGGCGGATCGGTGGCGAAGCTAGGCACCCACGGCGGGGCGGGCAACCACCCACCGGTGGGAAAAACGGGGCCTCACGGGGGGAGGCTGTCCGCTTTCAAATCTTGGGGATGCGCAGTGTCTTGCTGATCATCGCGCTTCCGCTGGCGACGTACAGCAGCGCGAGCGGATGCAACACCACCGGCCCCACGTCCCACACGCCGCCCAGCAACTGGGGGCCGATGCGGTCCATCCACGTGGCCACCGCCAGCACCATGACGAGCGCGAGGCTGGTGGGGATGGGCGTACCCTCGAAGTACTTCACCTTCCCCGTCGCGTCCGCCAGCTCCGCGGAGGTGACGTTGAAGCGCGCCAGCCGGCTGATGCCGCACGCGACGAAGTAGAGCAGCGCCGCCACGTCGAGCGCCCCGCGCATCCCCACCGCGAAGGCCAGCGCCGCCGGTGCCATGCCGAAGGAGATGACGTCCGCCAGCGAGTCCAGGTCCGCTCCGAGGGGCGACTTCTTGAAGCGCCACCGGGCGATGCGCCCATCCATGACGTCCAGCAGCAGCGCCATCGGCATCAGCCCGAAGGCCACCCACAGCCAGAGTCGCTCACCCGACGCCAGGAACTGCATGGCGGCGAGGATGGCCCCTGCTCCCGCGAAGCCGTTGCCCAGCGTCACGAAGTCGGCGAGCACGAACGTGCGGATCATCGAGAAGTGGCGGCGCGGGCGGCGGGCACCCTGCGGCTCGGTCGTCATATGCGCGCTCTCCTAGCACACCGTTTCTCCACTGCCCGTACGCTCGTTCCCGGAAGTCTCGTCTGGTACGGTAGGGCGGGAAAAAGTCGACTCCCAGAAAACTTTTGACCTCGTAATCAACCCCTCCCTACGCTCGAACACTGTCATGCATTCAACCCATCCCGTGTCCCCTCCGCGCGGAGTGCTCCGGCGTCATCGGAGCACCCGTTGGCAGCTGTCCCTCCTCGCCGGGCTGAGCCTGGCCTTCACCACCGCATGTGGTGACGAAGATCTGCCGCCTCCGACGCCGGAGCCCGAGCCGGCGCCGGCGTACGAGGCCACCATCCGCCGCACCGCCCACGGCATTCCCCACATCCAGGGCAAGGACATGGGCAGCCTGGGCTATGGCCAGGGCTATGCCTTCGCCAAGGACCATGTCTGCATCCTCGCGGATCAGATCCTCAAGGTCCGCGGCGAGCGCGCGGAGCACCTGGGCCAGGGCCAGGGCCAGCTCTACGCGGCCAGCGACTTCGCGTACCGCCTGCTGGACCTGCCCTCGCGGGCCCGCGCGGCCCTCCCGAATCAGACGGCGGACCTGCAGGCGCTGCTGAAGGGCTACGCCGCGGGCTTCAACCGCTACCTGACGGAGACGCCGGCGGCCAACCTGCCCCAGCCGTGCAAGGGCGCCACCTGGGTCAAGCCCATCAACGAGGTCGACCTGCTGGCCTACCACATCAGCGTGGGCCTGGCGGCCAGCAGCTACCAGCTCATCCTGGCCATCGCCGCGGCCGAGCCGCCCGGTGCGGTGGGCGGAGGCTCCGTGGGCCGCCCCACGCCGGGCAGCTTCAAGATTGAGCGCCCCGCGGAGCACAGCGTGGGCAGCAACGGCTGGGCCCTGGGCAAGGACAAGACCACCACGGGCCGCGGCATGGTGGTGGCCAACCCGCACTTCCCCTGGGAGGGTGAGCTCAAGCTGTGGGAGAGCCACCTCACCGTGCCGGGCCAGCTGAACGTCTACGGCGTGGGGCTCATGGGCGTGCCCGCGGTGCTCATCGGCTTCAACGAGAACGTGGCGTGGACGCACACCTTCTCCTCCGGCCAGCGGATGACGCTGTACCGGCTGCCGCTCGTGCCGGGCAAGCCGACCAGCTACATGTACGAGGGCCAGGAGCGGGCGATGACGACGAAGCAGATCGACATCCTCGTGAAGCTGCCCGAGGGCTCGCTGACCAAGGTCACCCGGACGATGTACTCGAGCCACTACGGCCCGATGATGGTCATCCCCCGCTCGTCGCTGCCCGTGCAGGCCGCGCCCCTGGCGATGGAGTGGAACACCCAGTACGCCTACACCCTGCGCGACGCGAACATCGACAACACCGCGCTGATGGCCCAGTTCGTCGGCATGGACAAGGCGAAGAGCCTCCAGGATTTCAAGAGCGTCTACGCGAGCGTCCAGGGCATTCCCTGGGTGAACACCATGGCGGCCGACCCGCAGGGCAACGTCTGGTACACGGACGCCACGCCCACGCCCAACCTGCTCCCCGAGGCCATCGCCGAGTGGCGCGCCACCAGCGCGGGGGCGGACCCGCAGGTCGCCTTCTACTTCCAGAACCAGGGCCTGGTGCTGCTGGACGGCAGCAAGGCGGCGAACGAGTGGCAGAACGAGCCCGCGTCCCGCGGCCCGGGTATCGTTCCGTTCGCCAAGGTGCCCCAGCTGGACCGCACCGACTTCGTCTTCAACGCCAATGACAGCTACTGGCTGGCCAACCCCGCCGCGCCGCTGACGGGCTTCTCGCCCATGCACGGGCTCGAGGGCGTGGGCCAGAGCCCCCGCACGCGCATGAACGCCGTCCTGCTCACCGAGGTGCGCGAGGACGGCGCGTCCGGCCAGGATGGCAAGTTCACCCGGACCGAGCTGCAGGACGCCATCCTCAACAACCGCAGCATGACGGCGGAGCTGCTGCGCGCACAGGTCGTCGAGCGCTGCACGGGCGTGACGACGGTGCCCTATCAGACGTCCACCGGGACGGTGGAGGTGAACCTCCAGCCCGCGTGCCAGGCGCTCGCCGGGTGGAACGGCCGCTACGACACCGACAGCGTGGGCGCGGTGATGTGGCGTGAGTTCGCCGCCACCTATCCGCTGACCACGCACAGCAATGGCGGCTCGCTCTACGCCGTGCCCTTCAACGTGGCGGACCCCATCGGCACGCCCAACACGCTGGGGCCGGAGCAGGGCCCCGCCCCGGTGCTGACGCGCCTGGCCCAGGCCACACTCGTGCTGGCGGCCGCGGGAATCCCCGCGAACGCCCCGCTGGGTGACGTGCAGTACACGCCGCGCACCGGCACGAAGATTCCCATCCACGGCGGCATCGCCGTGGACGGCACGGCGAACCAGGTCGCCTATGGCTCCCTGAAGTCCACCGCCAACGAGGCCGAGTACACCGCCCCGCGCGGCCCGCGCATCAACCCCAACTCGGGCCTCACCAGCACCGGCTACGTCATCAACAACGGCAGCAGCTTCATCATGGCCATGGAGTTCACCCCGGAGGGCCCGAAGGGGAACGCGGTGCTCACCTACAGCGAGTCCAGCGACCCGGCCTCGCCCTACTTCGCGGACCAGACGCTGCTGTTCTCCGAGAAGAAGTGGCGCCCCATCCTCTTCACGGAGGCGGAGATCGCCGCCGCGACGCAGGAGACGCAGACCATCTCCGGCAACTGAAGTCTCCAGGGGCCCCTCCCTCCGGTGAGGGGTTCCTGTCCGAAGTCATGAAGTGACGGGCCCCCGGGGTCCGAGGCCCTCCGGCCTCGGGCCCCGAGCCTTGCTGGGAGTCCCGCTGGAGCCACGTTCCCGCTCGCGGTCCTCCGTCCGAAGCCCGACACCGGGCACCGCCGTGCGGGCCGCCTCTGTCCTCCCGGCGATGTCCGCCCCCGGGGCTGATTCCATCGCCCCCCGCCACGCGCACCATGGGCGGCCAGACCGCCAGGCAGCGCCATGCGTTTCCTGGCGAGAGGGGGGACCGGGAGCACCCGGTCTTTAGAGCGAAGGAGCAGTGGGACGTCATGCCAACGCCGGTCTTCAAGACAGCCATCATCGACAGGGTCTTCTTCCTCCGCTGGGAGGCGCCGCCCAGCCAGGAGGAGGTTCACGCCGTCTTCAATGAGATGAAGGACGTCTACGAGCAGCTCAGGCCACCGCTCGTGCTGGTGGCGAGCCTGAATCCCAGGTCCTCCGTGCCCAACACCGAGCAGCGCCGCCACCTGTCCAACCTCCAGTCGGACGTGCGGCCCCTCTTCTCGGAGATCCACGCCATCCTCGAGGGCAGTGACCTCCATTACAACCTCCAGCGGGTCATCATCTCCGGCATCAACCTCGTCACGCGCACCAACGACGAGGCCTACCACCGCCTGCACAAGCACGCGGACCAGGTGGCGCCGTACCTCAGCCAGCGGCTGGGCGTGGACGGCGTGAAGGTCATCCACGAGGCGCGGACGCGCGGCGTGGTGTGAGCTGGCGGCCGGGCTGAATCGAGGCCCGGACGTAGCGGTGGTCGAAGAGGTCCACGTAGAGGTACTCGGGCCAGGACACCATGGCGCGCGGGCCGAGCATCACCCCGCGCACCAGCTCGCTCACCATCATCCCCGCCGCGGTGGTGGCCCCCACCACGCACGTGGGCGCGTGCCCCTGGCCCTGGTAGCACGCGTCCATGTACTCCTGGAGCATGTAGCTGCCCAGGTGGGGGATGATGGCCGGCAGGTCGATGCGGCCATCCGGCAGGAAGTAGAGCGCCTCGTAGAGCGGCGCGTCCGGCTGGAAGACATGCAGCGCCGCGCCGAAGCCCAGCATCAGCCCCGTCATGACGGGCACGCCGCGCTGGCGGCAGGCACGGTGGAGCGCCTGCTTCGCCCGCGCGCCCGCGATGTCGATGACCTCCACCACGAAGTCCACCGGGGGCAGGCCCGCGCCGCCCGCGAGCACCGCCTCCGCGTTGTCGTCGGTGATTCCCTCGCCCAGCTGCCGCAGCCGCAGGTCCGGGTGGATGTCCAGGCACATGCGCCCCACCACCTCCACCTTCGGCTGCCCCAGCGTGCTCTCGAAGCAGCCTGCCTGCCGGTTCATGTTGTGCCGCTCGTAGATGTCGAAGTCCGCGAGCGTGACGGCGCCGAAGCCCAGCCGGGCCAGGTCCACCGCGCACTGCCCTCCGGCCCCTCCCACTCCGGCGACGAGCACGTGCGTGCGCGACAGCCGCTCCATCGTTTCAGGACCAATGACTCCGAGGTTGCGCTGGAAACGCGGCTCCACCATGAGGCCTCCCGGGTAGGGCGATGACACCCAGGTGCGCCCTCCCCTGGAGGGCGGCGAGGGCCGGAAGGACCCGTGTGTTCAGCATCCCCTGACACCCGCTGGTGCTGTCAGGACCCAGGCAGGCGTGCCGTCCTCCAGGATTAAACGGCCCTTGCTGGATCTCCTGTCATGTGTTTATTGGCGCACGCTCGTCGCCCCCAATGACATGCGCTGCCCGGTGGTGCCTCGCTCCCGCGAGGTGGCGCACGGGTGACGTGCCCGCTTCAGTGATGAAGCAGGCACGGAAGTCCCGTACCTGGCAGGGCATGTCAGGGGTTCGATCCAGAGTGGCCTTCACGCGTGAAGCCCACGACTGGAGGGCACTCCAGGGATTCCAGGCGTTTGGGGGGTGGCTTGGATTCTGCTCAGAGGGCGACACGACGGGGGAGTCCTGGGCCGGCGGTGACGGCTCCCCCAACCCCTTCCGCTGGTTTTGAGGTCTGTATGCGTTCCTGGTTCATTCTCTGTGTTGCGCTGGCCAATCTGGCACTCGGTTGTGGCGGTGGCGAGGTGGCAGCCGCCGAAGAGTTGCAACACGTCGTCTCCGCGGCGGCCCCCCTGGAAGGTGTGGGCGCGGCCCAGGTGTCCGCCCCACTCGTCACGCGGGACACCCTGTTCGGCGACGTGGCGCACTACCGGTTCCGGGTCCGGGTGGGCGCGGGCGCGCACGACTTCGTCACCCTCCACCGGGTGGTGCGTGAGGACGCGGCCTGGCGGCCGGCGCGGGCGACCCGCTCGGTCTTCATGGTGCACGGCGACGGCTGGGGCTTCGAGGCGGCCTTCCTCTCCAGCGTGGGCTCGGCGCACGTGCCGGTAGACCACTCCATCGCCGCCTATATGGCGAAGGAGGGCGTGGACGTGTGGGGCATCGATTTGCGGTGGGTGGGGGTGCCCCAGGCCACGCAGGACTTCTCCTTCATGGCGAACTGGACGCTGGGCACGCACGCCCAGGACGTGGGCACGGGCCTGACGGTGGCGCGGGCGGTGCGCCTGGCGACGCGGAGCGGCGCGGGCGCGCTGCACCTGATGGGGTGGAGCCGGGGCGCGGCGGTGACCTATGCGTACCTGAACCTGGAGGCGCGGCTGCCGCGCGCACTGCGCCAGGTGGACGGCTTCATCCCCGTGGACATGGCGGTGCGCTACTCCCCCCAGGACGCGGAGCAGCGGGACTGGGCCTGCGAGCGCCACGCCGTGCTGAGCGCGGCGCGGCAGGCGGGCCGCGTGGAGGGCGGGCTTCTCGGCCCCGCGCCCGGCATCACCCTGCAGACCATCGGCTTCCTCGCCGAGACGGCGCCGAGCGCGCCGTCGCCGCTGCTGCCGGAGGACGTGTTCGGCCCCGGCACCGGCATCCCCTCCAACCGGAAGGTGGCCATCGTCTCCGCGGCGGCCACGGGCGCGCTGCTGGCGCCCTTGAAGCCCGTCGCCCCGGGCTACCACCTGATGGCCGGGGCGCCGGACGCCACGGGGCTTCCGGCCTCGCTGGTCTTCACCCGTGAGGAGTACGTCTATGAGTACAGCCAGCGCGCCGCGCCCTACCAGAGCCTCAACGAGGTGGTGGAGTCGGACGCCTGGGCGTGCGGCCTGGACGTGCCCTACGACGACCACCTGAGCCGGGTGAAGGTGCCGGTGCTGTACGTGGGCGCCGCGGGAGGCGTGGGCCGCTACGGCGAGCACAGCCTCACGCAGCTGGGCAGCCAGGACGTCACCGTCCTCATCGCGCGCACGCTGCCGGAGTCGGCGCGCGCCCTGGACTACGGGCACGCGGACCTGTTCCTCGCGGACGACGCGCGCGAGCGCGTCTGGAAGCCGATGCTCCAGTGGGTGCGCAGCCACTGAGGCGGCGTCAGTCCGCCTTCCACAGTCCGTGGCGCCGGGCCCTGCGGCCCAGCGTCACCGGGTCCATCCCCAGCGCCACGGCCGCGCGCCGCAGCACGCCGCCATGGCGCTCCAGCGCCTCGCGGATGAGCTCGCGCTCCACCCGCTCCAGCCGCGCGCGCAGCGAGCCATCTCCGGTGTGCTCGTTGCGCACCGGCACCGCGGCGCCCAGCACCGGAGGCAGCAGCCTCCGGGTGACGACCTCGCCCGGGCGGGACAGGAGCACGGCGCGCTCCATGACGTTGCGCAGCTCGCGCACGTTGCCCGGCCAGGAGTAGGCGCGCAGCGCGTCCTCCACGTCCGGCCCCAGGCCGCTGGCGGAGCGCTTGAGGGCGCGGTTGAACAGCTCCAGGAAGAAGCGCGCCAGCTCCGGCACGTCCTCGGGCCGCTCGCGCAGCGGGGGGATGTCGATGGTGAAGCTGTTGAGCCGGTAGAAGAGGTCCGCGCGGAAGCGGCCGGCGCGCACCTCCTCGCCCAGGTCCTTGTTGCTGGCGGCCACCACGCGCACGTCCACGTGGCGCACGTGGGTGCCGCCCACCGGCCGCACGTCCCCCGTCTCCAGCACGCGCAGCAGCTTGGCCTGGAGGTTGGGGGTGGTGTTCTCGATTTCGTCCAGGAAGATGGTGCCGCCATTGGCGAGCACGAACAGGCCCGGGTGGTCCGCCACCGCGCCGGTGAAGGCGCCCTTCACGTGGCCGAACAGCTCGCTCTCCAGCAGCGTCTCCGTCAGCGCGCCGCAGTCCTGCACCACCAGCGACACGTCTCCGCGCCCGCTGAGCCGGTGGAGGATGCGCGCCAGCACCTCCTTGCCGGTGCCCGTCTCGCCCTGCAGCAGCACCGCGACGCGGTGGGGCGACACCAGGCGCACCATCTCCATCACCCGCTGCATGGCGCCGCTGCGGAAGCCCACCTCGTCACTGCCCCTGCCGCCCAGGGCCGCGGGCAGGGCCTGCGACAGCGCCCGCTCGCGCAGGAGGTTGCGCTCCAGCTCCAGCGCCATGCGCCACTGCTCGGTGCGCATGCCGTGCTCACGGCCGGCCTGCAGCACCGCCTGGCGCACGGCCTCCTGCGTGGGGTGGGCGCCGAGCGCGCGGAAGATGCGGCCGGAATTGAAGAGCTCCACCAGCCGCTCGGGGGCGGCGGGCGCGCAGTAGACGATGCGGGAGGCCAGGTCGCTCGGAGGGCCCGCGCCGGACAGGTCCACCTCCGTGCGACGCGCGGCCAGCGACTCCACCAGGGCCAGCGCCTCGCCCTCGTCGTGCCCGCACACCAGCAGCACCGCGGCGTCGCCTCGCGTCAGCAGCGAGTGGACCTCGGCGGGGCTGGAGGCGAAGTGCGGCGTGGCCTGCCCGTCCAGCGCGGCGCGCACCCCGTGGGCTTCCAGCTCGCTGGCAAACGCCACCACCACCTGGAGGTGCGAGGTGGACAGGTAGCGCGCCAGCTTCCCCCCATCCGAGCCCTCGAAGGTGCGGAAGATGACTCCGAGCGACGTCACCGCCCCGGACGCGTCATGCCGCCACCGCACGTCGCCGAGCACGCGGACGTGCTCTCCCGAGTCGGGCAGTGAGAAGGACAGCTCCACCTCCTCGCCCTCGCGAGGCCCCTCCGAGGCGTCGCGCGGCGTGGCGATGAGGCCAATGCCCGTCTCGCTGATGTTGACCGCCCAGCACCCATGGAGCGCGGGCTGCGTCACCACCTTCACGTACAACGGCTTGCGCTCGCTTCGAGGGGCGTAGGCGGACACAGGCCGCGTCATGGGTGGCGCACTCTACTCCAGGGATGAAGCTCTGACGGGAAATTGCCGCAAAAGAGGATTCAGCACCCATCACTCGCGCGCGGGGTGGGTGTGCGCTTCACGGTCCGCTCCTTCCAGGAGTGGCGGAAGTGACGCAGCGCCGCTCCGGAGAAGCCCGCACCGCCCGTCCGGATGGCGGACCGTGGGGACGTACCGGGAGTCGCGTGGTCGATATCTCTCCGTGTCCCTGGGAGTTCCGCGGCCGGGCGAGCCGGGCATTTCCTATCGTGTGCCGCATGAATCGACGTTTGATTGCGCCGCGGACCTCCTCACGCGCTCCGCTTCGCCTCGCCGCCCTGGTGGCCTTCACCGTGGCCTTCACCGGGGGCTGCGGCGAGGTCGAGCCGGAGACACCCGCCGGCCGCGGAGTGCTGCTCATCGGCAACAGCCGCGCGGACAACGTGGTGCGGTTCGACGCCCGGACGGGCGAGTTCCTCGGGGACTTCATCGAGGACGATGGCCCCGCGGGCCTCATCGCTCCGGATGCGCTGGTCTTCAATCAGGGGGGCGACCTGTTCGTGTCCAGTGGGGACACGACGGAGAACTCGGCCATCGTCCGCTACGACGGGCAGACGGGGGAGTTCCTCACCGTGTTCGCGGTGGCTCGGAGTCTGGTGCGCCCGACGGGCCTCGCCTTCGGGCCGGATGACCGGCTCTACGTCAGCAGCCTCCTCACCGACCGCATCCTCCGCTTCGACGCGGAGACGGGGAGCTTCATCGACGTGTTCGCCACGGGGAACGGAGCGCCGGGGGGACTCAACGGCCCCAACGCGCTGGCCTTTGACAGGGCCGGACGGCTCTACGTGAGCACGCAGGGCAGCGTCGCCGTGGACGGTCAGCCCACCTTCCCCGGGCTGCCCAGCCAGGTGCTGCGCTTCGACATCGCCACGGGCCAGTCCGAGGTCTTCATCGACCAGCCCGAGCTCTCGCCCGCGGGACTGGGCTACATCCGCCTGCTCGGCCTCGCCTTCGGGCCGGACTGCGAGCGCTCCGGTGGCGAGTGCGACCTGTTCGTCAGCGACTTCGCCAATGACATCCGGCGCCATGACCTGGAGAGCGGCGCGCTGGAGGCCACGCTCTCCACGAACTACTCCGGCACGGTGCCGGCGGGGAACAACCTGGGCGGCCTCGCCTTCGACGACGAGGGCCGGCTCTATTCCGTGGGGTTCGACAACACCCAGGGAGGCGAGCTGCGCGGTGCCCTCCTCCGCTTCGACGGACGGACGAACGCGCCCCTTCCCTCCTCGGGCAACACCGGAGCCGTCTTCGTACCGCCCACGGGGGAGCTGGTGCGTCCCATTGGCATCACCTTCACGCGCCAGTAACCTCGCCCTCCGGAGGCTCCGGGAGGGGCCGGTTCCCGCCAGGCAGGCCGGGGACGTCCGCATGAGGGGGAAGTCACCGTGACGATGAGCACCACCGCGGTCGCCAGCGGCGAGGAGCACGAGCTCGCGCTGCTGCTGGGCGGCCGCTGCCGCCGCTGCGCCGAGAAAATCCCGGGCGGCGCCGTGCTGCGAGGCAGGCCGTGCCCCCGGTGTGACGAACAGACCCTCCCGAGCCCGACGGACCGGGAGGTGCTGCATCAACTCGCCACGGAGCGCGCCTCGGCGCGGCTCTGGGTGGCGGTGACCGTGGTGGCCGTGGCGAGCCTGGCGGCGAGCTGGTTCCCGCTGCTCACCTCCCTGCTGCTCGTGGCGGCGCTGCTGTGGATTCGCGTGACGATGGTGAAGCCGGCGCTGCAGCTGCTCACGCCGCAGCGCAGGCAGGTCTCACAGCTGACGCTGCGGCTGGCGGCGGGCTGCTTCGTGGCGGCGGCCATCCTCCTGGGCGAGGTGCTCACCTTCATCCCCGCCGTCGGAGCGCTGGCCAAGGTGGTGCTGAGCACGGGCCAGGTCGCCGCCGCGGGCATCTTCGCGCGCCGCTACCTGGCGTGGCAGACGGAGCGCGAGGCGCGCGGAATCCCAATGGCGCGGTGGGAGGTGGTGCTGCTGGTGGGGTTCCTGACGTCGCTGCTGGTCTTCACGGTCGGCTCGGTGATGTTGCTGTGGTGGCTGTTCGAGAAGCTCGGGGTGCTGCGTGGGCTCCTCTCCAGCCTGGTGGGAGGCTGAGCCATGATTTCCTTCGCAATCCTTTCCCAGCTCATCGGACTGAGCAGTGCGTCCGGGACGCGCGCCGGGGCCAGCCTGCTGCTGGTGGCGGCGGCCTCGCACTTCCACTACGTGGCGCTGCCGCCTGAGATGGCGTGGATGGCCACTCCCGAGGCGATGGGGACCTTCGTCGCCCTGCTGGCCTTCGAGATGTACACGCAGCGGGACGCGGACCTGCGCCTGTTCCTGGGGCTGGCACAGTTCAGCCTGAGCGCCGCGAGCGGCGCGGTGGTGGCAATGGCCTCGATGGGGGTGCAAACGGAGCAGCTCCCCCCGTGGGCCGTGGGCGCGGTGGGCGCGGGCATCGCCGTGGCGACCTATTCGATGCGGCAGCGGCTGCAGGACAGCGTGGGAAATCTGGAGACCGACCTGGCCCACCCCTACCGCTGGCTGCTGCGCATGGAGGACTTCGTGGCCCTGGCCGTGGCGGCGGCGGCCATCTTGTTTGCTCCGCTGGCCCTGGCGCTGGTGATTGTCTTCACCGTGGGGTGCGTGGTGGCGGGGCTGTTCGCGCGGCGGCTGGAGGGGCGCTCGCGTCGGCCGTGCCCGGCGGGGTGCGGCGCGTCCATTCGCAAGGAGGCCTCACGCTGCCCGAAGTGCCGGGCCGATGTGCCGGTGCTGGTGAAGCTGGAGCTGCGGCTCGCGGGTCGGGCGCAGGATGCGATTCGTGGGGCTCTGAAGTCGGCGGTGGACGGAGGAGCGACGCTGGTGCGAAGGAAGACCGGATGACCGCTCCGGGCGTCCTGGCAGGCCACGAGACGCGGCGAGGAGCCCCATGTCCCATGAGCTGATGAGCGAGGCGCTCGAACGCTTCCTGGAGGTCCATCCTCCGGTGGGTTCCCTGCCGCGATGGGATGAGGCCGTGCATGACGCGTTTCGGCTGAGCACGCGGTCCGCCGCCCTGTGCGATGGCACGCACCTGGGGGAGTACTTCATCGAGCTGCGCAAGCAGGCCACCGCGGAGCTGGTGTCGTTTCATCGCGAGCTGACGGTGACGCCGTACCGGGGTCTGGAGGTGCCCTGTCCTGATGGGTACTCGCTGTGGCAGGTCGACATTTCCCTGACGCTGTTCCCGATGAGGGGCCAGGGCTTCTCGCGCATCGAGTGCCTCGTGGAGTTCAGCACCGAAGTGGAGAGTCCAGACGCCTTTCGCGTGCTCAAGCTGTTGCCGGAGCAGGGCGCGGAGGTGAAGGCGCGCAAGGAATTGAGCGGCTCGCTCCAGCTCGACACGCTGAAGAAGGTGGGGCTCTGGGTGCCACTGCCCACCGCGCGACTGACGGCGGAGGTCGCGGTGGAGCGCTACGGCAAGGAGGGCGTGGGCCCTCTCATCTCCGAAGCGGTCCGGAGGTGCGCTCAGACGGAGGTGCTCGGAGTTACAGGGGCACGCTGGCGCCTGAAGGCCCTCGCGCAACGTCAGATGCCAGGCGCGGAGAGTCACCAGTTGTCTGTCATTCTCGCCGTCAAGCAGGGGACTCCGGCGCTCCAGGCCGCCGGGAGCCTGCTGGCCTGCAGCGACGAAGACTGGCTGAGCCAGTCCGTGGGCAGCATCTTGCTGGAGTTCGACTCCGACGTGCGCAGGTTCCTGAAGAGCGGCGCACCCGCGGAGGGCTATGGCGAATGGAAGGACATCCTCGTTGGCCCACCAGGTCTGTCTTG
This sequence comes from Pyxidicoccus trucidator, assembly GCF_010894435.1. Lineage (NCBI taxonomy): Bacteria > Pseudomonadati > Myxococcota > Myxococcia > Myxococcales > Myxococcaceae > Pyxidicoccus > Pyxidicoccus trucidator. The sequence goes on along the minus strand of NZ_JAAIXZ010000010.1, from coordinate 206,134 downwards.
ATAGGGTGATGGCTCTTCCCTGAAAGGCATTCCGCAAATGAACAAGCTCTCGCGTGTGATGTGTCTGGGTTCTGTCCTGACTCTTGCCGCCTGTGGTGGACCGGAGCAGGTGGAAGGCGAGGAACTGGCGCGGCAGTCCGCAGCCGTCGTGATTCCCGCGACGGCGTCGTCGCAGGGCTGCGACTTCACGCTCAACGCCATCCAGACCCTCCCGGCGCCGCCGACCTACAATGTCATCCTCACCCGCAACGGCGGCGAGGGCTGCCCCCATCCCGCGGACGTCTCGACGGTAATGGGGACCTCCTACGGCTCCGAGCCCAAGCTGTCGATGAAGGGAAACGCCCTGGGGCTCGCGGTCGCGTTCACGCTGAAGGGGACCTACAGCGGCTCTTCGCCCACCTACCTGGGTCTCAGGCACGTGGACCCGGCGACCCTGTCCACGGTGCGCAGCGCGGACATCCGCGGTGACTACCCCTACGGGCAGATCACCTCGGGCGGAGTCTCCATCCAAGCCGATGGCACGACGCTGAAGGTGCAGGGCTACAAGTCGGGCACCCTCCAGGGCCTGGGGGGCAACTACTACGTCGCGACGTTCGTGAACTTCTTCACCAGCACCACGCCGCCGACCTTCACCACCCTCAACGTCCCCTACTGACGCAGCCCCCTACCCTGCCCGCCACCGGCCAATCCAGTGACGGGCGGGGAGCAGGAGGTGCTGCGGCGCCACCCACTCCGCGCTGCTCAGGGCAGGCTGGAGGACCAGCCGCCGTCCACGGGGTAGGCGCCGCCGGTGCAGTAGCCGCTGTCCTCGCTGGCGAGGAAGAGGTTCAGCCGGGCGACCTCCTCGTTGGAGGCGAAGCGCTTGAGGGGCACGCGCCCGGCGACCCAGGCCCGAATCTCGGCCTCTTTGCCGGGCCCCATCATCTGCTCCACATTCGTCATCATGTCGTTGTCGACGGGGCCAGGGCACACCGCGTTGACCCGGATGCGGTGGGGCGCACCGTCGATGGCGGCCGCGCGCGCGATTCCCACGACGGCGTGCTTGCTGGTCACGTACGGCGAGGAGACCCCCATCCCACCGAGGCCTCCCGCCGAGGAGGTGAGGATGATGCTTCCGCCGCCGCGCTTCTGCATTTCGGGGAACGCGTACTTGATGGCCAGCCACGTACCGCGCACGTTGATGGCCATCACCGAGTCGAAGGACTCCACGGAGATGTCGGAGATGGGGCGGAACTCCCCCTGGATGCCCGCGTTGCTCACCAGGATGTCGAGCCCACCGTGGCGCTCCACCGCCTCACGGAGGTAGCGCTGGGTGTCCTCGACCTGGGAGACATCCGCCACGGAGTAGCTGACGTTCTCGTGGTTGATGGCCTGCACCGTCTTGCGGAGCTTCTCCGCGTTCCGGCCCACCACCACCACCCGGGCGCCCTCCTGGACGAAGAGCGCGGCCGTCGCCGCTCCGATGCCACTACCGCCGCCGGTGATGACCGCGACCTTGTCCTGCAACCGCTTCATGATGTGCTCCCCCTTGAGGAGGCTGGTGCGCCAGCCGCCTCGGATACTAGCCCGGTCGGAAGCGGCGCTCGATTCGCGAGCGCAGGAGCGCTACCAGCTCCCGCTCGCCCTCGGCCAGCTCGGACGCGAGCGAGCCCCGGTCCGCCTTGCGGATACCGAGCGTCAGCACGGGCGCATTGACTCGGGCCTCGTCCTTCAGCGCGCGGGCCCCCTCCTTCACCACCAGGTCCGCGTGCTCCGCCGCGATGCCGTACGGCTTGAGGTACAGGTCCGTGAAGAGCTGCTTGAGCGCTCCCACTCTCAGCGCCTCACGCGACACGGGCAGGAGCTGGAAGGCAATGCCCTTGCCCGCGAGCTTCACCACCACCTCGTCGACGAGGCCGACCTTCAGGGCGAAGGGCAGGAGCGCCTCCTGGCCCTCGGACCAGTTGAAGAGGAAGTAGCTCCTGCCGACGTGGCCGCAGGCCGGGCACACCAGGCCGTTGAGCTCGTCCAGGCCCCGGGTGCGCAGCAGGTGGACGAGGAAGACGTCCGCGCCACAGCCCTTGCACTGCTCGCGCGGGCCGAGGTGCGCGAGCACCCGCTGCGCCAGCGTCGCGACGGTGTGGCGCTCGAGCGCAATGGGCACACCGGCGAGCAACCCGACCGACTTGAGCTGGAGCCCGAAGCGCACCTTCCCCCCCTGGGAGCGGAGCCCGAGCTCGAGCGGAGGCGGCAGCCGGGTGAGGAGTTCCTCGAAGGACGGGGCTTCCGGCCACGCCGCGGCCATGGCGGCGTAGCGCTCGGCCCAGCCCTCCCGGTTCGCGAGCGCGTCGGGAGGACGCCCCGCGCGCTCGACGAAGAAGGCCATCAACACCAGCGTGGCCTCCCACGGGGCCTGCTCCACCGCCTCCTCCAGCGTCTGCGCGAGCGTGCGGGCCTCGGACGACGCCCGTTGGCGCTCGAGACGCTCCGCGCCCTTGCGCACGAGGGGGCTCTCGAGAATGGGGTCGAAGGTGCGCACCGCCCCTTCGGGCTTCGCTTCGGTGAGCGATTGCTTCAACGCGGTCAGCTCCCGGGCCGCCCGGTCCAGCCGGCCCATGCGCGCCAGGGCGTCGCGCATCGTGCGCTCGGCGTCCTCGGCAAGCTCGGTGAGGGTCTCCTGGAAGTAGTCGCGGCCCAGCTCCTGGAGCCCCGTCCATTCGGCATGGAGACGGAAGGTGGACGACTCGCGCAGGCGGCCGAGGTCCGCGAGCAGCGAGCGGCGCACGGGTGCCAGGGCGGCGATGCGCTTCTCCAGGTGGGTGAGCCGCTCGTCCACGGACACCGCCGTGTCGAGCAGCTCGCCCCGGTCCACGCGAACGAGGAAGAGCTCCAGCGCGGTCCGGTCCCCCTTCTCGAAGGCGAGGTTGACCTGGACCATCAACTGGTGGAGCCGCTGCCGCTCCTCCTCCGTCCGGGCGAGGTCCGGGTGGAGCAGTCGCGCGAGCCTGCGATAGAGCCGCTTGAGGGTCTGCGCCTCGGACGCGAGGTCGGGAGGGGGCGAGAGCGGCTCGGGCACGTCGTCGTCGAGCGTGGCTCCGGGCGTCCAGGGACGCTCGCCTTCCGACTCTTCTTCCGCCGCTTCCCGCACGGCCCGAGGCGAGCGCGCGGGCTTGCGCGACTTGCGGCCGGACGCCTTCGGCGTGCGCAGCTCGGCGTCGAGCCGCGCCAGCTCGTCCTGCAGGGCCTGGAGCCGCCGGACCAGACGCTCACGCCGCTCGAGGCAGGCGAAGGCGGCCGACAGCTCCCGCTCGTAGCGCGCGGAGAACGCGGCCAGCTCCGAGGCCAGGGTCTCCACCTCCAGGTCGAGCGTGGAGATTTCATCGAGCAATGCGAGGAGCCGCCGCTCGGCCTCGGCGGCGGCATCCTCGGCATCACTTTGAGTGCGCACGAGTGCGACGGAGCGCACCAGCGCGTCGGAAGCGCTCATCCCGCGTCCTTCTACCACCAGCCTCCCCTTCCCGCCTCTGCCAGTCCGGCCTCCAGGCGAGCGAGCAGGCTGGACGAGGCGGCCGGTGGCCGCGAGTGGGCGGCGGCGGGGCTGAGGGCCGCTCCCGCCTCCCGCGTGCAAGCGCCGCTCGTGGAGGGCTGCGTGGGGTGGCTGGAGTGCCGCGTGCTGTCCGAGCCGGACGTCCAGCGCAAGTACGACCTGTTCATCGCCGAGGTCGTCGCGGCCTGGGTCGAGGACTCGGTGTGGAAGGACGGTGGGTGGGACTTCAGCGCCGGAGACGAATACCGCCCCATCCATCACCTGGCTGGCGGTGTGTTCTTCGCCACGGGTGAGCGGATGCAGGCGCACAAGCCCGAGGGGACGAAGAAGTAGCACCGCTGCGCTGGAGGGACTGGCCGCCTCCGCGGCTCTTCGTGTCCGGCCAGAACGCCCCCGCGAGGCCGTGCGAGCGGATGCACGCCACTGATATGACGCGGCCCCCATGCCCGATTCGTCTCCTGGAGCAGGTGCTGCCTGGGCCTGGATGAGGCTCTCACCGCAACGCCTGATGGCCGCCGCCGCCCTCCTCGTGGCGCTCTGCGCCGGAGGGGCCGTGCATTTTGCCCTGCGCGCCCCCGTGCTCGGCCTGCGGCTCGCCGCCGACACGGCGGAGGGGCTGCGGGTGCTCGAGGTGGCACCGGACTCACCCAACCAGGGCCGGGTGGCCCCCGGAGACGTGCTGCGCGCGGCCCTCACGCCTGCGGGGGCCATTGCCCTCGACGCGGACCTGCTGGTGGAGGAGCCGGACCAGCTCGGGACGTGGGCGCGCTACAACGGCTTCATGGCGCGCCAGTCGGCCCTCGCCGGGCTCCTGGCGAAGGGGACGCTGGAGGTGGAGCTGGCCGAGGGCGGGCGCAGGACGCTCACCCACCGCCCCCGGCACCTGACGGAGCTGCCCGTCCTGTTCTGGTGGCAGGTGGCGGTGGGCGCCATGGGCTTCCTGCTGGCCGCGGGAGTGCTGGCCTTCCGCGTCACGGACTGGCCCGCCCGCCACTTCACCCTCTCCGGCCTCGGCTTCCTGCTCTTCTCCAGCGCCGCCGCCGTCTACAGCACGCGCGAGCTCGTCCTCGACGGCGGGCTCTTCCTGCGCCTCTCCTCGCTGAACCAGTACGGCGCCCTGCTCTTCACCGGGGCACTCGCGGCGCTGCTCGGGTGCTACCCGCGCCGCCTGGGCCGGCGGCCCGTGCTGCCGCGGGTGCTCTACGCGCTCACGGCGGTGGGGTACCTGGCCTTCTTCTTCCAGTGGGCGCCGGACCTGAGCGGGCTGCCTGCCTTCGTGCTCGGCCTCTTCTCCACCACCTTCGCGCTGGCCTTCGTGCAGTGGTGGGGCACGCGGGGACGACCCGCGGAGCGCGCGGCGCTCAAGTGGTTCCTGCTCTCCATCTACCTGGGCACCTGCCTCTTCGCGGGCTTCGTCCTCATTCCCAGCGCGCTGGGGGTGCCGCTGCCCGCGAGCCAGGGGCTGATGTTCGCCGTCTTCCTCTTCATGTTCGCGGGCATCGCCCTGGGCATCACCCGCTACCGCCTCTTCGAGCTGGACCGGTGGTGGTTCCAGGCGTGGAGCTGGTTCCTCGGCGGGCTCGCGGTCATCCTGTTCGACTTCGCGCTGGCCGCCTGGCTGCGCCTCTCGCAGGTGGGCGCGCTCGGACTGTCCCTGGCGCTGGTGGGCTGGGTCTACTTCCCGCTGCGCCAGGGGGTGTGGTCCTGGTGGCAGCGCAAGGCCAGCAACGACCGGGAGAATCGCTTCGGGCAGTGGATGCTCGCGCTCTTCTCCACCACCCGCGAGGACACGCTGCGGGCGCAGTGGCACGCCGTGCTGCGGGGCGAGTTCGCGCCCCTGGAGTTGCTCGAGACTCAAGGCACGGCGCCCGGGGTCCGCGTGGCCCAGGACGGCCTGACGCTCACGGTTCCGGCGTTGCGGCCCGGGCACGTCGTCACGCTGCGCCACCCGGCGCGGGGCAGCAGGCTCTTCCGCCGCGAGGACGTCACCGCCGCCGAGGTCCTCGTCGGCATGGGCCGGCGCGCGCTGGAGGCCCAGCGGGAGCGCGAGCAGGGGGCGCTGGCCGAGCGCGGCCGCATCATGCGCGACCTCCACGATGACCTGGGCGCCAAGCTCCTCTCGCTCGTGTACATCACCAGCGGTGGCGAGGGCGAGCAGCTCGCCCGCTCGGCGGTGCGGGACATGCGCGACGTGCTGGACGCCCTGGAGGCCGCGCCCTGCTCGCTGGCCGAGGCCGTGGCGGACTGGCGCTCCGAGGCCCAGGCCCGCGCGGACACGGTGGGCTTCCGCCTGGAGTGGCTCACCGCCGAGGAGCTGCCGGAGGGGCTCGCCGTCAGCGCTCGCCAGCGCACCAATGTGGGCCGCATCCTGCGCGAGGCCATCACCAACGCCATCAAGCATGCCCGGGCGCGGCACATCACGGTGCGCGTCGCCCTGGGGGTGGACAGGCTGGAGCTGTCGGTGGAGGACGATGGCGCCGCCGGTGCCGGAGAGCCGGAGCGCTGGGGTCCGGGCGTGGGCACGCGCGTCGTCCAGCAGCGGGCCGCCGACCTCGGGGGCTCGGCGCGGTGGGAGCAGGGGGCGCGGGGCTGCCGGGTGGAGGTGGACGTTCCGCTGGAGGGGGCCACGCCCGTCGCGCTCGCGCGGGCTCAGTAGCCGTCGACATTCACGAGGCCCCGGCGGGCGGCCTCCAGCGTGGCCTCGGCCCGGGTGGAGACGTTGAGCTTGCGGTAGAGGTCCTTCACGTAGCCGCCCACCGTGTGCCGGCTCAGTGAGAGCGCGTCCGCCGCGCCGGCGATGGTGATGCCCTTGGAGAGCAGGGTGAGGACCTCCACCTCGCGCGGAGTGAGCACCTCGTCGGGTGACTCCGGGGCCGGCCCGGAGAAGAAGCCGAGCAGCCTGCGGGCGATGGACGGGGAGAGCGGCGGGTTGCCCGCGACAATCCCCTGGAGCAGCTGCACGAGGTGCTCGCGCGACTGGTCCTTGAGCACGTAGCCCTGGGCCCCGGCGCGCAGCGCGGAGAAGAGCTGCTGGTCACCGTCGAAGATGGTGGTGACGATGCGCAGCGTGCCCGGGTGACGCTCCTTGAGCTTGCGCAGCACGTCGAGCCCCGAGCCATCCGGCAGTCCCAGGTCCACCAGGGCAATGGACGGGGAAGGCGCCCCGTTCAGGCGGGTGAGGGCCTCCTGCACGCTCCCCACCACCTCGACGCGGATGTCTGGAAAGGACGCCATCAGCACGGCCTTCAACCAGCCCTGGGCATCCGGCATGTCCTCGACGACGAGTCCCGATTCCATCGCTTCCACGAACCCCTCCCGCGCTTGAGCGCGCACTGTAGCGGACGCCTGCCAGGGCAGCGACGGGCCCGGCAACCCCGCGTTCACGGGGTACTCACGCAAGAGTCATCTTGTCATCATCCCTGGCGTCTCTCGTTCCGAGAGCGTTTTTGTCTGTCTTGTGTGCCTTTGCACGCGGCTGGACTGTCAAAAGGGGTTCATCGTGAAGAACACTGTGCGTCTGGTGGGGGCGGGTCTGCTCGTGGTCGGTCAGCTGGCGTGTGGCGGTGAGGTGGAGGGCGTCGAGGAGGCCCAGCCGGAGAGCCAGCCGGCGATGTCGGAGCTCCACGTGAGCAAGAACGGGATGCGCGTGACGCCGGAGACGAAGGCGCCCGAGGCGCAGCCGGGCCGCGTCCACCAGCTCGGCCCCGCGCCGAACCTGACCTCGGTGCAGGTCATCGCGGTGTGCTCGGAGGCCTTCTACAACACCTACGCGCCCTATGACTGCGAGGACGTCACCGCCGTCTCCACCACCGGCTTCAACCACGGCGGCGCGTGGATGGTGACGATTACCAAGGAGATGGGCTACCGCGCCTGGCACACCTCCACCCTGGGCGGCTACGCGATGTCCGAGTACTACAATGACCCCATCCTCAACATCTACAACGAGATGATTGGCTGGTACCGCTACTGGGAGACGACGAACGGCCAGCAGAGCGGCCTGTTCAAGTACACCGCCGCCTCCATCAACACCTATACCCAGTACTCGGACCAGGTGACGGTGCAGTAGCAGTCTCAGGGGGGGACCTGGGCTGGGGCGCCCCGTGCGCCCCACTCCAGCGTTGGACGTCAGGAGGCGAGCGACCGCGTGGGGAATTTCCTATCCTGCGTCCCGTGCGAATCGCCCTTCTTCTCCTGTGTGTCGCGCTGAGCGGATGCAAGGCCCGTGACGCTGGTGGCTTCGTCTCCTCGCGTCGGGCCCCCGAGGCCGCACCATGAAGCGTGTGAAAATCGTGGTCGTCATCCTCGCGGTGGCTGCTGCCATCGGTGCCGGGCTCGCATGGCGGTCCACGTCATTCCGTTCCGAGCAGTTCCTCATCTCCGGCCGCCTGCCCAGGAACTGGACGAGCCGCGAGAGTCCGGGCTCGCTGGGGTTCTCGGTCTCGCGCGCGGACGCAAATGGTCGGTCGTCGCGGGGCGCGGGCGGAGTGAGCGTCGTAGCTGACGCGGACGGCACGCTCGATCGGCTCCGGAACAGACCGCCTCCGACGTACCAGGTGGCCGAGGTCACCATCGACACGCAACCTGCCTTGCAGGTGCAGACGCCGACGGAGCGCTCCTACTACGTGAAGAACCCCCGTGGGGACCTGCTCAACATCCGGTTCGTGACCGAGACTGTTTTCGACACCGAGATTTCCGTCGAAGAGATCGACGGGCTCATGTCGAGCCTGCGCTTTCTTCCAGCGCCCACGGTAGCTCCCGAGGCCCGGTTCGTGCTGCGCGGTGAGGTGCGCCTGCTCGTCGGCGACTGCATGCCTTCGCCCGGCCACGGCCCCGGGCCCAGCTGTAAGCAGCAAAAGGTGCGGCGCGAGGTCGTCGTCCGCGGGGCAGGGCCGGGCCTCTCGGCGGGTGACGTCGTCGCGCGCGTGCAGTCAGATGAAGACGGAGACTTCGAGCTCGAGCTCCCGCCCGGCCGCTATCACCTCTTCGCCATCGAGGATGGAAAGGAGTGGTGCAAGAGCACGGGTCCGTACGGACCATGCGGCGTGCGAATCATCGACCGGGACATCGAGAAGTCGGTGGAAATCGACCGCGCGGTGCACTGAACGCCGACTTCAATCACGAGCTGGACTCGTCCAAGCCGTGAATCAGTGCGGAACGGTCGAAGCAGGTCGTTTTCGTGCGACGCCGTCATGGAGGGGGCGTTCCTTCCGTGAACGCTCCAGCCCCACCGCCCATGCCCCCCAAGAACCTGCCGCCGCTGTGCCTGTTCCTCCTTATCGCCTGTAGCGGTGGCTCTGGACCGTCCCCCGCGCCGACACCTCCCCCCCCACCGCCTTCCGGCTGTGACGCCACGGGCCTCGCCGTGACACTCGCCGCGCCTTCGGAGCCGGTGACCACGCGGGGTGAGGTGTCCGTGGCGCTCACGGTCTCCGGGCAGGCGGAGAAGGTGCAGCTGCTGCGTGACGGCCTGGTGCTGGCGGAGCTCCCCCCGCCGTACACCTACGCGTGGGACACGACGTCCGTGGAGGATGGCACCTACTCCCTCCAGGGCCGGGCCACCTGTGGCGCCGCGCAGGTCCGCAGCGCCGCGCAAACCGTGGTGGTGGACCACACGCCGCCGTCCCTCATGGAGCGCTCACCCGCGCCCGGCGGGGAGGCCGCCACGGGCAGCCTCGTCCGGGTGGACTTCTCCGAGCCCCTCCTGCCCTCCAGCGTCACCCCGGACGCCCTGACGCTGCTCGTGGACGGACAGCCCGTGGCCGCGACGCTCGGCCTGTCGCAGGACGGCCGCACGCTGACGCTGACCCCGGCGCAACCGCTTCGGCCCCCGGCGCGTGTCGAGGTGACCCTGGCGGCGGGCCTGACGGATGCGGTGGGCAACGCGCTGGTGCCTCCCGCGCCGTGGGCCTTCTCCGTCCCGCGCTGGCTCGCCGCGCATGGAGTCGTGCCGGCGCCGGGCTTCTATGGGCCCTACGCGCAGCTTCCCCTTCTCCAGCTCGATGGCGCGGGCCGGCCCGCGGTGGCCTTCCGCGCCGCGAACAGCCCCACCGGTTCACACCAGCTCCGAAGCTGGCGCTGGACGGACCGGGAGTGGACGGAGTTGGAGGACGTGGGCGGCTCCCAGGTGCTGGCCGTGGCCTTCGCCATGGGGGCGGGAGACCGCGTCCTGCTCGTGGACCTTCTCGAGGTGGGCGGGGAGCGACTCGACATCCACTACTTCACGCCCTCCGGCACCTACCTGGACGACTACATCTTCTATTGCCTCCAGCCCGCGGCCGCGATGGGACCCCAGGGCCCCGGCCTGGTCGCCTGCGTGTATCCGAATGTCTCGGACACCCCGGACTACATCGCCATCCTGGGCTCGGACGACAGCGGCACCGTCGACATCCCCTCTCTGGAAAGCGACCTCCAGGACGTGAAGGGCTTGAGCCTTCCCGCCCTCGCCGTGGACGCGGAGGGCCGCCCGGTGGTGGCGGCCTTGAATGGACACGGCCACCTCGTCGTGAGCCGCTGGAATGGGAGGGCGTGGACGCAGCTCGGGGCCAGCCTTCCGACCCGCGGCTTCAGTGGAGAGCCCACGGTGCGCGTGGACGCGTCCGGACGGCCCGTCGTGGCCTGGCGTGAAGCGGATGACGGCGGAAGCCGGGTGTTCGTCCACCGGCTCGTCGATGGCGCGTGGGCGCGGGTCGGGCCCCTGACCGCGGTGGCCGCGCCGCCCGCCTCGGCTCCCTCGCTCGCGATGGAGTTGGACGGACAGGGCCACCCGGTGTTGGCGTGGACGGAGGCCGGCGACTCCGCGAAGGTCCAGGTGTGGCGTGCCTCCAGCTCGGGGTGGACGTCGCTGGGCGCGGTGTCGCGCGCGGGCGCGGACGTCCTGGTCGGGCGGGACGCCCTCGTGGTGGATGCGCGCGGTCAGCCCGTGCTGGCCACGGTGGTGCGCGCCGGGAGCCGCTCGGACGTGCAGCTCTGGCGCCCCAACCGCCTCGATCCGTAGCCAGGTTGGATGCCCCTCCCCTGCCCCAGCCAGCGAGCATAGAGGGCTGGGGCTGAGACGGCCCCGCCCCACCCGCCGCAAGGAGGGGGGGCGGCGCTCATGGTCAAAGCCTCTCATCCATTTCGCGGGGTGCGCGCTCCTACCTGCTCCCCGGGTATGACTCCTCCATCGACAGCAGGGTGATGTTGCCGCCCTCCAACGGCGCGTCGAGGCGGTAGCCGGTGTCGAGCACGAGCCGGATGGACCCGCCCTTCCCTCCACGGCCCTCCGTCAGCTCGAGCCGGAACCAGTGCCCGGGCTTGTGGTTCACGGTGCACGTGCCGAAGAGCGTGGCCGTGCCCTCCGACAGGCCGAAGGCCTGCAGCTGTGCGCTGTGCAGCGACAGCTGGAGGTCGTGGTCATGGAAGGTGAAGTGACCCACCGGCTGGAAGGTGCCCGGCGCCATCAGCGCCGCCACGCCGAAGGTGGCCTTCTTCCGCGCGAGCCTCGCCCAGCCACCACCCGTCACCAGCCCGGAGGTGTTCACCACCGTGAAGGTGCGCGTGACGGTGGTGGCGTTGCCCAGCCCATCCCTGGCGGAGACGACCAGGGTGTGCTCCCCCGGCATCAGCCCGACGACCTCCTCACCGGAGGTGACCGGCGCACCGTCGAGCGTGGCCGTCAGCTCCGCGACGCCGCTCCACGCGTCCTCGGCGCTGAACTCGATGCGCTGCGTGCCGTAGGGATGGGTCTCCAGCCGAGGCGAGGAGACAGAGATTGCCGGAGGGTCCGCATCCACTCGCACCAGCGCCGCGAATTCCTCTCCGAAGTCCCCACCGCGCGCGTCCGCCTTGGTCATCGTCAACCGGAGCGGGTACAGGCCGCTCACCGCGGGTGCCACGAGCGGAACGTCGAACGTCCGGGTGTCCCCCGGGTGCAGGATGTCCGTCTCGTCGATGGAGATGCGCTCGGGCGCGGAGAACTCCGGCTGTCCCTCCAGGACGCGCAGCTGCCACACGGTGTAGGCCGCGTACGCGCCGTTCATCCAGCGGCGGCCCCAGTTCCACGTCATGCCCTCGTTCTGGAACGTCACCGACGCGCTGAGCGCCTGGCCGGGGCCGACCAGGGCCGGCACCGTGCCTGCCACGAGCTTCGAGGCGAGGCGCGGCCTGGGGAGGATGTCGAAGTAGCGGCAGACGCCCTCGTACAGGCCCCAGGCCGACGTCGCCTGGAAGATGGGGTCCTGGAGGAAGAGGTTGTCCGGATACCACTTCCAGCTGTCGTGGAAGGCCAGCTCGATGAGCGCCGCCGGCATCTGCGCCTCGCGAATCTCACCGAAGTTGGAGGTCTTCACCCCACGGTCGTTCCACCGGGAATAGCCGCCGTAATCGAAGGGGGCCGGATAGGGCGCGTAGTAGGGCCACTCGGGGACGCCACCCGCCGGGTAGGGATTCACATAGGCCTGGCGGCCGTAGCCGTCGTCGAAGTACTCGCGAATGGACTTCACCGCGCCCTCGTTCAGCGCGGCGGCGAAGCGCTTCGCGCTCGCCTCCAGGTGCGGATACTTCGCCGTGTACCAGTAGGTCTCCGTGCCCCGGGCCTGGCCCTCCCCGAAGGCGTTGGTGTGGAGGCTGATGGAGAGGTCCGCCCCGACGTGGTTCGCGTAGTACGGCCGGGCCCGGATGTCCTTGTCGCGTTGGTCGAGCAGGCTCGGCTCATCCCAGACCCAGCGCGGGACCCCGTGCTCCTCGAGGTGGTACTTCGCGGCGACCTGCATCTTCGGCAGGGGGAAGGCCGCGTTCGGATAGCCGAAGCGGCTGTAGTCATAGAGGCCCGCGTCGTCGGAGAGCTCGCGCGTGACGAACACCTGCGCGCCGGAGGACTCCAGGTATTCCTTCATGAAGCGCATCACGTGGATGGTGATGTCGTCCTCGTAGATGGAGCCCCACTGGAGGCCACGGTTCCAGAAGTACTCGTCGCTGGGGGTGTAGCGGCTGCCCGTCCAGTCAGAGGGAAGCCGCGTCGCGGGGTTGGGGCCGGTGAACGTGCGCTGCGCACGGACCCAGCGCCGGTTGGTGGCGTCCCAGTAGCTCCCGTGGCTGGGGTGCAGGGCAATCTTCCTGCCCTGGAGCTCCAGCGAGAGTGCGTCCACGGGCGTCTGAGCGGGGGCGAGGCTGCGCGCGTCGGCGGCCGGGGGCGCCGAGGACGCCGGCAGGTACTTCCAGAGCGGCTGGCCGTCGACGAGGATTTCGAGCTCGCGAAGCTCGCTGAAGAAGTCCAGGCCCGCGAGCAGCTCACGCGTCATCTCGTCAGCCTGCTCGTCACCGAGCCCCCGCGCGACGGCGTCGGAGCTGAGCTCCACCACGACACGCGCGTCCCGCACCTGCACGCTCAGCACCCGCGTGCCGGAAGGGAACGCGGACCGCTCCGCGACGATGCGCTCGAGGTTTCGCTGCACGTCCAACTGCGCGAGCACCGGCGCTGCAACCAACAAGACCGCACATGCCAACGGGATTCTCATGCTGTACCCCAAACCCAGGAGAGTGGCGTTTAGATGGGAATCCAGCTTATGCCCGGATGGAGCCCGGGGCGGGGACAGAATCCTCCCGGTGTGACCGAGACTGAAACCATCGAGGCCTTGCTTCAGACGCTCAGCCGGCGCTGTCAGGGACCTCGGCGAGCACGAGATGCTCGTACGGCGCGAGCGGCTCCTCGTCGAGCCCGTGGGGCGTGAGAAAGCGCTCACGGAGCCTCCGCGGGGTTGGCTGGTCCAGGACGCGGTACCCGGCCGCGGTGAGAAACGCAGGGACCGCGGAGGGAGCGATTCCCCACCGAAGGGGTTCGCCTGCGAGCCGGAGCGCGGACCTGATGGCCCGCCCGAGCAGGCGCCCGGCAACGAGCAGCCGTGGCTGGCCTTCCTCATCCGAATCCATGGAGCTGAAGGCCAGCCGACTTCCAGGGCAGGTGCAGGCGCGCACCTGGGCGAAGAACGCGGAGACCTGCGCGGGCGCCAGGTACATGAGGAGCCCCTCGGCCACGACGACGCTCCGGACGTCTGCGCGCCAATCCGCCGCCCCCAGGACCGCCTCCAGCGACGTTGTCGCGAGGTCCGCCGCGAGGACGACATGGTTCGGACGCGCGAGCCCCCCACCCTGGATGCCGGCGCGCTTGGGCTCTGCCGTAGCCGGGGCATCCACCTCGACACACGTCACGTCCGGATGACGACGGGCCACGCTCACGGCCAGGGGGTCGAACCCGGCGCCGACCACGAGCACCTGTCGCGCTCCCTCGGCGATGGCCTGCTCGACGACCTCACTCATCCAGCGCTTGCGCACCCCGAACCATAGGAGTTGCCCCCGCCCGAGAAGGCTTTCGGTGACTTCATAGAACCGCACCGTCAGGCGCGTGCGCAGCAGCTCGACGTCCAATCGCCGGACCGCACCGGACGCGCGCAGGATGGCCTCCGCCGCTGCCGCCGCGCCCGAGGGCAGCACGGGCGCGAGCCGGGGCACGGAGTCCAGCAGCAGCATGAAGCCAGCAATCTTCGTCGCGGTGCGGCTGGGTCGTTCGCTCGGCATGGGTCACCTCAGCCGCGCCGGTTTGTCCGACCCTCGTCCGAGCTCGCCATCGGTGTCAGACACGGAGCTCCCCCTTGACGAAGGCGAGCTTCGGACTTCGGAACCCCATCGCAATCCACGCGCCGAGGAGCTTGACGAAGAATGAGACCGACTGCCGCTTGCCGTTCGGGACGTCATCGGGAAGCACCGAGCCGGCCGGAAGGTCACTTGTCATCGTCCGCAGTTCGAGCGGGGGCAGCGTTCCCACCGACCAAAGGCAGCCATAGAGACTGAGCCAGTGGCCGTTGCTGAACTCAAGGAAGACCGGCGTGTTGCAACAGGTGGCGACGACCCGGCGGGTCTTCGCCTCGGGCGTGAGGCGGAGCTCCTTGAGGTCGTCGGTGCCCTCGAGGAAGCGGACGCGGTCCTTGCGGTAGAGAACGAAGCGCGTCCCGCCGTTTGTGTCCAGAAACGGCGGGGCCGCGGGAAGAGTCTGTATCCTGGCGCCGGCCGCACGGCAGCTATTGCAATAGCACTCGGCGCTGACAATCGGCGCTCCCTCCACCTCGAGATTGACCTGCCCGCAAACGCAGCCGAGTTGAGTGGTCCGTGTCATGACATCGCATTCTCCTCCATTTCCCGCTTCGAGGGCGGAAAGCTGGCCGAGGACAACGCGTACGTCGACGCCTCGAACCCTCAATCCTCGTATCGGGCCCCGTACATCGAGGGGCCCTCGCGGACAGTAGGCCCCAGCGTGCCCGCTCAGTACCTACATGGGGATGAAACTCGCCCCTGTCAGGCACACGCGCGCCCGCCTTTTCGAGAACGACTTCCTCGAGTCCTGCTCGAAAGTGCACCCCCGCACGCCGCTTCTCTTCTGGGGGCCGGTGGTGCTCGGGCTCGGCGGCTGGTCAATCCATGCGAAGGTGACGACCTGGCTCGCGCTGCTCGGTGGCTTCATCCTCGGTGTCTTCGTGTGGATGGGCATGGAGTATGGGCTGCACCGGTTCATCTTCCACTGGGAAGGGCGGGGGCGGCGGAGCCGGCGGTTTCACGAGATTCTGCACGGCTACCACCACCGGCATCCGGACGACACGGAGCGGCTGGTGATGCCGCTGGGTGCGAGCATACCGATAGCGGTGGTTGTCAGCGCCGTGCTCTGGGCATTCCATGCGCCCTGGCTCACCGTGCCGTGCTTCTGCGGAATCGTTTCGGCGTACCTCGCCTACGACTACACGCACTACTTCTCGCACGCCCGCAGGCCGCGCACCGCGCTGGGCCGGCGCCTGCGTGCGTACCACCTGGCGCACCACTTCGTCTGTCCCGACAAGAACTTCGGCATCACCAACTCCTGGGTGGACCGATGCATGGGCACGTCGCGAATCCCGGGCGGCCACGACAGGGCCACGCGGGGACACCCGGCCCTCTCACCGTCGGAAGGACCTCCCCCGCGCGACGCGGACCGTACGTCGCGGTGAAGGGCTCGCGCCGTCATCGAACGTCGGCGCGTCGCCAGCGGAGCGTCAACCTGGGTCCCGACGCACAAGCTACCTGACGGGGCAGGAGCAATGTCGGGCGGTCATCACAGGTCTCACCCGCGTTCCGAATCTGACTATCGGGTTCTCAGAAATGAGTCGGCACGGAAGACATCCGGCCATCATTTCCGTCCATGCCCACCTCACATGCGCAGGTTGATCGTCGTTCGTATCCGCGCCTCCAGGCTCCGCTGTATTCGCGGCCGGCGCGGCTGCGGTTTGGTGCGAAGCAGCAGGTGCAGGACATCAGCCGGGGCGGTGCCCGCATCTACTCCGACGAATTCCATGCCCAGGACAGCCAGCTGGAGCTGGAGCTCTTCCTGTCGGATGGCAACTCGCTGGAGTGCACCGCGCACGTGGTGTGGGTGACGAAGCTTCCCCCCGGAGCCGTCGCCCGCTACGAAGTGGGGCTGGCCTTCCTGGACGGACCGCCCACCATGCTGACGCGGCTTCAGCCGCTGCTCGTTCCCGACGCGCTGGACTCCTGAGGCCCTGCGCGCGGAGTAGCCCCGACGAGGACACCGGAGGCTGGTACTCCACCAGCCAGGCAGGCGTCCTCCCACCCGGGCGCGGCGTCCCTCCCCGCCATCCGGCGTTTCCCGGGCTCCAGAAGGCACACCGCCCTCCCCGGACCGCATCGCTCCTGGCATGCTGCGGCGACGCCCATGCCCACGGCCGAAGCCACCTCCCCTCCTCCCGACAGCGGCCCGGTGCTCCGGGTGGCGCAGGTCGTCCCGCGCACTGAGGCGGAAGGGCCGGGAGTGCGCTTCTCGCTGTGGGTCCAGGGCTGTGCCCTGCGCTGCCCGGGCTGCTGCAACCCGGAGATGTTCGCCTTCGAGCGCGGCACCGTCATGTCCGTGGAGTCCCTCGCGGCCCACGTCCTGGCCACCCCCGGCATCGAAGGCGTCTCCATCCTCGGCGGCGAGCCCTTCTCCCAGGCCGCGTCCCTCGCCGACCTGTGCGAGCGCGTCCGCGCGGCGGGCCTGAGCGTCATGGTCTTCAGTGGCTACACGCTCGCGGAACTGAAGGCCCAGGCCCGACCCGAGGTGGAGCGGCTGCTCGCCACGCTGGACCTGCTGGTGGACGGCCGCTACGAGAGGGACCAGCCGGAGTCGCGCCGCCGGTGGATTGGCTCGCTCAACCAGGTCATGCACTTCCTCACCGGGCGCTACTCGCCGGACGAGCCGCGATTCACTTCGCCCAACACGGCGGAGATGCACCTCGTCGAGGGGAAGCTCATCATCAACGGCTGGCCCGAGCTCGCCAACCGGCTCCGCCCATGATTCGCGTCTCCACGACCGAGCACGAGCTGCTCACGCTCGCCCGCGCCATCATGGGCCTGGGGCAGTACGCCCCCGTCGAGGACCTCCTCCGAGACCGCCACCTCACCGTCCCCGAGCGCCTCAGCCCCGGCGCGATGCACGCCCTGCGCGACACCCTCTCCAAGGGCGCCGTCCTGGCCCTCGCCCGCTGCGGTGGCTGGCGGAAGCGGCGCCACCTCGACGGCGCGCAGGAGCGCTCCAGCCGGCTCTGGGAGCGGCACCCGCCGCCCGCGCTCCACTTCTCCCCGCTGAGCTTCCACGCCCTGCGGTGGCTCCTGGAGCAGCCGCTGGTGAAGCACGGGTGCAAGTCGCTCGACGTCGAGGGGACGCCCACCGTCGCCGACGAGCTGTTCCTCTACCTCTGCTGCCGCCTCGTCGCCGGCACGCCGTGCGCGAAGTCCGTGGGCGCCCAGGCCCTCTTCCGGCGCTCCGTCCTCTGCTGGCTCGGCTACCCGGAGCTGCTCGGGACAACGCCCCCGAAGCTCACCGCCGAGGCCTTCGCTCCGCTGCTCGCGAACGGGGCCTGGCTGCTGGAGGCCCTGCAAGCCGACCTCGCGCACCGCTGGCGTCGCGTGGAGGAGTCCAAGCGCTTCCTCTTCGACCCCTCGGACCTGGTGAACCTGGGCGCCACGCAGGAAGCCGTGCTGTCCTCCTTCCTCGACGCCGTGGACTCCGCTGGACGCAGGGACCTCGCCGGCTTCCTGCTGGAGGCCGGGCGTCCCCTGCTGGAGCAGCCCGCGTCGCGCTGGGTGGAGGGCCTGTCCCTGACCACCTCCCTGGGCGTGCGGGCCACGGCCGCCCGCGCGTCGGGGGCCTTCTTCCGAGTCCTCGGCAGACTCACGCGCTGGGACGCGGAGCACCGCGCCGTGCGCTTCTTCGACGACGGCTACGAGGCCGCCCAGCTCCTGCTGTCCGAGTGGAGTCCCTTCGGCGAGGCCGGCTTCCGCCGCGCCGCGGACCTGGAGCGGGAGCTGTCCTCGTCGCTCACGACCGCCAGCGGATTTCCAGCTACCCTTCCCCCTCCTTCCTCCGAGAGCGCCCCATGAGCCGCGCCTACCGTGTCTCCGTCTCAGAGTCCCTCAACCGCGTGGTGCAGGCCGAGGACGGCATCTGCTCCAAGCTGGAGCTGCTCCCCCTGCTGTCCCGCGAGGAGCTGGCCGGGCTGCTCGCGGAGGAGCTGGCGGGCCGGGGCTTCACGCGTGAAGGCGACGTGGCCCTCCGCACCGAGTCGGACGGCGTCCGCATCGCCGTGGACGTCACCACCGGCGACGTCAGCGTCACCCTCTCCGAGGAGGCCGAGGTGGAGCTGAAGGCGAAGGGGGAGGTCACCGTCGCCCGACCGGATGACATGAAGGAGGCGGAGGTCCAGGCGCGGCAGAAGGCGCGCTCCCGGTTGGAGGACGAGGCGAAGGACGCCTCGGAGCGCCTGCGCGAGCAGCTCACCCGCCGCCTCGAAGGACGGCTCCGCGACCTCAAGTCCGAGCTCGACACCGTGTCGAACAAGGTGACAGCCGAGGCGCTCAAGGTCCGCGCCAGGCAGCTCGGCACGGTGGAGGAGATTCACGAGGACGCGGCCACCGGCTCGCTCACCATCAAGGTGCGGGTATGAGCCAGCGCATCCCCGAGGAGACGCTCCCCACCGAGCTGTCACCGTTCGCCGCCGTCGAGGCCGCCTACCCGGCGGAGCTGGGGCGCGTCGGCGAGGCGCTGCTGCGCGGCCTGCCGGTGATGATTGAAGCCGACAAGGAGCTGACGCCCTTCTTCTACAAGTGCCTGCGGGACAGGCTGAAGAAGGACGGCAAGCAGTTCCTCTACCTGGACGGCCGCACCGCGCAGGAGCCGCCGCCGGGCATGCCCGCGCCGAGCATGATGGCCACGCTCATCGCCCAGCTCCGGGACGCGGTGCGCGGAGCGGTGCGCGAGCGCATCGTCGTGCTGCCCCACCTGGATCTGCTCACCACCAGCAGCGGCGGCCTCACGTCCGAGGCGCGGGAAGTCATCCCGCTGCTGTACGAGAACCCGGAGATGGTCTGGGTGGGCTTCAAGGACCCGTCCTTTCCGGTGCCGCGCGTCATCGAGAACCTCTTCCCGCACAAGGAGAGCATCCTCGGCGTGAGCCGCGACAGGCTCCGCTACCTCATCACCCAGCGCGAGAGCCGCAAGTTCGGCCGGGGCCTCCAGCCGTACGCGCTCTACAAGCACGTGTCCGGCGTCAACGCCGTGCGGCTGCGCCGGCTGCTCGGCGCGATTACCGGCGAGGACTACCCGGCGGACCCGAGGCCCGCGTACTCCCAGCTCCGCTCGGCCACGCTCACCGGCAACCTCAGCGTGCCGGACATGGACCTGAACGCGGACATCGGCGGGTACGCCAAGGTGAAGCAGCGCCTCCAGCAGGAAATCCTGGACCTGCTCGCGCACAAGGACACGCTGAACGACCCGGAGGCGGTGAAGCGCGTGGAGGGGCTGCTGCCGCGCGGGATGATTTTCTGGGGTCCTCCGGGCACGGGCAAGACGCTCTTCGCCAAGGCGATGGCGTCCTCGCTCGGTGCGGCGGTGCAGGTGGTGAGCGGCCCGGAACTCAAGAGCCGCTGGGTGGGCGAGAGCGAGGAGAACCTCCGGCAGATTTTCGTCCGCGCCCGGCAGGCCGCGCCCAGCATCATCGTCTTCGACGAGCTGGACTCCTTCGCGGCGGCGCGTGGCACCTTCACCGGCTCCGGGGTGGAGCACTCCATGGTGAACCAGCTCCTCACGGAGATGGACGGCTTCCGCAAGGAGGAGCTGGTCTTCGTGGTGGGCACCACCAACTTCGTGGAGTCGCTGGACCCGGCGCTGCTGCGCCCCGGCCGCTTCGAGTTCCAGCTGTGCATCCCCTACCCCAACAGCACGGACCGGCGCGCCATCCTGTCCATCTACGACAAGAAGCTGGGCCTGGGGATGACGGAGCGCGCGCTGGACTACGCGGTGAAGCGCACGGGTGACCTCGTGGAGGGCACCGGCACGCGCTTCTCCGGCGACCACATCCAGGCGCTATGCCGGGCGCTGGCGCGGCGGCGGTTGCGCGACGGCACGCAGGCGCCCACCGAGGCGGTGGACGTGGAAAAGGCCCTCTCGGACTTCCTGGACCGGCCGGAGCTCACGCCCGCGGAGGAGAAGGTGGTGGCCACGCACGAGGCCGGCCACGCGGTGTGCGCCCTGTTCTGCCCGCATGCGCCCGCCATCGACCGCATCAGCATTCGCGGGGACCTGGCGGGCTCGCTCGGCTTCGTGCAGTACGCGGACCCGGCGCACCGCTACGTCGTCACGCGCGGGCAGATGCTCGACAGCATCTGCATGCTCTTCGGCGGGCGCGAGGCGGAGTCGCTGCTGCTGGACGACCTCTCCATGGGTAGCGCTCATGACTTGCAGCGCGCCACGGAGATGGCCCGCGAGCTGGTGGAGGAGCTGGGCATGGGCGGCGACGGGGTGCCGGTGCGCCGCTTCGAGGCGCCGGGACGGAACGCCGAGCGGCACGCCCTCTCGGACGCCACGCGTAGCACGCTGGAGGCCGCGGTGCAGGAGGTGCTGGAAGTCCAGCGCGCCCGGGCCCGTGACATCCTCCGCCGCGAGAAGGAGCGCCTCGTGGCGCTGCGGGATTTGCTCATCGAACGCAAGGTGTTGGACCGCGAGGCCTTCACCCACCTGGCGCCCGCCCTGGCGGCGCCGAAGAAGGAGCCCGCCCTTGGCTAGCCTCATCCTCCGTCTCCAGGTGGACCCGGCGACGGGCCGCAAGGACGTCGTCATCCAGTACGAGAGCGACTCGGACGCGCTGCCCATGGAGCACGAGGAGGAGCACCGCCGCCTCGTGGACAAGCTCATCGCTGGCGGCACGCTGAAGGCGTCCGAATTGGGCCGCGTCATCGTCCGGCGCGACACTCCGGCCGGGCAAGCCGCGGAGCCCACGTCCTCCGCCGAGGAAGTCTCCGGAAAGGTGGGCCAGAAGGCCTGATGTCCACGCTCGTCTTTCCCAGTGAGGAGGCGCTCCAGCTCGCGCTCACCTCCGGCCTCGTCCCCGCCGAAGTCCAGGCTTCACCGGCGCGCTACCGCCGGACGGCCGAGGGTGCGCTCTTCGTCACCCCGGACGTCTCCCTGTCGAAGGCCGCGCTCAAGGAACTGGCCTCACTCGGTGTCCGCACAGAGACGAAGGAGGCCGGTGCCACGTCCCCGGTGCTGTGCTGGGCGGAGCTCATCCGCTCGCGCAGTGTCCCCGTCGATGCCGCGCCCGGAGGCCCGGTGCTGTTCCTGCCGGCGGAAGCCAGCGCGCTGCTGCCCCTGGCGGGCGAGATGCTGCGGCTGGGCTGCGACCGGCAGGAGGTCTGCTTCGCGAGTGGCGGCAAGGCGGCCCCGCAACGAGCCCTGCTACGCGCGGTGGCGCCTCCGTACTTCACCCTCACGGGCGCGCTGGACCACACGGGCGGGCTGCGAGCCTTCGTGCCCGCGGTGCCGGGACAGCACTCCATCTGGGTGGAGCTGGGAACGACGCATCCGCTCGCGCGCACGCTCCAGGCCGCGCCGGGGACGCTGCTGCTCCTCCCGGCAGACGGCCGTTGGCTGACGGCGCCGGACGGGCCGTGGACGGACCTCTACCAGCTCACGGACCTGCGGCTCCCCGAGCCGGCGGAGCACTGGGAAGCCCAACCCGCGCCGGGCCGCCTCGCCGTGCCGCTGCGCCTCACCCGCGCGGCGCGCACGGAGCCGGCGAGCCTCTGGGTGCTGCGCGACAACGCGCTGGCCCAGGTGGAATCACTCGTCCACACGCTGCCGGAGGCGCTGCTGGCGCAGCTTCGCTTCGCCGTCTCCGGTCCACCGGAGGCGCCGTGCATCGTCCTGCGGGCCAGGGCGGGACGGGAGCGGCCTCCGGAGCTGGGGCTGTCCGGCATGGCCTACGCGCCGCTGCCGCAGCTCGCGGACCTGTACCTGCCGTGTGACGGGCTGCTGGAGCCGCCCGTGCGGCGAGACAGGCTGCGCGCGCTGCTCGCGCCCGAGCGGGACACCGTGACGTGGCTGCACCCCACGGGCGGCGGAGCCTTCCGCGCCGAGCGCCTGCCCGAGTCCGCCTTCCAGCCGCTCGACGCCTGGGTGGACTACGTGGTGGACACGGCCAGCGCCGCGCTGGTGCCGTGGGTGCGAGGGACGACGTTCGACTTCGACGCCTTCGAGGCAGCCGCGGGTGAGTGGCAGTCCGCCGGTGCGACGAAGCCCGAGAAGGCCGAGGAGGAGGACGACAAGGACGCGAAGACGTCGCGCCGCAACCGCCGCTCCACTCCACAGCCTGCCGAGCCTTCGCCCTCGACGGCTGGC
This sequence comes from Pyxidicoccus trucidator, assembly GCF_010894435.1. Classification (NCBI taxonomy): domain Bacteria; kingdom Pseudomonadati; phylum Myxococcota; class Myxococcia; order Myxococcales; family Myxococcaceae; genus Pyxidicoccus; species Pyxidicoccus trucidator. The sequence goes on along the minus strand of NZ_JAAIXZ010000010.1, from coordinate 183,884 downwards.
GCGTCCACACGCGCCGTCAGGACCGCGACACCGGCCGCGCGGCTGGCTCCGCTCACGCCCTCGCAGCTCGGCGCCGCCGAGGAGGAGCTGGCGAAGCTGGAGAAGTCCTTCCTCTCCCTGGACGCCCCTGCGGACGCGGCGGAGCGGCAGCAGCTCTGGGTCCGCATGGCGGAGCTGAATGGACAGCTCGGACGCAGGCGCGACGCGGGCCTGTGCTGGACCCGCGCCGTCTGGGAGAGCGCCGGGCCCGAGGCCACCGAGCTGGCCTCGCGCTGGGCCGACGCCGAGACGGAGGGCGCCCCCTCCGCCGCCGAGCTGCTCGCGCGCGCCACGCCTTCGGACGACGACGTGCGGGCGCTCACCAGCAGCCTCGTGCGCGCGGTGCTCACGCCCGGGGGCGCGGCGCCCGGTGACGTGCCCTCGCTCCAGCGCTGGCTGGACCGGCACGACGTGGCGCTCGACGTGCGCTCGCTGTGGCTGGCGCGGGCGTCGCTGGACCGGCTCGCCGGGGGAGACCCGCTCGGACTGGCGCGCGCGGGAGACCGGCTGCTGGGGATGCTCCAGCGCGGCCTGTCGCTGGCTAGGGACGTGCCCCGCTTCCTCCGTGTCGGCACCGACGTGACGCACGCCCCACGGCTGGTGGCACAGCTGGAGGCGATGCTGGAGCGCTTCACCCGGACCACGCGCCGCCGCTCCTCCATCGAGGCCGCGCCCGCGCTCACCCAGGCGTACGTCCACTTCGTCTTCGCCTGCGGGCTGGCGCGGCTGGGGCAGGCCGACCGGGCCCGCGCGCTCGCGACCACCGCCACCGACGCGCTCGACGTGACGGAGCCCATCCACGGCTTCCTCTCGCGGGCCTACGGCGCGCGCGTGGCGCAGGCGCTGGAGGGGCTGCCTCCGGAGACGCCGCTGCCTCCGGACATCGCCGCGGAGCTGAACGCGCTGAGCACCTTCCAGCGGTACAAGGTGGACCGGCTGCGGCAGTCCTCCGCGCTGCTGGAGCCCAGCGAGCGGCTGGACCCGGCACGGGCCTTCGGGCGCGGCGCGCGGGACCTACGCGGGGAGGAGTTCGCAGCCCTGCGGGATATAAAGGATGCGGGCAAGGTCGCGGCCGAGGTGGAGGCGCTCACCGCGCGCGCCACGGCCCCGAAGCTGGCCGCTCCGGAGCGCCAGCGGCTCCTGGGAGGGCTGCTGGACACGCTGCCGCGTCTGCCCCCCGCGCGCGCCCTGCCGCTGCTGGACCGGCTGGTGGGGGCTCTGGAAGGGCTTCCTGGCGAGGCGCAGGGGCTGTTGCTGGGCGACGCGCTCACGCTGGCGGCGCTCTTCGGCCGTGCGGACCGGGCGATGGCGCTGGCGGGCCGCCTGCGCAAGGTGCTGGCGGCGCTGCCTCCCGAGTCCCCGGCGTGGGGCCAGGGCCTCCTCGGGCTGAGCCTGCGCGGCCTGCGCCGGGTGGGCCTGTCGCGCGAGGCTGGCGAGTTGGTGGACGCGGCGCGGGGGCTCCTCACCCGGCCGAAGACGCCGCTGCCGGCGCAGCTCGGCGTGGCCGCGGGACTGGCGATGCTGGGCCGCGCGGGCGAGGCGGCGCCCGTGTTCGACCGGGCCTTCGACTCGCTGACCGCCGCGAAGGGCGCCCTGCCGGAGCGGCTGGCGCTGACGCGGAGCCTGGCGGGAGCGCTGGCGCACGCGCCGGTGGAGGTGGCCATGCCCGGGCTGGCGCGGCTGTCGGAGCAACTGCCTTCGGTGACGGACAGCTACAACACGAACAGCCACTTCTGCCTCTCCGTCGTGGAGCTGGCGGACGCGCTGGTGCTGGGCCATGTGGAAGTGGGCCAGGGCACGGGTGAGCGCGCGCGGAGCTGGCTGGACGAGGACGAATTCCTGGTGCGACGGCGCATCCATCGGGAGCTGGAGGAGCGCACAACATGAGCAGTCTTCCCCGGCGCGACGAGTCGGCCGCCGTCGACCCCATCAGCGAGCTGTCCTTCGACGCGCTCTCCCGCGAGGCCCACACCCTGCGCGAGCGGCTCAACCGCTTTCGCGTGGCGCTCGGCCGGCACTTCGTGGGCAAGCAGACCCTGGTGGACCTGATGACGGTGGCGGCGGTGGCGCAGGAGCCGCTGCTGCTGGTGGGGCCTCCGGGCACGGCGAAGTCGGACCTGGTGCTGAAGTTCCGGGAGGCGCTGCGCATCCCCAACGAGGACTACTTCGAATATCTCCTGACGCGCTTCACGGAGCCGTCGGAGGTGCTGGGCCCCATCGACATCAACCTGCTGCGCCAGGGCCGCTACATCCGCCGCGAGGGCGGCAAGCTGCCCACCGCGAAGCTCGTGTTCCTGGACGAGGTGTTCAAGGCCAGCTCGGCCATCCTCAACGCGCTGCTGACGGTCATCAACGAGCGCAAGTTCTACCAGGACGGCGCGCCGCAGCCGGTGAAACTCAAGGTCCTCTTCGCTGCCACCAACGAGCTGCCCGAGCACGCGGAGCTGGGCGCGCTGAAGGACCGCTTCTGCCTGAAGGCCGCGTGCCGCCCGGTGCAGGACCGCTACTTCCTGGAGCTGCTCGACTCCGGCCTGGACTCGCAGACCTACCGCGAGATGAACCAGAAGCCGTGGGCGGAGGGGCATGCCTCGCTGGACGACGTGCTCAAGGCGCACCGCTACCTGACGCTGATGATGGGGCGGCGCGAGACGGGCCCGGACGGGAAGGAGCTGCGCGACAGGGACCTCTTCTTCCGGGACGAGCTGCTGCGCGAGTTCCGCCGGGTGGTGCAGACGCTGACGCGCGAGGACGGCGTCTTCATCAGCGACCGCAAGCTGGTGAAGCTGTACCGGCTGCTGCGCACGCGCGCGTGGATCTTCCACGGCGGCGCGGTGGAGCGGCAGGACCTCCAGCTCCTCTCCTACCTGGGCGAGAGCCGCGAGGAGATAGACCTGCTGGAGGAGAAGGTGCCCCGGCTGCTGGGCCTCACCTGAGCAAGGCATGAGCGCGGAGCTGCGAGGACCCCAGGACGCGGAGCGCTGGCTGTGCGCCGGGCTGTGCCTTGCCCGGCAGGAGGGCCCCACGCCCGAGGCCCTGACGCACGCGGTGCCCTGGCTCCTGGCCACGCTCGCGGAGTCACCCGATTTGCCCCCGCCGGCCCTGGTCTCCGACCTCGGCCGGCTCGTCTCCGGCGTCCCGCTCTCCCCCACCCTGCCCGTCCCGGACACGCTGCCCCGGCTGCGCGCCGCCGTGCGCGCCTACGACGACCACGTGCTCGCGCGGCTGGCTGCGGAGCCGCACCTGGACGCCGTGTCGTCCGCCCTGGCCCGCCTGCCCGAGCCACTCCGCCCCCGGGGCGTCGCCTTCCTCGTCGCCCGTGTGCTGACGCGCCTCGGCTACGACGCCGGCACCGCGCTGAGCCCGGCCCTGGCGCGACGGGTGCTGGACCGTCCTCCCGAGGAGCTGCTGCACGCCGGCTACGCGGCCCTTCGCGAGCCCGGAGCCGGCGCCGCGCTGGAGCGGCTGGCCGAAGGCTACGAGGCCCTGGCCAGCGCCGCCCGTCGAGCCCAGGCACTCCTCGGTGACACGGAGGCCTTCACACTGGAGAACCTGGAGCACCTCCAGGGCAAGGCGCAGCGCATGGCGCTGGAGCAGGCGGTGGAGGCAGCGGAGGCCCTCTCCCGCACCCTGCCCCCGAAGCTTCGCGCGCGTCCGGTCTCCTCCGGCCCAACACCCACCACCCTGGAGGACGAGGCCTCCTTCCCGCAGGGAGGCTTCGCGTCCGTCTCCAACGTGGGCAGCCTGGAGAACCTCGTCACCTCCGAGCTCGTCTACATGGAGGACGAGCCGAGCCTGGACCTCTTCGACGTGCGCTACGTGGAGGGCGAGCTCCTCTACTACACGCGCGACGAGAGCGTCGCGGTGCGGCGGCGGCGAGTGGTGACGTTCGCCCTGCTGCCGGAGCTCGCGGACGCGCGGGTGAAGGACGCGGGCGTGCGCTGGCAGCGCGTGGTGGTGGCGCTCGGGCTGGTGCTGTGCCTCGTGCGCCGGCTGTCCGCGTGGCTGACCGCCGAGGACCTCCGCTTCCGGGTGGTCTTCCTCCAGGACGGCAAGGGACAGCTCCCCCTGGAGCCGGAGCGCGGCCTGTGCGAATTGCTGCTGCGCGAGTGGCGCGAGCGGGGCACGGCGGAGGTCCTCACCGCCACCGACCTGGACACCGTCCTCTCCGAGGCCACCGCGAGCACGAAGCGTGCCCGGGTGGACGTGCTCCTCGTGGACGCGGCCAGTCAGGGCCCCCACGACGCGCTGGACGCCGATGCCCGGCTGGGCCTGCACCTGCTGGACCTGAGCGGGCCCTCCCCCCGCGTGCGCGTCCTGGGAAGCAAGGCCGGAATGCCTGGGCGTTCCGGGCCCACGGCCGGGCCCGCCGAGCCCCCTGAGTCCCCATGGGAGGCCTGGACTGGCACGGCGCTTGAGCTTGCGCGGGCGCTTCTCTAGCGTCCGGTCCGGGACGCGCCAGGAAGGCGCGCGGAGGACGTCCATGCCGCGGTACGAGTTCAAGGAAGGCAGCTCCAGCAAGTTCTGGCAGATCACCCTCGCCGACAACACCTTCACCACGCGCTGGGGTCGCATCGGCACGGACGGCCAGGAGAAGACGCAGACCTTCGACTCTCCCGCCGCGGCGAAGAAGGAGTACGAGAAGCTCGTCCGTGAGAAGGAGAAGAAGGGCTACGAGCTGGCCGGCGAGGGCGACGAAGGCGAGTCCGACGGTGACGAGGGCGGCGAGAGCGCGTCCAACCCGGAGCTCGAGGCCACCATCATCGCCAACCCGGACAACGCGGACGCATACCTCGTCTACGGCGACTGGCTGCAGCGCCAGGGCGACCCGCGCGGCGAGCTCATCGCCCTCCAGCACGCGGCGATGCAGGCGAGCGGCGAGGAGGCCACGAAGCTCAAGAAGCAGGTCTCCTCCCTCCTCGAGAGCCGCAAGGCCGCGCTGCTCGGCGACCTGGCGGACGCGCTGGACGAAGAGGAGCTGACGGTGGAGTGGCACCTGGGCTTCATCCGCACCGCGCGCGTGGGCCAGAAGGACTACGACTCCGACCGGGACATCGGCGAGCTGTTGAAGGAGCTGCTCGCGCACCCCTCGGCGCGGTTCCTCCAGGGACTCACCATCGGCATGGCGCACTTCGATGATGAGAATGACTACGAAGGCACCATCAGCTCCCTCACCGAGGCACTCACCGACCTGGGCGGCTCGAAGACGCTCCAGAGCCTGTTCATCGGCGACTTCGAGTATCCGGACGACACGGAAATCTCGTGGTCCCACCTCCACGACATCTCCGCCCTCTACAAGCTGCTCCCCAACCTCCGCTCCCTGCGCCTGCGCGGCCACTCCCTGGAGCTGGGCAACGTCGACCTGCCGGAGCTGCGCGAGTTCACCATCGAGACCGGCGGCCTGGCCCTCTCGGCGGTGAAGTCCGTCGCCGCCGCGAAGTGGCCGAAGCTGGAGAAGCTGGAGGTCTGGTTCGGCGCCGACAACTATGGCGCCGAGGGCGGGGTGGAGGACATCCAGCCCATCCTCGACGGCAAGGGCCTGCCGAAGCTCAAGTCGCTGGGCCTGTGCAACTCGGAATTCACGGACGAGCTCTGCAAGGTGCTGCCCCAGTCGAAGGTGCTCAAGCAGCTGGAGCAGCTGGACCTGTCCAAGGGCACGATGTCGGACGCGGGCGCGCGCATCCTCGCGGAGAACGCCGCGGCCTTCGCGCACCTCAAGCACCTGGACCTCACGGAGAACACGCTCACGGACGAGGGCGAGAAGCTGGTGGCGAAGCTGAGCCCCAGCGTGGCCGCGGGCAGCCAGCGCGAGTTCGAAGAGGACTACCGCTACGCGGCGGTCGGCGAGTAGCACCACCCGCACCACTTTTCAGGGGGACACACCATGCCGCGCTTCGAAATGAAGGAAGGCAGCTCGAACAAGTTCTGGGAAATCACCCGGGACGAAGACGTCCTCACCACCCGCTGGGGCCGCATCGGCACGGAGGGCCAGGAAAAGACGCAGAAGTTCAAGAGCTCGTGGGAGTCGCGCACCGCGTACGACAAGCAGGTCCAGGAGAAGGAGGGCAAGGGCTACAAGCGCGTCAAGCCGACGGACGCCAGCCCCAAGCCGAAGGCCAACAAGGAGCTGGAGGCGGCCATCCTCGGAGCACCCGAGGTGGCGGACGGTTACCTCGTCTACGGTGACTGGCTCCAGTCGCAGGGAGACCCTCGTGGCGAGCTGATTGCCCTCCAGCACGCGCTGCTCCAGGCGAAGGGCGCGGAGGCCACCGCGCTCAAGCGGAAGGTGGCCGCCCTCCTCAAGAAGCACCAGGACGTGCTGCTGGGTGCGCCCCTCGCGTCGATGCTCGGGGGCAAGACGCTGACGGTGGAGTGGCACCTGGGCTTCATCCGAAGCGCCCGCGTGGCGATCGCCGGCTACGGTGAGGACCCGGAGTTCCAGATCGACGAGACGCTGGCGATGCTGCTCGCCCACCCCTCCGCGCGCTTCCTCCAGGAGCTGACCCTGGGCATGGCGGACAACGAGGGAGAGAACGAGTACGGCGCGCTCATCAAGCTCATCACGAAGGCGGCCCCCAAGGCGCTGCGGAAGCTGTTCATCGGCGACTTCGTGTTCCCGGATGAGATGGAAATCTCCTGGACGGACTTGGGGAACCTCGCTCCGCTCTACACGGCTTTTCCCCAGCTCCGCTCGCTCCACCTGCGTGGCGGCGGTGCGAGCATGGGGAAGATCGACCTGCCGGAGCTGCGAGAGTTCATCGTGGAGTCCGGCGGCTTGTCCCGCCCGGCGGTGAAGGCCATCGCCGCCGCGAACTGGCCGAAGCTGGAGCGGATGGAGGTCTGGTTCGGCTCCGAGGAGTACGGGGCCGGCGGCGACCTGAAGTCCATCCAGCCCATCCTCGACGCCACCGGCCTGCCCCAGCTCAGGCAGCTGGGCCTGTGCAACGCCGAGTTCACCAACGAGCTGGTCGCGGCGCTGCCGAAGTCGCAGGTGCTCAAGCAGATTGAGTCGCTGGACCTGTCCCTGGGCACGCTCACGGACAAGGGCGCGGAGGTGATGCTGGCGAACGCCGCGGCCTTCAAGCACCTCAAGCACCTGGACCTCGACCGGAACCTGCTCAGCGCCAAGGTCGCGAAGTCGCTGGCGAAGCTGTGCGCGGGCGTGGTCATCGGCCGCCAGCGCCACGACGACTCCGACGAGGGCGACGACCGCCGCTACGTCGCGGTCGGCGAGTAGCACCGGATGACGGCCGCGCCTCCCTTCCTCCTCATCGGCAACGCGGAGAACCGCCGCGTTGCCCTCTTCCAGGAGGCGCTGGTCCGCCAGGGGCTCCCCGCCGCGCGCGTGGTGCCCTGGGTGGAGCTGCTCGCCAACCCCGGGCTCCTCGCCGACCTGCCGGACACGGAGACGCTGGTCCGCATCGACTCTGCGGGCGAGAGCTGGGACGTGGAGCGGGCCCTGCTCAAGCGAGGTTACCCGGACGCACAGGAGGCCGGCTGCGCCAGTGTCACTCCGGCCCAGGTGGACGCGCTGGAGTACGACCACGGGCTCATCCTCTGCCCCCGCCAGTACCACCTGGGCTTCCTCGAGGTACTGGCGGAGCTGCAAGCCAGCTTCGCGGCGCACCCGCGCTGGAAGGTGCTCCAGTCGCCCGCGAGCATCGCGGATCTCTTCGACAAGCGCGTCACCTCGCGAAAGTACGCGGCGCTGGGCGTGCCCGTGCCCGAGCCGCTGGAAGGCGTCACGGACCCGGAGTCGCTGCGCGAGCGGATGCGCGAGCAGGACTGCCGCGAGGTATTCGTGAAGCTGTCCTGTGGCTCGTCGGCGTCATGCCTGGCCATCTTCCGGCTGGGGCGCTCCCGGGACACGCTGGTCACCACCATCGAGCAGGCGGCGACGGGCTGGTACAACTCGCTGAAGGTCCGCCGCATCGACGAGCCCGCGCGGGTGGATGAGGTGCTCACCTTCCTCCTGGCCGAGGGCTCCCAGGTGGAGCACTCGATTCCCAAGGCCCGGCTGGGCGGCGACTACTTCGACTGCCGGGTGTTGATGGTGCGCGGCGAGCCGGCCTTCACGGTGGTGCGTCAGAGCCGGCACCCGATTACCAACCTGCACCTCGGCGGCTGGCGCGGGGACGTGGACGAATTGCGCGCGGCGGTGCCTCCGAACGAGCTGGCGGATGCCCTGGAGAGCTGCCGCACCGTGGCGCGCGCACACGACTGCCTGCACGTGGGCATCGACCTCATGTACGAGGAGCACTTCACCGGGCACCGCGTGCTGGAGGCGAACGCCTTCGGAGACCTGCTGCCCAACCTGCGCCGCGACGGCCTCACCGTGTACGAGTGGGAGATTCGAGAGGCCCTGAGCTCTCTCGGCACGCCTGCCTCAGGGCCGTGAGCCGGGCACGGACCTCCACAGCGGCGTCGCGGGCACGCGCTCCAGGATGCCGGAGCCGAACACGCAGTCCAGCTCCAGGTACTCCAGGTGCACGTAGCCGATGTGGCACCCGCACGTCGCCTTCGAGCACGCACGGGGCCGCAGCGCCGAGTCGAAGTCCGGCGTGTAGATGTTCCCAATCGGCTCGTCGATGAAGTGGCACCGGCGCGCGGTGCCCTCCCCGTCCACGGAGATGACGGACTCTCCGCCCCGGCACGCCCGGCCCAGGCTGGGGTGACGCGTGTTGTTCACGGGGAAGAGCGGGTCCACGCGGGTGAAGCGCTGGAGGTCCTCGGACGTGTACGGCTCCTCCTGCCCGTCCTTCACCGCGTTGATCCACAGGTACGTGTCCGGGGGCAGCTCGGCGCGCAGGGCCTCGGCCTCCTCGGCGAAGCGCGTGAAGCCCACCATGCCGGCGCTGTGCCGCACGCCGAGCGAGGACAGCGTCTCGCACTGGGCCACGAAGCGGCGGCGCTTCATCCACTCGGGATGGAAGGTGGCCCAGATGCCCAGCTTCTCCACGCGGCAGCTCCGCACCCAGTCCAGCGTGCAGGACAGGTTCGTCTGCACGGCGGCGCGCTCAACGTGCTCCAGGTGCGTCAGCCGGGCGAGCGCCTCCTGGTACCAGGGCCAGATGAGGGCCTCGCCCCACGGCGTGAAGAACACGGAGAGGCGCAGGTCCTTGCGCGACTCCACCCACGCCATGAACCGCGCCAGGTCCGCGCGGTCCTTGGCGAGCTCCTCCTCGCTCTGCTTCCACTTGCCGAAGGGGCAGTACTCGCAGCCGAAGTTGCAGCCGGACAGCGGGCCCCGGTAGAGCACGGTGAGCTTCATCGCCAGGCGTACTCCCGCATCATCTCGCGCACCCCTTCCGAGTGCAGCCAGGGGCCAATCAGGTCCGAGCGCTCCACGCCCGCCTCGGTGAGCCGGAATGCGCCCTCCACGCGGCGTCCCAGCCCGTGCGCCTCCAGCTCCGCCAATTCGGGGAAGTCCGCCAGCGCGTCGGAGTGGAAGCGCTCACGGTACGTGGCCAGGTCCACGCCATCCGCCAGCAGTGACAGGAGCATGTACCGCCGCTTCCGCTCCGCCGCTTCCAGCCGGAAGCCGTAGCCCACCTCGCCGAAGGACGCCTCGGTGCGCTCGCTGTAGGAGGCGATGATGGAGCGCACCTCGCGCGAGCCCACCGCGTACTCGGACGAGTAGTGCACGCCGCCTGTGTACGAGCGCGCTCCGCAGCCCAGGCCCACCATGCCGTCCTCCTGGCAGCGGTACACGGGGCCGCCCGCGTCCGGCGCGTGCTTCGCGCGGAACATGCGCATGGAGACCTGCGTGTAGCCCTGGGACAGGAGGAAGTCGCGGCCGGCGCGGTAGAGCGACAGCCGCAGGTCGTCCCACGCGCGAGCCTTCTTGCCGAGGAACGTCAGGGGACGCACGTAGAGCGGATAGAGGTACAGCTCCTCGGGGTTGAAGCGGAGGGCGGCGCGCAGGGAGAAGAGGAAGCTCTCCACCGTCTGCCCCTCCATCCCGTAGATGAGGTCGATGTTCAGCGTGGGGAAGCCGGTGGAGCGGATGAGGTCCAGCGCGGCCTCCACCTGCGCGGTCTGCTGGGGCCGCTTCACCGCGGCCACCTCCGCCTCGATGAAGCTCTGCACGCCAATGCTCACCCGGTCCGCGCCGCGCGAGCGCAGCACGCGGAGCTTCTCCGCGTCCACCGTCTCCGGCGACACCTCCACGGAGACGGGAATCTGCTTCATGTCCGCGCCCATGACGCCTTCCATGAGGTCGAACACGGTGTTGAGGCCGGCCACGTCGAGCAGCGTGGGCGTGCCGCCGCCAATCGCGGCGCGAGCGAAGGTGGCGGGGCCCAGGGCCTGCTTCACCCGGCGCGTCTCCCGGACGAGCCCGCCGAGGTACCCGTCCACCACGTCCTGCTTCGGCCCGGCGGCGGTGAAGAGGTTGCAGAAGCCGCAGCGCATCTCGCAGAAGGGCACGTGGAGGTAGAGGAACAGCGCGTCGCGCCGCTCCTCCGCCCAGACGGACTCCAGGGGGAGCGCGGGGGTGAAGGGCCGGTAGGCCGTCTTGTGCGGGTAGCCGTAGAGGTACGCCACGTAGGGCGTCTCTTCCAGCATCTGCTCCAGGCGCGTCATGGTGCGGTGTCTCGATTCAGCGGGAACTCAGCGTAGGGCACCGTCCACACGACGGGGTGGCCCAGGCGGTGGCCGGTATAGCCGTCCTCGCCATAGGCCGTCCCATGGTCCGAGCAGACGATGCAGAAGGCGGGCCCCCGTCGCCGCAGGGCGGCGAAGAGGGGCGGAAGCTGGCGGTCCACGTACTCCAGCGCCGCGGCATGCGAGGCGCGCGAGTCCTGGGTGGCGCCGGGCAGGTAGTGCCGGTTGGGCTGGTGCAGCGCGGACACGTTGATGAAGAGGAAGACGCGCTGCTCCCGAGGCAGCGCGTCCAGACGGCTCACGGCGAGCGCCACCTGGTGCTCCGTGGAGCGCGGGTCCGTCACGCCCATCTCGCGGCTCCAGTGACTCTCCGCGAAGAGGCCGGGGAGCACGCTGCCCAGCGGGTTGCGCTTGTTGAAGAAGCCGACGCCGCCGATGCAGACGGTGTGGTAGCCGCGCCCGGCGAGCCCGGTGACGAGGTCCGGCGCGTCGATGACACAGGTGCCCGGGGCCGTTGTCTCACTGCCCTCGAAGCGCATGGCGAACAGGCGCGGGTGGAGGCCGGGCGTGACGGGGGTGGGCAGGAAGCCGGCGAAGAAGGCGTGGTGCGCGGCGTAGGTGAAGCTGGCGGGCGAGTGGCGCTGCTCCCAGCGGCCCCCGGGCATCAGCGCCGTGAGGTGGGGCGTGCGCCCCTGGGCGGCCAGCTCCTCGGCCACGTCATAGCGGAGGGTATCCAGGGTGAGGAACAGCAGGTCGTGCGAGCCGACCACGGCGTTCATGTCCATCGCGCCAGCACCCCGCGAAGCGCCTCGGGTTGGCCCACGACACGCTCCACGGTGAACGTGGGCGGTGGCAGCCCCTGTGGCCACGGGCGCCCGTGGGAGACCCAGCACGTGGACATGCCCAGGCGGGCGGCGCCGACGATGTCCCGCTCCGGGTCGTCCCCGACGTGGAGCACCTCCTCGGGAGCACGGTCCACCCGCGCGAGCGCCGCGAGGAAGATGCGGGCGTCCGGCTTCTCCGCGCCGACCTCGCCGGAGAGGAAGACGTCCGGAAGGTGCGCCGTGAGGAAGGCACGCTCCAGCTTCGCGCGCTGCACGCGGCCCGAGCCATTGGACACCACCGCCACGGGGGCGCGCTTCCGCAGGCCCTCCACGAGCACCAGCGTTCCCACGCTGGGAACGACCAGGGTGGGCAGCAGTGTGGACATGTCGTCCCAGAGCTCCTCGGGCGACAGCGCCAGGGCCGGAAAGGTGTCCGTCACGCGGCGGCAGAAGACGGTGCGGTCGGTGGAACCTCGCCCGTCGAGCGCGTGAAATTCGGCCACGTCCTCGGCCCGGCGGGACGCGGGGAACGCGGCCGGGTGGCGGTCGATGAGGTCCTCGACGTAGCTGGCGAAGGCGCCGGCACGGTCGATCAGCGTGTCATCCAGGTCGAAGAAGACGGCCCGGGGCCGCATCCGGGGACTCCTCCCGAGGGGCCCAGAGAATACGCGGCCTTGCGTCGGTGGAACAGGCCTACGGCGGCCTCGGGACTACCTCGCGCCGAGCAGGACCTGCACGGGGCGCCACCCGACGCTCGCGTAGGTCCGGGTGGGCTTGGAGGCCGCGGGCCCCCGCGGAGACTGGGGCCGCGCACCGCCCCAGCAGGCCGGCACCATCCACAGGAGCGCTCCCAGCACGACGCACACCGCCCCCAGCAAGAATGGATTGGTGTGGGACATGGCACTCCTCCTTCGGCCGGTACGGCCAGGGCCGCCCCTCGTGGAACGGTCCTGGCGGCGGCGCATATCGGCACGCCCGGCGCGCGTGCACGTCCCTGAACACCGGCCGGGCCGGAAGGTGTCACCCGCCCCCTTGCCGCGCCCCGTCGTACTCCACCAGCGCCCGGACGACGTCCTCCTGGGAGTCCGTCAGCATGAGGTAGCGCGCGTACTCCTGCCCCTGGGCGAGCAGCGCCAGCAGCGGGTACACGGGGCGCGTGCGCGTCCAGAACTCGGTGCCCAGGAAGATCATCGGGCTGATGACGCCCACGGAGTTGTAGTGATTCTGACAGGCGTCCTGGAAGATCTCCTGGATGGTGCCCGCGCTGCCCGGCGCGTAGACGATGCCGCCGCGCGCAATCGTGAGCAGACCGTCCTCGCGCACGCTGTTGGCGAAGTACTTGGCGATGTACGTGGCGAAGGGATTGGGCGGCTCGTGCCCGTAGTGCCACGTGGGGATGCCCAGGCTGTCGCAGTAGGGCCTGTCACCGTCACGCAGGGGGAATGCGCCGCGCACCTCGAAGGCGCGGGCCAGCCACTCGCGGTCCGTGTAGCTGGGAGCCTTCGCGAGCATGGCGAGCGCGGCGTCCAGCTCCGCCTCGGTGCGCCGGGCGAACCAGGCGCCGACGTGGGTGGCCTCCATGGCGCCAGGGCCGCCGCCGCTGACCATGAAGAAGCCGCGCTGCGTCAGCTCGCGAGCCAGCGCCGCCACGGCGCGGTAGTCCGGCTGGCCCCGCTTCATGGAGTGGCCGCCCATGATGGCCACCACCTTGCGAGCCCCACCGTTCGCGAGGAGCAGGTCCTCCATCGCATCGGTGACGGCATGGTCATGGAGCCGCTGCGACAGCGTCTCCAGCAGCGTCGGCGGGCTGCCCCGGCCATGGGTGGCCCAGTGCGCGTAGATGCGGGCATCCGGCGTCTCGGCATACGTCTCCGGCCGCGCCGGGTCGAAACCCGCATAGAGCTCCTCGGGCGAGTAGACCGCGCCGCGATAGGGCAGGTACGGCAGCCCGGAGAATGGCGGGAACACCATGGCCCCGTGTGCGAGCGCCGCGCTCAGCGCATCCTTCTCCAGCTCACAGCCGAGGAAGACGGTGCCGGCAAGCTCGGCGGAGGCCAGCTCCCGGGTGTACCTCCGCAGGTCCAGTCCCTGGATGACGACGTTGGCCAGGTGCGCCCCCGAGCGCAGGTGCAGCTCGAAGGCCTCGATGGTTTCTATCTCGATCACACGCGGAGGATTCCACGCCTTGCCCCCGAGACGGTAGGGCTTCCTCGGTCGCTAGAAGAGGACGACCATGGTCCCCTCCGGAATCCGTTCATACAGCGACGCGATGTCCGGATTGTGCATCACCACGCAGCCCCAGGACAGCCGCCCGCCGCTCTCCGCCAGCGTCCAGTCCCCCGCCCAACCGTGCAGGCCGATGCCGCTGCCCAGCCGCGTGGAGGCCACCGTGTTCCGCCGCGCGGCCCATTCGAGGGCAATCTTCTCGCGCGTCTTCGCATCGACAAAGCCCGAGGCCACGCCCCGTTCCGCGTCCCAGGGATTCGGATAGTTCACCCGAATCCAGTGCCCGCCATAGAAGGCCGAGTACGGCCCGGGGATGTCGCCCCGCAGCTTCTGGGTGACGAAGTACATGCCCTTCGGCGTGCGGTTGTCGCCGCGCACCTCCTTGGCACCGGCCGCCTGACCGAAGCTCACCTCCTTGCGCGCCAGCTCGCGCCCCCGTGCGTACAGCCGGAGCTGGAAGTCGTCGTGCGAGATGAGCAGCAGCGACGGCTCCTCCGCGGGCAGCAGCAGCCGCTCCCGCAGGGCGGTGAAGCGCCGGGCCTCGGCGGCGGACAGGCGCCGCCCTGAATGCAGCGTCACGGCGGGCCGGGCCTTCTCCCCCACCCGCCCCAGCACCTGCCCACGCGTGACGAGCGTCCCCGGGCGCAGCGCCACTCCGTCCAACCCCGAGTACTCCGACCGGGCACGCAGCAGCGCATGGTTCTCGTAGTAGAGGTGCTCCAGCACCACGGAGCGCCCGTCGGCCCCCACCTCCGCCACCCGGCCACGAGCCAGCGCGCGGACCTCGCTCCCCGCGCGAGCCGTCTGGCCGTCGGGCATGGGAGCAAAGCCCTCGGCGGGTGGATGCGGGGGACGCAGGTACGCCTCGAACGCATCAGGAGCGGGCGCCGCCGGAGCAACGGACGGGAGCCCCAGCGAGCAGGTCAGCAGCACGACGAGACGGAGCCGGGAGAGGGCCAGGGCAGGCACGAAAGGTGGACACTCGGGCCCCGCCCGGGGTTCCGTCAACGTCGTGCGTCGAGAGCGCGCAGTGCCGCCTCCGCCTGGAGCTGCTCCGAGCGGGCGCCCACGGCGGCGGCATCCTGGGCGGCGAGCTGGAGCTGTCGCCCGGCCTCCTCCAACTCCCCCAGCCGAAGCTGCGCGCGGCCCAGGGCGCAGCGGAGCAGCGACTTCAGCTTGCGGTCCCCCAGCATCGCGGCGAGCTGGAGTCCGCGCACGGCGTCCTCCTTCGCCAGCTCCGGCGCGTCCGCCTGCGTGTGCAGCAGCGCCAGCCCATGGTGGGTGTACGCCATGCCCCAGCGGTCCCCGGTGCGCGACTTGAGGTCCAGCGCGAGCTGGAAGAAGTGCGTCGCGCGCTCCCGGTCTCCCGCGCGCGCGTGGGCATTGCCCAGACTGAAGAGCGCGATGGAGTGCTCCCACGTGTCCCCGGCGAGCTCGCTCCAGCGCAGCACCGCGAGGTACTCCACGGTCGCCTGCTCCGGATGCCCCTGGCCCATCAACACATTGCCCATGGCCCGGTGCAGGGAGGCCTCCACGCTGGCCCGCGAGGGCCCATTCTCCAGAGAGGCCAGCCGCAGCCGCTCCCGCGCGAGGCGCAGCCGCGCAGCGGCCTGCTCGAAGCGCCCCAGCCCACAGAGCGCGAGCGAGGCGAGCCCATCCAGCGACGCGGCCACCAGGGGCACGGCCTCCACCCCCTCGCGCGAGCCCTCCTCCGCCAACGCAACCACCTCGTCGAAGCGGCCGAGCGCGAGCAGCACCGAGGTCAGCTTCTGCAGTCTCCGCGCCCGGTCCACCAGCAGGGGCTCCGGCGCCTCCACGTCGAGCGCGCGGGCCGTGCGCCAGGCGGACTCCGCGTCCTCACGGGCGCCAGCGAGCCGGTGCGCATCCCCCTTGCGTTCCCAGAGCACGCGCTGCCATTCCCGCGCCGCGGTGGACTCCAGCCCCGCCGCCAGGCCCAGTGAGAAGCGGTACACCGCGAGCGCGGAGCCTGTCTCCAGCGCCGCGCGGTTCCACCCCGCGAGCTCCAGCAGGTGCGGCAGCGCCCGCTCCGGCACGTCCGCCGCGAGCCAGTGCCGGGAGAGCTCCGAGCAGGCCCGGCGCCGCAGCTCCACGGGCAGGGACTCATAGGCCTCCGCGGCCCGGTGATGCAGCGCCTGCGTGTCCTCGGCGGTGCTGTCCGGGGACACCTCCGCGGGCTCGAGCGCCCACGTGCACCGCCCCCCCGCGACGGCCCGAAGCCACCCTCCCATCTCCAGCGGCGCGAGCGACGTGTAGCCGCCGACGAGCGCCCCCAGCACGGGGCGCGGAAACGAAGGCCCGAGCACGAAGGCCGCCTGGAGCGCCTCGCGCTGCTCGGGGGACAGCCCCTCCAACCGTGCGGAGAGCGCCGCCTCGCCCGAGTCCGGCACCGGCGCTTCGGGGTGCTCCTCGTGGAGGGTGATGGCGTGCAGCAGGTGCAGCGGATGTCCGGTGCCCGCGTGCAACAGGGCTTCACGCACCTGGGGTGTCATGGCGGTCCGCGAACGCACGCGCTGCTCCAGCAGGGACCTGGAGTCGTCGTCGGAGAGCGGCCCCAACGTGAGCACCTCGGACGCCAGCGGCACCGGCGCCGTCCCCCCGGGGCGCTGCAGGGCGAGCAACAACATGGACGTGTGCGAGAGGCGAGAGACCAGCACCTCGACGAGCGCATGGCTGAGCGGGTCCGCGTACTGCCAGTCCTCCAGGATGAGCAGGCGTGGACGGCGGTGTGGCAGGAGCGCATGGCAGAGGGCATCCAACAGCGCGGTGCGCTCGGCGGAGAGGCTCGCGGGAACGCCCTGCCGCTCACGGCCTTCCACGAACCGCGCGAGCAGCGCCTCCTCCTCGCTGGATACCCGCCCCACCCCGGGCGCTGGCTGCAACGCGCGCGTCCCCTCCAGCAGCTCGCGGAACGGGCCACCCGGGGTGCCGGGGAGGGCCACGCCACTGCCCTCCCACACCTCGAAGCCCTCGCCGACCAGCTCCTCGACGAGCGCGTCCTTCAGCCGCGACTTGCCCAGGCCCGCCTCGCCCACCAGCCACGCCGCGCGCCCAAGCCCGCGCCGCGCCTCCGCAGCCAAGGACCGCAGCCGCCCCCGCTGCACGGCGCGTCCGACAAGTGGGGGCTGACAGGTGCCGGTCGCCCACCTGCGCACCGGTGCGCCCCGTGGGGGCCCGGGTGGGGTGAAGGGACACGCGAGAGTCCCCACCGGAATTCGAGCGCCGCAGGCCACACAGATGCCCGAGGACGGGGCCATGGCCACCTCCCAATCGAAGAATGATGCGGTGTGGATGGAGCGCCGAGCCCTCGCGTTCTCGGTGCGACCCGGCTGTTTTAACGCCCTGCGAGTCCCGCGCGCCTCGCGCCTCGGGGCTGTGCGACTGTCGGCTTCACGCCGTGTTTGCTGGCCGGAAGTTGCACGCACCTCCTGCGCATCCATGTCTCGCCCTCTTTTCCGTAGAGCAAGCAGGCATGTTCAGCATGTGTTGAGTACGAAATACATTTCATCGATACTCGTTACCCGTCTCAGCGCGGCAGCCCACCGCCGCGTCCTTGGAGAAGACCCACAATCACAAAGTCAGACATCCGCCCGCCTGCTCTCCGCGGCGCGGCTTCACCCCCCGTCTGTCTTCACCCCAGAGAGCCCCCATGAAGAAGACCCTCCTGCTGGTTGGAACCCTGCTTGCCGGCTGTGGCGCATACGACGCCGGCACCGAAGCGGGTGAGGCTCCCGAAACGATGGAATCCTCGGCCGCGGACCTCACCGCGACGAACTGCACGCAGCTCACGGCCGCCTCGGTCCTCGCCAGCGGCAACGACGGCAACGTGCCGGCGAACACGATGGACGACCGGCTCGACACCCGGTGGAGCAACCTCGGCAAGGGGTCGTGGATCGACTACGACCTGGGCGCCACGAAGACGGTCGGCGGTATCGCCATCGCCTGGCACGGCGGCAACACCCGCGCCAACACCTTCTCGGTGTCCGTCTCCCCGGACGGCATCACCTATACGCCCGTCTTCTCCGGTAAGAGCACCGGCACCTCGACGGCGGCGGAGACCTACACCTTCACGGCCACCTCCGCGCGCCGGGTGCGCATCACCGTCAACGGCAACACCCTCAACGACTGGGCCAGCATCGCCGAGGCACGCGCCTGCGCCGGCTCCGTGACGACGCCCCCTCCGACGACTCCGCCGCCCACGGGCGCCAGCGTGGTCTGGGTGGGTGACTTCGAGACGGGCACCCGCTCGCAGTGGAGCAGCACGCAGATGGTGAACGCGGACCGGCTGGCCGTGGTGTCCTCGCCGATGCGCCAGGGCCGCTACGCCCTCAAGGCCACGGTGAAGCAGGGCGACGACCCCATCAACTCCAGCGGCAACCGCAACGAGTTGGTGCGGATGACGCGCGAGGCGGTGGGCTCGGAGTACTACTACCGCTGGAGCACGATGTTCGACTCCACCTTCCCCAGCGCGAAGACGTGGCAGCTCTTCACGCAGTGGCACCATGAGGGCAGCTCGGGCTCACCGCCGGTGGAGTTCCTGGTCTACGGCGAGGAGATCCGCCTCAACATCGGTGGCAACCCGGGTGTGATTGTCTGGCGCACGCCGCTGGTGCGCGGCCAGTGGCAGGACTTCATCTTCCACGTGAAGTGGTCGCCGAACTCCAGCGTGGGCTTCGTGGAGCTGTACCTCAACGGGAAGCTCGTGCTGCCCAAGCGCTTCATCGCCACGCAGTTCTCCGGGCAGCTCAACTACCTGAAGGTGGGCCTGTACCGGAGCGACACGGTGGCGCAGACGGGCATCGTCTACCACGACGGGTGGCTGATGGCCCGCAGCCTCCAGGACGTCCTCAGCCCGACGTCGGTCGTCACCGCGCCGTAGCGGCTGCCTGACAGCGAACAGCGAAACGTTCCCGGGCCGGAGGCCGTGCACCCGCGCGGCCCCGGCCCGGAGTAGTTTCGGGGCATGTCCCAGACACTGCTGGTCGTCCATGTCCATGTCCACGTGAAGCCGGAGCACGTGGACGCGTTCCGCGAGGCCACCCTGGCCAATGCGCGACAGAGCGTGAAGGAACCCGGCATCACCCGCTTCGACGTCATCCAGGACACCGAGGACCCGACACGCTTCGTGCTCGTGGAGGTGTACCGGACGGCGCAGGCTCCGGCGGCGCACAAGGAGACGGCCCACTACCTCACCTGGCGCGACACGGTGGCGCCGATGATGGCGGAGCCGCGCACCAGCCGGAAGTACGTCAACCGCTTCCCCGACGACGCCGGGTGGTGACGTGAGCGGCCCCTCCTTCGAGTTCGCCACCGCCACGCGCATCGTCTTCGGCCCGGGCCGGCTCTCGGAAGCCCCCGAGGCGGTGCGGGGCCTGGGCGGAAGCCGGGTGCTGCTCGTCACGGGCAGGGACCCTTCCCGGGCCAGGACGCTGCATGAAGCGCTGGAGCGGCTCGGCCTGCCCGTGCGTGTCTTCCCGGTGGAGGGCGAGCCCACGGTGGAGCTTGCACGGGAAGGAACGGCCGCCGCGCTGGAGGCCCGCTGTGACGCGGTGGTGGCGTTTGGGGGTGGCAGCGCGCTGGACGCGGGCAAGGCCATCGCGGCGCTGGCCGCCAATGGCGGCGACCCGCTGGACTACCTGGAGGTCATCGGCCGGGGGAAGCCACTCACGCGCCCTTCCCTGCCCTTCGTGGCCATTCCCACCACCGCGGGCACGGGCTCGGAGGTGACGCGCAACGCGGTGCTGGGCTCGAAGGAAGCGAAGGTGAAGGCCAGCCTGCGCAGCCCGCACATGCTGCCGCGTGTGGCCCTGGTGGACCCGGACCTGCTGACCGGAGCCCCGGCCGCGGTGCTGGCCTCCAGCGGGCTGGATGCGCTGTCGCAGCTCCTCGAGCCCTTTCTCTCCGCGAGGGCCAATCCGCTCACGGACTCACTGGCGCGTGAAGGCCTGCGCCGCTCGGCCCGCTCCCTGCGGCGCGCGGTGCTGGACGGGCCGGACTCGACGGCTCGCGAGGACCTGGCGCTGGCCAGCCTCTTCGGCGGGCTGTGTCTCGCGAACTCCGGGCTGGGCGCGGTGCATGGCTTCGCGGCGCCGGTGGGCGGCATGTTCGAGGCGCCGCATGGCGCGGTGTGCGCGGCGCTGCTGCCCGCCGTGCTGGACGTGAACCTGCGGGCCCTGCGCGCCCGCGCGCCGGAGCACCCGGCGGTGCCGCGCTTCCAGGAGGTGGCGGTGCTGCTGACGGGCCGGCCGGACGCGCGCGCCGAGGAGGCCCTCGCGTGGGTGGAGGACCTGTGCGCGGCGCTGCGCGTGCCGGGCCTCGGGCGTTATGGACTGACGGCGGCGGAAGTCCCGGCGCTGGTGGCGAAGGCGAAGGCCGCGAGCAGCATGAAGGCCAATCCCCTGGTGCTCACGGACGCGGAGCTCACGGAGATTGCCACCCGTTCGATGTAGCCTGCTGGTGGAAACCACGGAGACCCATGCAAGACATCGACATCAAGACCCCCGAAGGCACGATGGACGCGAAGCTGTTCCAGCCGGAGGGCAATGGCCCCTGGCCCGCGGTCATCCTGCTGACGGACGCATTTGGAATCCGGCCCGTCTTCGAGCAGATGGCGCACCGGCTCGCGAAGGAGGGCTACGTCGTCCTGCTGCCCAACGTCTTCTACCGGGAGGGCCATACGTCGAAGCTGGACCTCCAGGGCTCCTTCGAGGACGAGGTGTTCCGCAAGCGCATCTACGCGCTCATCGGCGGGCTGACGCCCGAGCGGCTCGAGGTCGACGCCGCCGCGGAGCTCGACTTCCTCGGCCGGCAGCCCCAGGTGAAGGGGAAGAAGGTGGGCGTGGCGGGGTACTGCATGAGCGGCGGCATTGCCGTGCGCATGGCGGCGGACTTCCCGGACCGCATCGGCGCGGCGGCCTCGTCCCATGGCGGGCGGCTGGCCACGGACGCGCCCGAGAGTCCCCACCGGCTGGTCGGCAAGGTGAAGGGCGAGCTGTACTTCGGCCATGCGGACAATGATGGCTCCATGCCTGCCGAGGCCATCCAGAAGCTGGAGACGTCCCTGAAGGAGTCCGGCGTCAAGCACCGCTCCGAGCTCTTCACGGGCGCGCGCCATGGCTACGCGGTGGCGGGCTCGGCCGCGTATGACAAGGACGCGTCCGAGAAGCACTGGCAGCGGCTGCTGGACCTGTTCCACCGGACGCTGCGGGACTGAGCTGATCCGGCTCGCTGTTTCCGGGCCAACACCTCCTCGCCGACCTCGGGGCTCACAGCCGTCAGCTTGGCGACGGTTCAACCCCGGGTCGGGTGGGTGATTGTCTTGTCCAGAAGCAGGACAATACCTATCCCCTTCGCATGAGCACCCAGCCGAGGAAACTCGAATGGCTCGCCGGGGGTGGCGAGATGGCGACGCTCATCGCGTCGCTCGACTGGTCAAGCTCTCCGCTGGGCCCTATCGAGACGTGGCCACAGAGCCTGCGTACGACGGTGAGCCTCTGCCTCGCCTCGAATTTTCCAATCAACATCATCTGGGGCGACGGCCACAACCAGATCTACAACGACGGCTACCGCGTGGTCTGCGGCGCGGTGCATCCGCGCGCGATGGGCGAGGACTACCGGGTCACCTGGGCGTCTGCCTGGCCAGCCATCGGCGAACCCTTCGAACGGGCGCTCGCCGGGGAGACGACCTACCTCGAGAACCAGCGGATGTTCCTCGAGCGCAATGGCTATCCGGAGGAGACATTCTTCACCTTCTCGCTCAGCCCCATCCGCGACGAGTCCGGGAAGGTGGCGGGGCTCTTCCACCCGGTGACCGAGACGACCCCGACGATGCTCGCCCAGCGGCGCACGCGGGCGCTGCGGGACATCTCGGACCGCGCCGGAATGGCGACAGTCTTTGACGAGGCCTGCGACCTGCTCCTCGCGTCGCTCGAAGAATACGCCTTCGACCTGCCATTCGCGCTCCTCTACGTGACGACGCCAGACGGGACCCAGGCCTTGCTCCGGGGGACCTGCCGGACGCCCGCCGGAGGCACGCTCGCGCCGCGAGTGATTGAGCTGACCGGGACGGACACGGGCACCGGCTGGCCGCTCCTGAAGGCGGCACGCGGCGGCAGAGCGGAGCAAATCTCGGACATGGAGTCCCGGTTCGGGCCCGTCCCCGCGGGACCGTATCCCGAGCCGATGGCGACGTCGTTCGTGCTACCAGTCCGCGTCGCGGGCCTGGACGCGCCGCTGGGCTTCCTCGTCGTCGGGGCGAGCCAGCGACTCCCCCTCGATGATGCCTACCGGACCTTCCTGGAGATGCTGGGGGCGGCGGCCAGCGCGGCCCTCGGGAACGCGCGCGCGTACGAAGCCGAGCGACTCCGGGCCGAGGCGCTCGCGGAGATAGACCAGGCGAAGACGGCCTTCTTCAGCAACGTGAGCCATGAGTTCCGCACGCCGCTCACGCTGCTGCTCGGGCCGGTGGAGGACCTCCTCGCAGGGCACCGGGGGGAACTGCCGGAGGCCGCGCGCGGCGAGCTCGAGGTGGTCCACCGCAATGGGCTGCGGCTCCTCAAGCTGGTGAACGCGCTGCTCGACTTCTCCCGCATCGAGGCGGGCCGCGCCCAGGCCTCGGTCGAGCCGACCGACTTGGCCTCGCTCACCCGGGACATCGCGAGCGCCTTCCGCTCCGCCGTCGAGCGCGCGGGCATGCGGTTCGTGGTGGACGCCGAGCCACTGGGTGACCCGGTGCTCGTGGACCGCGAGATGTGGGAGAAGATTGTCCTGAACCTCGTGTCGAACGCGTTCAAGTTCACCCACGAGGGGGAAATCCGGGTCGAGCTCAAGCGGGAGGACGGGTTCGCGCGGCTGTCGGTGCGGGACACGGGCATCGGCATTCCGGAGCGGGAGCTCGGGCGCGTGTTCCAGCGCTTTCACCGGGTGCAGGGGGCGAAGGGGCGCACCCACGAGGGCAGCGGCATCGGCCTCGCGCTCGTGGACGAGCTCGCGAAGCTCCATGGCGGCTCGGTCGAGGTGCGGAGCGTCGAGGGCGAGGGCTCGACCTTCTTCGTTCGCGTCCCGCTCGGAAGCGCCTACTGGATGGCAGCGCCTGCGCTGGCCGGGACGCAGCGGCCTCCTTCCACCGCGACCCGCCCCGAGGCCTACGTGGAGGAGACGCTTCGCTGGCTGACGGATCAGGCTCCGGCGGCTTCATCGGTGGAGGACGGCAGGAGCGTGGACAGGACTCCCGCGACCTCCACCGCGAAGGCCGTGGAGCTCCCGGCGGCTGGCACCCGCCAGCGGGTCCTGCTCGCCGACGACAACGCCGACATGCGTGACTATGTCCGTCGTCTCCTCGAGGGACGCTATCAAGTCACGGCGGTGGCGAACGGAGCGGAGGCGCTCCGTGTGGCGCGAGCGGCTCGGCCGGACCTCGTGCTCTCGGACGTGATGATGCCGGTGATGGATGGCATCGAGCTGATGAAGCAGCTTCGGGCGGACGACGCGCTGCGCGTGGTCCCCATCATCCTGCTGTCGGCGCGCGCGGGGGAGGAGGCCACGGCGAGCGGGCTCGAGCTTGGCGCGGACGACTATCTGACGAAGCCGTTCTCCGCGAGGGAGCTCCTGGCCCGGGTGCAGGCCCAGCTCAACATGGCCGCCTTGCGGAGGCAGGTGACGGAGCAGGAGACGCGCGCGGAGAACCTCGCGCGGCAGCAGCGGTGGCTCGAGGTCGTGCTGGATCGCCTCCCCATCCCCACCCTGCTCGTCGACCCGGTCTCCGGCCGGTTCACCTTCGTGAACCGGGCCGCCCAGCAGCTCTCCGACGGGCGCTTTCCCGCCGACATCGACGCCGCGGAGCGCGGCCGGGTCTCTCGGCTCACCGATGATGCCGATGGCCCGCTCGACCCGGAGGACACCCCGGGCGCCTTGCTCCGGCGGGGTGAGCGGGTCCGGGACCTGGAGGCGGTCTGGCACTCGCCCGCCGGGCGGTTCAACATCGTGGTGGACTCCGACGTCGTCCCCGCCATCGGCACTCAGCCAGGGCAGGCCATCGTCAGCTTCCGGGACATCTCCCGGCTCAAGCGGGTGGAGCGGGAGCTGAAATCGCTGCTGGGCGCGCGCGACGAGTTCCTCTCCATCGCCTCGCACGAGCTGAAGACGCCCATCACCTCGCTGCGGATGCAGTTGCAGATGACCGAGCGGAACGTGAAGCCCGACGAGGGCCGCGCCCCGAGTCCCGAGAAGCTCGCGAGGGCGCTGCGCGTCTCGTTGGTCCAGGTGGACCGGCTGACGAGCCTCGTCGACGACCTCCTCGACGTCGCGCGCATCCGCACGGGCACCTTCGACCTCACCTTCAAGAAGCTCGACCTCACCCTGCTCGCACGCGACATGATGGAGCGCCTCTCCGGGCAGCTCGCGCAGGCGGGCTGCGAGGCCCTGCTGGACGCGCCGCCCGGACTCGTGGGCGTCTGGGACGGTTCCCGGCTCGAGCAGGTGCTGACGAACCTCGTCTCCAATGCGATGAAGTACGCGCCAGGTGCGCGCCTCGACGTGCGCCTGTCGGCGGCGGGGGAGCTGGCGCGCATCGAAGTGCGCGACTACGGCCCCGGGGTAGGCGAAGCCCAGCGCGAGAGCATCTTCGAGCGCTTCGACCGCGGCATCGCCTCGCGAAACGCCGGAGGGCTGGGCCTGGGCCTCTTCATCTCCAAGCGGATCGTGGCCGCCCACGGAGGGAGCATCGTGGTGGAGAGCCCGCCGGGCGGCGGCGCGAGCTTCGTGGTCCTGCTCCCCCGCGATGCCTCGCGCGCCCTCGCCGAAGGTCTCTCGGCCGTACAGAGGGACGGGACATGAGCCGGCGAATCCTCGTCGTGGAGGACGACCGCTACATCCGCGACGCCATCCGGGAGTTGCTCGAGGACGAGGGACACACCGTCATCTGCGCGGAGAATGGCGCCCAGGGGCTCGCCGAGTTGGAGCGGATGCGGCTGTCCCCGGACATCATCCTTCTGGACCTGATGATGCCGGTGAAGGACGGCTTCCAGTTCCGCACCGAGCAACGCGCCGACGCGCGCTTCGCCCAGATTCCGGTGGTGGTCATGAGTGCCGACCCCCGGCTCGACAGCCACCGGAGCGTCCTCGACGCCCGCGCCTACCTCCGCAAGCCGGTCGACATCGACCAGCTGCTCGCGGCCACCGCGTAGAGGCGTCGCGGCCCTGTCAAAGGTCGACCTCCTCGGGCGGCCCTCTTGCCAGGAAGCACCGACATCGTTAATCCTGTCCGCATGTACCTCGTGGTGAGTGCTCGTCGATTTAGCCGCCCCCCGGCCCCGTTTGGGAGTCGGGAGGCCGTGCTCGTCGACTGAGCGCACGCCCCTCTCGTTGGTGGAACGCCGTCAGGCGCGACGCCCTCCCCGACTCGCCGGGGGGGCATCCAAGGCCGGCGGCGCAAGGCGGCTTCCCCGCCCGGCGTCCCGGAGACCCATGCGTCCCATCGCCATCCACCGAGAGGTTTCCCATGTCGTCCGTCTCCCTTCCTGTCTCCGCATCCACCTCCATCCTCAGCGCCGAAGAACTCCGGCGCGCCCTATCCGTCCGCGACCTCACCGACTCCGCAGCCGGCCCGCATGCCATGCAGCAGCTCGTGTCCGCCGCGCTGGAGTCCCTGCGCTCCACGTGGGGCTGCGAGGTGCGCCTCCACCGGCAGAGCCCTGTCGTCTCCATCGCCGACAACTACGACCGGCTCCACTACCCACCCGGAGGCGCCGCCAGGGACGCGCGCTACTCGCGCTACGTCTGTGACACCGCGCTGCTGCGCTCGCAGACCTCGGCCATGATTCCGGGACTGCTGCGCCGGCTGTCCGCGGCACCGCCCGAGGACGCGCTGCTCGCCTGCCCCGGGCTGGTCTACCGCCGCGACTGCATCGACCGACTCCACACGGGCGAGCCCCACCAGATGGACCTCTGGCGCATCCGTCGAGGCCCGCCGCTCACGCCGGACGACCTGCGAGACATGATTGCCACCGTGGTCCGTGCGCTGCTTCCCGGGCGCGAAGTGAAGCTGACCCCGGCCCTCCACCCGTACACCACCGACGGCCTCCAGGTGGATGTCCTGGCCGGCACGGAGTGGGTGGAGATAGGCGAGTGCGGCCTCGCGCTCCCCGCCCTGCTCGAAGAGAGTGGCCTGGACACCCGCACCACCACGGGCCTGGCCATGGGCGTGGGGTTGGACCGCATCCTGATGTTGCGCAAGGGGCTGGACGACATCCGCCTGCTGCGCTCGGCGAACCCGCGAATCGCGTCCCAGCTCCTGGACCTGGAGCCCTACCGCCCGGTGTCCTCCATGCCGGAGGTCCGGCGGGACTTGTCATTGGTCCTGGAGGAAGAGCAGACACCGGAGGAACTGGGGGACGTCGTGCGTGCCGCGCTCGGAGACCGGGCGGAGCTGGTGGAGGGTGTGCACGTGCTCTCGGAGACCCCCTACTCCGCGCTGCCTCCCAGCGCGGTGAAGCGCATGGGCATCTCCCCGGGCCAGAAGAACGTGCTGCTTCGCGTGGTGCTGCGCGCCCTGGACCGCACGCTGACGCATGACGAGTGCAACACGCTCCGGGACGACATCTACGCGGCGCTCCACCGGGGCACCGCGTGGGAATGGGCGGCCCGCCCGCACTGACGGGAGCCGGCCTACGGCCTCACACCTTGTAGAGCAGGTCCATGTACTTCTTGAGCATGTCGCTCACGAGCCCACGGAAGGGGACGCTGGCCGCCATGCCATAGACGGGCGCCATCGTCCCCTTCTCGCCGGGGTTCAGCTTCACCTGCTCCACGGCGGCGCGCAGGTCCTCCACGAACCGCTCCACCACGCCCGGCTGTGCGTGCCGCAGCGTGACGCACAGGTGGACCGCGGCGGGCTTGTGCAGCCCGTTGAGGCTCCACCCGCGCTCGCTCATCCGCTCCATCACCTTGAACACGTCCACCTCGTCCGAGCCGAAGGCGATGACGAACAGCGGGTCGCCCAGCACGTACAGCTCGGGGATGGCGCGGATGCCCTGCTTGATGGCGGAGGCCGTCTCCAGGATGCGGCGGGTGGCCTCCAGGTAGCCCTGCTCGCCCATGCTCACCAGCGCCGCCCACGCCGTGGCGATGAGCGCACCCGGCCGGCTGCCGGAGAACGTGGGCGAGAAGTAGATGCCACCCGGCCAGTCCGTGGCGGTGAAGTACTGGTGCGAGCGCAGTTCCGTCCCCCGGTACAGGACGACGGACGAACCCTTCGCGGCGTAGCCAAACTTGTGCGTGTCCACGGAGATGGACGTCACGCCCGGCAGCCGGAAGTCGAAGGGCGGCACCTCGTAATGGAGCTTCCGGGCGAACGGCAGCACGAAGCCGCCCAGGCACGCATCCGTGTGGAAGCCGACGCCCTTGCGGCGCGCCAGCTCGGACAGCTCGGCGATGGGGTCGATGACGCCATGGGGAAAGCCCGGCGCGGAGCCGATGATGACGATGGTGTTGCGGTTGACGGCCTTCTTCGTCGCAGCCAGGTCCGCGCGGTAGTCCGGCCCCACGGGCACGCGCACCATCTTCACGCCGAAGTAGTGCGCCGCCTTGTCGAAGGCCGGGTGGGCGCTGGCCGGCGCCACCATCTCCGGCTTCGTGATGCCCTTCTTCTCGCGCGCCCAATCCCGGTACGTCTTGATGGCGAGCATGATGCTCTCGGTGCCACCGGACGACATGGAGCCGCAGATGTGCTCCTGGGCCGGCTTCCCCGAGTTGGCGGCGTCGGCGCCGAGCATGCTCGCCGTCATGGCGATGACTTCGGCCTCGAACTTGGTGGCGCTGGGCCACAGGTCGGCGTGCAGCGGGTTGCTCTGCGAATGGAGCGAGTAGACGTGGTTGAGGAAGTCGATGTGCCCCTCGTCCCCGTTGTACACGGCCCCGGACACCTTGCCCTCGCGCCAGCGCGACTCCTCCTGGGCCTGCAGCGCCTGCAACTCCTTCAGCACCTCCCCGCGCTCACGCCCCGTCGCCGGCAGGTGGTCATACGCGGGCATCTTCCCCCGGTAAGGCTTGAGGTCTCCCTCCAGCTCGGACAGGAGCGAGTCCGTCTCCTTCGACAGCAGCTCGCGCACCTTCGGCACGGCCTTGAGGTAGCGCTCGGCCGCGGACAGCAGCCGGGGGGGCACGTGGTTCAGCAGCCTCAACGACTTCAGGTCGGGCAGTGCCATGGGAAGGGTCCTTTCCGTGCCGTCAGGCGCTCCGCGCGCGGTTGAGGCGGGCGAAGATGGCCTTGTTGGCCTTGTAGAGATTGACGAACTCGCGGAACAGCTCGTCGTAGAGGGCCCGGTTCTTCGGGTCCGGTTCATAGGTATGGGCGATGGAGACGAGGGAGGGAATCTCCTCCACCGTGAGCTGCCCCAGCGCCACCGCCGCCTGGAACGCGGCGCCCCGGGCGTTGGCCAGCACGGGCTCGTCCACCTGCTGAATGGTGCGGCCCAGCACGTCCGCGTGAATCTGGCACCACAGCGGAGAGCGCGCGCCGCCGCCGATGATGCGCAGCGAGTCCAGCCGGCGGCCCACGAACTGCTCCACGTAGGTGAACAGCCAGCGCGAGTTGTAGGCCACGCCCTCCATCACCGCGCGCACCATGTGGGCTCGCGTCGTCTTGAGGGACTGGTTGAAGAAGCCACCGCGCAGCGACTTGTCGTCCACGGGGCTGCGCTCGCCGTTGAGCCACGGCATGAAGATGAGCTGGTCGCTGCCGGCGGGGACGCTCCCGGCCTGGCGCTCCATCAGCTTGTAGACCTCCGCCGAGTCGTCCTCCGCCACGGGGGCTCCGGGCGTCGTGTCGCGGCCGTAGAGGATGTTGTCCTTGAGGAAGGTGAGGCAGATGCCCGCGGACTCCTGCTCGTTGGCCAGCAGGTAGCGCCCCGGCAGCGCGGAGGGCACGGAGGCCATCTGGTGGAAGAGGTCCGTCTTCTTGTAGGGCACGTGGCAGCTCAGCCACGACGACGTGCCCACGCACAGGTGCGGCTCGTAATCTCTCACCGCGCCCGAGCCCACGGCGGCGGCGAGGATGTCCGGAGCGCCCGTCACCACCTGTACGTCCTCGCGCAGTCCCAGCGCCCGCGCGGCCTCCGGCTGCAGCGGGCCGAGCACCGTGGCGGCGGGCACCAGGTCCGGCAGCTTCTCTCGCTCCAGGCCCGTCATCTCCAGCAGGCGCTCGTCATAGACGACGCGGCTCAACGCGCGGTTGTCCGTCACCCAGTGCAGGGTGATGGAGTCGTACGAGGCGGCGAAGCGGCCGCTCAGCCGCAGGTTGAGCCAGTCCTTGGGCTCCAGGAACTTGTAGGTGTTCCGGTAGATGTCGGGGTGCGCGCTCTGGAGGTACAGGATGTGGCCCACCGGGTCCTTGCCGGACAGGCTGGGCACCCCGCCGGTCAGGCGAATCCAGGTGAGCAGGCGGCGGAGGCCGTAGCCCTCAATCGGAATGAAGCCGTTGGCCGCGCGCCGCACCAGGGCCGCGCCGCGCGAGTCCATCCAGATGAGGGCGGGACACAGGGGCTTGCCCGCCGCGTCCACGGCCACGGTGCCGGACCACTGGGAGCTGCAGTTGACGCCGAGGATGTCGTCCGCGCGGACGCTCCCGGACTCCAGCAGCCGCCGCGTGCCCCGGACGATGGCGCGCCACCACGCCTCGGGGTCCTGCTCGGCGCCGCCGTCGGGAAGCAGGGACAGCTCCAGCGGCTCCACCTCGCCGCCGAGGATTCTCCCTCGCACGCTGACCACGGCGAGCTTCACGGCCGACGTGCCGAGGTCGATGGCCAGGATGGACTTGTCACCAGCGTGGGACACACGGCCCTCCCTGCTGCGGGTCAGGAGTCGTCGGACGAGCGGCGCCGCCGACTCTAGGGAGGTAGTAACAGAACCCGCCACCCGGTTACCGGGGAAGGTTTTCTTTCTGAACCCGGCAGGGCCGTCCCGCGCGCCCCGCCCTACCGCAGGCGAGCAGCCAGCTTGCTGGGACAGGCGCTCGGGGCGGCCGGCGTCAGTCCCTCAGCCGCGCGGCGAGCCGCGTGAAGCGCTTCTGGGTGTCCCCGTTGCGCACCGCGAGCCCCAGCGCCTTCTTGCTTCCCACCAGCACCACCAGCTTCTTCCCGCGCGTCACGCCGGTGTAGAGCAGGTTGCGCTGCAGGAGCATGTAGTGCTGCGTGTGCAGGGGCAGCACCACGCACGGGTACTCGCTGCCCTGCGACTTGTGCACGCTCGTGGCGTAGGCCAGCACCAGCTCGTCCAGGTCCGACCAGGAGTACGCCACCGGCCGTCCGTCGTAGAGCACCACCAGCGACTGCTCCTCCTTGTCGATGGCCTCCACCCGTCCGATGTCCCCGTTGAAGACGCCGAGCTCGTAGTTGTTGCGCACCTGCATCACCTTGTCGCCCACCCGGAACGTACGGCTGCCGCGGGCAAGATCCTCTCCCGAGGGATTCAGGTGCTCCTGCAGCACGGCGTTGAGGTTCGAGGTACCGATGAGGCCCCGGTTCATCGGGACGAGCACCTGCACCTCGTCCACCGGGTGGAACCCGAAGCGGCGGGGAATCCGCTCCTTCACCAGCGTCTTCAGGGCCGCGAGGATGGCCTCGGGCTCCTCCTTCTCCACGAAGTAGAAGTCGGCCAGCGCGTCCGCCGGGGGCACCTGGGGCAGCTCTCCCTGGTTGATGCGGTGGGCGTTGGTGATGATGAGGCTCGCCTGCGCCTGGCGGAAGATGTGCTTCAGCCGCACCACCGGCACGTGTCCGGAGGCGATGATGTCCTGGAGCACGCTGCCCGGCCCCACGCTCGGCAGCTGGTCCACGTCCCCTACGAGCAGCAGCTGGCAGTGGGGCGGCAGCGCCTTGAGCACATTGAGCATCAGCACGGTGTCCACCATGGACACCTCGTCGAGCACCAGCATGTCCGCGTCGAGCGGGTTGTTGCGGTCTCTCAGGAAGCCGTGGGTGCGGGGGTTGTACTCGAGCAGCCGGTGGATGGTCTCCGCCTCGCGCCCTGTCGCCTCCCCCATCCGCTTGGCCGCACGCCCGGTGGGCGCCGAGAGCAGGAGCTTGCGGCCCTTCTTCTCCAGGATGGAGAGGATGGCATTGACCAGCGTCGTCTTCCCGGTGCCCGGACCGCCGGTGATGACCAGCACCTTGGCCACCATCGCCTGGCGCACCGCCTCCTTCTGCTCGGGGGCGAGCGAGATGCCCTGGCGGCCCTCGAACCAGGCCATGGCCCGCTCGACGTCCACTTCCAGGGGCCGTCCGGGCCAGGCGGCGAGCGCCTTGAGGAGGTTGGCGACGCCCACCTCCGAGACATGCAGGGCCTTCAGGTACACCGCCTCGCAGGCGTCCTCGGGGCGGGGCTGGGCGAGGGCGCTGGCCCCCTCCACGGCGAGGTACTCGGCGGCGGCGAGCCGGGTGATGGCCGCCTCCACGAGTTCGGGCGTCACCTCCAGCATCTCCACCGTCCGCGCGGTGAGCTTGTCGCGCGGCGCGTAGAGGTGGCCGTCCTCGGAGAACTCGCGGAGCACCTGCAACACCCCCGCCTCGGCGCGCTTGGGCGAGTGGGAGGGCACGCCGAGCGACTGGGCGATGCGGTCGGCGGTGCGAAAGCCGATGCCATACACATCGATGGCGAGCCGGTACGGGTTGTTCTGCACCACCTCGATGGATTGGGCGCCGTACTGCTTGTAGACCTTCACCGCGAAGCTGGCCGGCACCTCGTGGGACTGCAGGAAGACCATCACCTGACGGATGTCTCGCTGCTCGGCCCACGTCTCGCACAGGAGCTTGCGGCGCTTCTCCCCGAAGCCCTTCACCTCCGCCAGCCGCTCGGGCTTCGAGTCGATGACTTCCAGCGTCTCCAGGCCGAAGTGCGCCACCAGGCGTTTGGCCATCGCCGGGCCCACGCCCTTCACCAGCCCGCTGCCAAGGTACTTCTCGATGCCCACCAGCGTCGCCGGCTTCACCGTCGCGAAGGAGTCGACGCGGAACTGCTCTCCGTACTTCCGGTCCTGCACCCACCAGCCGGTGAGGCGCAGGGACTCGCCCGGCTGGGCGCCGAGGAGATTGCCCACCGCGGTGATGGGGTCCTTTCGGCCGTGGACCACCACGCGCACCACGCTCCAGGCGGCCTCCTCGTTGGTGAAGGTGATGCGCTCGAGGCTCCCCTCCAGGGTGGTGGTAGGACGCGAAGGGGCGTTGGCCTCGCGAGGCCCCGGAGCCCCGTCCCGCGCGGCGGGAAGGGCGCCACCAGCATCGGCGGCGTAGACCGGGGGAGGACGGGAGGCGGACATGGCCCTTGAAGCTATCAGGGTGCCCGGCCACTGCAGCGGCGACGTAGACCGGGCCCCGCCCGAGTGGCCGCCTGCCTGCCCTCCAGGCCGCACCGACCCAAGCGACCCTCTCGATTCCTGGCCCGTCTATCGGCGAGGAGTACGGGACTTGAATCCGTGGGCAGGGCGATAGCAAACCCCAAGCAGGACGCGCTGCTACCCACTATCGCCTTGCTTCTCCTCAGGTTCTTCCACCCGCCCCGTCCCACCCCGTTCCCTCATGTTCCCCTCCAACCCCGCTGGAGGGCACACCGAGGACACATGCGGCCCCGCCAGCGCCGCGCTGAACGGACGGCGGGTCAGGGCGTGACGGGCTGCATGAGTCCGGCCCGGGCCAGCAGCTCACCCACGCGCTCGGCTAGCGCCACATGCTCCGGGTTGGCTGCCGTGAAGCGCTCGGGGGTCAGGACGATGAGAGTCCCCTTGTCCTCGATTGGCTCGATGCGCACGGGACCGGGGAGCGGTGGCACCGTACCGCGCCGGGCTGACAGGTACATGACCCAGCCTACGAACGTTCCTGGCTTGGGACTTTCCGACACCAAGTCCCGATGAGCTGAGGAAGTCGCAACAGCGCAATCCGGCTCCCAAGCCATCGCCATGCTCTTTACGAGCCCGCTTAGAACGGGAGCAGTCACGACCCGGTCCGCGTTTGGCCCGCGCCCGGGCAGTTGGAAAAAACAAAAGTTGTTCACTGCATCTGTGTAGCCGCCGCACGTAAGGTCGAACCCACTAGCATCGTAGTCGTCACCCACACCATTCCATGCGCTGAGCCGAAACCCAAGGTCTTCAAATACGCGGTCCTTGCCTCGGCGAACGAGTTTCTCCAACTCAGCGCGCATAGGCTCGATGGGTCGCGTCAGTGCATCTTTGCGCGACTTGCCCGGCCGGAACCATCGAGCAAAGGATGAATCGACGGCGGGGAGGCTCACCAGGAGAATCTCCAAGCGCCGGGCGCATTCCTCCGGGGACTCCCTTCGCGCGCCCCAATAAGCACCCGCATAATATTTCTCGTTCATTCTCCAAGGCTCCTTACGGCAGCGGAGGGGTGAATACGACGTCAATCTCAAGGATGCCTCTTCCCTTGAACAACTCCTTGATCGCCTCCGCCGTCTTGCTCTCGGCTACATGCCACCGGATTTTTGCGCCCGTGTGCTTGGCGGCCCTGATCTGTCTCTGCGCTTGTTCAATGAGGGCCTTTGCCCCCGACTTCTCGAACCAGATTTTGGGCGTGAGGTCGTCCAGGAACTTGTTGGCATAGCCCTGCCCCTTGGCTTCCAGTAGCACGCCGTCCTTGAACCCGTCGAACTTCACGCCTCCGCTGTTCTTGCCCACACCGCCGACCCAGTATGCAGCGTCCGCTGAGTGTCCTGTGATCTGTTCCTGGTAGCGACGCGCACGCGGGGACATCGACTCCTTCGCCGGTCCCCACTGGGCTTGCCCCGGAACACGCACTGCAGGGGGTTAGATGCGGATAGGCTGTGGCGCTATGTCCCCACAAGCCCGTCAGCTCGAACGTGCAGGCAAGCACTTCCGCGTTCCAGTCGAGCACTGCCACATCGTCGAAGTTCTCTCCGAGGGGCTTCCCCGACTCCGGTTCGATGACCCGAAGCAGAGCACCTTGGACATTCACGGAGAGTTTCATGTCAAGGTGTCCGGCGTCGCGGACGTGTTCTCCCCACGAGAGCCTGGCGCCCTCAACGTCCTTGAGGCATTCCTTTGTGTTCCCATCCTCTCAGCCTTCGCCAGCAGGCACGGCGCGCTGAGCGTGCGATTCGAGGATGGGCGTGAACTCGTCGTGCCAGATGGTCCTTACGAGAACTGGCACTTCATGAACGACGATGGCCTCGTCGTTCATGGTGGGGTGGGACGCCTTGTTTGGTAGGGCGTCCATCAGTGCGACGTCGCGAACAGGGCGCCCCGAGCGGCCTCGGAGCCGCACCCCACCGCGTCGAAGCCGTCCCGGGCCTCGCCCACCTGGAAGTCTGCCTCGACGTGGAGGAGCCGCCCGGCAAAGCCCACGAGGAAGTGTCCGCCCTCCTCCTGGTTATTCACCTGCGTGTTCCGGGCCCAGCCGCGCTCCTTCAGCGTGGCGCGCAGCGAGTCCACGAAGTCCACCACCATGTACCGCTCCAGCGCCCCGCGCTTCTTCGGCACCGGAGGCGGGCGAAGGCATGCGCCAGGAGCTGGCCCAGGCGGAAGCTGCTGGTGAAGCCGAGGACGAAGGGCCCGTTGCGGAACACCTTCACGTCTCGCCGGACGGTGAGGTCGTACCCGCCTACGCCCGCGCTGTCTCCGCCGATGTAGATGCGGCCACCGTGCACCGCCCCAGCAATGCACGTCACGGCTTGTCCTCCGAGCGGACCACCATGTCGCAAGCAGTCGCCTCCAGGACGCGGACACCAGTGGCAGTCGCGAGCCGGCCCTGGACGTGCGCCACGGCCTCTCTGGTTCCCTGGTCGTGGACCTGCCCGATGGTGCAGTCGCTCCCCCATCTGGCGTTGAGCGTCACCTCCACCATCACGCGCACCCGCACCGTCGCCGTCTGCCTGTCCCTGCTCATGCCGCGCCTCCACCTGCCGTGCGCCTGGTCATGTCCGACCAGAAGAGGCGAGATCAGCAACAGGCCCAGGCCCCTGCCACGCACCTGATGGGAGCGCGCCCTGGGCAGGCGGCTCAGTCCTGAGCCAGCCGGTCCACGAGCCGTACCAGCTCCGCGACCGAGCCCACTCCCAACTTGTGAATGACACGGCCGCGGTGCACTTTGACGGTCTTCTCACTGGTGCCGAGCTGCTCTGCGATGAGCTTGTTGGGCAGGCCCTGGGACACTAGAGCGCACACCTCGCGCTCCCGGGGGGTGAGGGCGGCATGACGGGTCCGCAGAGAGTTTGCCTCGGCGCGGGCGGCGCGGGCGGCCGCATCCTTCGCCAGGGCTTGGGTGATGGCGTCGAGCAATTGTTGCTCATCAAAGGGCTTCAGGAGGAAGTCCACGGCTCCGGACTTCATGGCCTTGACGCTGGCAGGGACGTCCCCGTGGCCAGAGATGAAGATGACAGGCAGGTGGCAGTCGCTTCGCGCCATGGCCTGCTGCAGCTCCAGCCCGTTCAGCCCTGGCATGCGCAGGTCCAACACGGCGCAACCCGGCGTGTCGCCGGGGAGCTGTGCGAGGAACTTCGAGGGCGAGGCGAAGGGCCGGGTGGCATAGCCAGCGGCCTTGAGGAGCCGCCCCAGGCCCCGCAGCATGGAGTCGTCATCGTCCACGAGGAAGATGGTGGCGGGGGCGTGAGTCATGACGGCAAACCCGAGGTGGCAGCAGGAAGGAGGCACCGTAACAGAGCCCCTTGCCCAGGGGGGCTCTCGGCTTGGAGCTGGCCGCCGTGCGCCTCGACGATGGAGCGGCTGATGGACAGCCCCATCCCCAGCCCTTGCTCCTTGGTGGAGTAGAAGGGCTCGAAGATGAGGGGCAGCCGCGACGGCTCGATGCCTCCTCCCGAGTCCTGCACGCTCAGCTCCACCTGCTCCTGGCCCGTGGAGGTGGTGCGCACCCAGACCTGGCGCTGGCCCGCGGGGACATCGGCCATGGCATCCAGGGCATTGACGAGCAGGTTGAGCACCACCTGCTGGAGCTGGATGCCATCCCCCCGCACGGCGGGCAGAGACGGGGTCAGCACCAGATGCAGGTCCGCGCCGCGCAGCAGCATGTCATTGACCACCATGCGTGCCATCTCGCGGACCAGCTCGTTCAGGGAGTGGAACTCATACTGGGGCTCCCCCTTCTTGAGCAGCGTGCGCATGCGGCGGATGACCTCGCCCGCCCGCTTGTCGTCGGAGATGATGTCCCCGAGGGCTTCTCGCACCTCGCCCAGCTCCGCTGGGGTGGCATCCAGCAGGCGGCGCGCGGCCTGAGCGTTGGTGAGGATCGCGGCCAGGGGCTGGTTGAGCTCGTGGGCCAGCGAGGCGGCCATTTCGCCCAGGGCCGCCACCCGGCCGACGTGGGCCAGCTGTTCCAGGGTGCGGCGCGCCTCCAGCTCCGAGAGCTTCTCCAAGCGGTGGCGCTCGTTGAGCTCCGCCTGGGCGCGAATGCGGCGGCGGCGCTCCACCACAAGCACCCCGGTCATCAGCGCCTGCAAGGCGATGATGGTGAGGGCGCCCAGGACATACCAGCGATAGCGCTCCCAGAAGGACGGCTCTTCGAAGGCGATCCGCACCCCCGGAGGCACTTTGTCGCGGGCAATGCCCCAGCGCTGCAGCGCGCGGGCGTCGACAGTCACGCTGTCCACGGGCGCCGGCTCCAAGGGCGTGCTGAAGCCAACCTGCTCTCCGCGCAACATGCGGGCGGTGAGCATGCCCAATTGTCGGCCGACGGCCTCATAGTTGATGAGCACTCCGCCGACGAAGCCCATGCCCAAGACGGTATCGTGGACGGTGAAGCACGGCCGGTTGCTGGCGGCCAGCAGCATGCGCGCGACCTCGCGCGGCACGAAGGGCCTCCCGGTGGAATCAGACATGAAGGTGAACGTGAGCACGGCGGTATCGGCCGGCAGGGTCCCCACGCGCTCGAGCATCTCAGCCAGCGGAAGGCCGCTCAGGTCGATGAGCTCCAACCCCCGCCGCGCCAGCAGGGGCTGCAGCTCTTGCAGGAACTGTTTCTGCTGCGCTTGCTCCCAGGAGCTGGAGCCGTTGACGAGCGCCAGCCTCCGCGTGCCGGGCATCAGCTGCAGGGCCAGCTCCGCCGTGGCCAGCATGTTGTAATGCAGCCACTGGCCCACCACTCGCTCCGGGCGAGGTGACTGCTCCCACAGCCACTTCTCCTCGGAGAGGGCGACCACGGGAATATCCGGCCACAGCTCCTGGCGCAGCTCCAGGCTCACGCGGATGGCGTCGGTGCGGAAGGTGACGAGTGCATCCGGCCGACGCTCGCGGTACTTGACCCGATACCAGGAACGCAGTGCTCGTTTGTATTCAGACCCGCTGGCCCAGCCCAGATCCAGGCTCTCGACATCCACGGTGACCGGGCCGCCCCAGGACTCCCACAGGGAGGAGCGGAGACTGGAGACGAGCATCGCCATGGCGGGAAGCGCCGTGTCCTCGGGGACGAGCAGGAGCACGGACTTTCCGGCTGGACGCGCCTCTTGGGCCACCACATCGGCCGAGCCCGCGGCGAACGTGGTGGTGGTGAGCAGCAGGCACGGCAGCAGGAACTTCAACGCAGTCTGGGACATGGCGTCTCCTTGGTGAGGGGAGGGCACCCCACCACTCCCCCCCGACGCCCGGCTTGGGCCGCATGGGCCGGCGTGTGCCTCCAGGGGGCTGCACGGCCTCCCCACCGGCCCGGCGCACAGCCCGGGGGCACCCGGCATCAGCCCTCCTCGGCCCTTCTGCACCAGCCCACCACCCTCAACACAGCCC
Source organism: Pyxidicoccus trucidator (assembly GCF_010894435.1). NCBI lineage: Bacteria > Pseudomonadati > Myxococcota > Myxococcia > Myxococcales > Myxococcaceae > Pyxidicoccus > Pyxidicoccus trucidator. The sequence goes on along the minus strand of NZ_JAAIXZ010000010.1, from coordinate 146,423 downwards.
CTATCCGTCTTATGCGCTCGGCACCAGTGAGAAGACCGTCAAAGTGCACCGCGGTCGTGTCGTTCAGAAGTTCAGAAGTTGGGAGTGGGCTCGGTCGCGGAGCTGGTGCGGCTCGTGGACCGGCTGGACCAGGACTGAGCCGCCCGCCGTATAGGTACAAGGTCCCATATCCACTTCCTGATACTTCGGCATAGAGAGTGGGGAGCCTCTCCCTGTCAAGCAGGCGTCACGAAATGCAAACCTGAGGAAATAATGCCTATCACAGCCACCCCCGAAGAGGCGCGTGCCATTGTCAAGGATGCCTACCTGTATGGATGGCCTCTCTCAGAGAATTACAACACACTCTTCGCCTACTCCATTGATACGGAGAATCCGAACTACAAGGCCCCGTTCAACCAGATCTGCAATGTACCCAGGGTATTCACCCCGGAGGACACGGCCATCGTGTCGCCGAACTCCGACACCCCCTACTCGTTCATCTGGGCCGATCTCAGGGCAGAGCCTCTGGTGCTCACCGCTCCGCCCATGACGCCGGAGGATCGCTACTTCTCGTTCCAGTTGATCGATCTCTACACCTTCAACTTCAGCTATATCGGCACCCGGGCTACCGGGAACGACGGCGGCAGCTTCCTGCTGGCGGGGCCTTCGTGGGAGGGCGCGGACAGGTCCAGGTTCGATGGCATCTCCTATAGCGAGAGCCATTTCGCCTTCGTGGCCGTCCGCACGCAGCTCTTCAATCCAAACGACCTGCCAAACGTCGAGGCAATCCAGAATCAGTACAAGGTCCAGCCCCTGAGCCAGTTTCTCGGCACCCCGCCGCCGCCCTCCCCCCCCTCCATCAAGTGGCCGGCCCCCCTCGTCGGAGCCCCGGGCAAGACACCCGCGGTGTTCGGCAACATCAATTTCATGCTCCAATTCTGTCCCACCAATCCCACCGAGGTGGGCTTGATGGAGCGGTTCGCTCGGATCGGCGTTGGCGCCGGCCTGCCGTTCGATGTGAACGACCTGAGCCCCGAAATGCTGGCGGCCTTTGAAGGAGGCATCGCCGATGCCTGGCAGGCATTCGAAGCGATCAATGCACAAGTGGACGCGGGCGAGCTGAAGACCAGCGATTTCTTCGGCACGAGGGACTTCCTCAACAACAACTACCTGTACCGCTTCGCGGGGGCGAAGCTCGGCATCTACGGAAACTCCAAGGAGGAAGCGCTCTACCCGGTTTACAGCGTGGATGCGAACGAGCAGAAACTCGACGCCTCGACAAGTCAATACACGCTCACCCTGACCGAGCTCCCGCCGGCCAAGGCGTTCTGGTCCGTCACCATGTATGACGCCAAGACCCAGCTGCTCGTCGACAACCCCATCAATCGCTATCTGGTGAACTCGCCGATGCTGGACTCGTTCGTGCGGGGGGAGGACGACTCAATCACGTTCTACATCCAGAAAGAAGCTCCGAACGAGGGGTTGCAACCGAACTGGCTGCCAACCCCTGATGGAGCGTTCTACATGGGCATGCGGCTCTACGTCCCGGAGCGGAGCGCACTCGACGGCGAGTGGACCCCTCCCCCGGTGCGGCGAGTGGACACCTCGGCGAGATAGGTCCCGCTCCACTGAGGCTCGGTGACATGTGCCCGGCCTGGATGCCCCTTGTGCATCCCGAGGACGCGAGGTCCCCCCTGCCTATGGCAGCGGACGTTTCACCCCCACTTGAGGAAATAATGCCTATCACAGCCACCCCCGAAGAAGCGCGTGCCATTGTCAAGGATGCCTACCTGTATGGATGGCCTCTCTCAGAGAATTACAACACGCTCTACGCCTACTCCATTGATACAGAGAATCCGAACTACAAGGCCCCGTTCAACCAGATCTGCAATGTACCCAGGGTAGCCACCCCGGAGGACACGGCCGTCGTGACGCCGAACTCCGACACCCCCTACTCGTTCATCTGTGCCGATCTCAGGGCAGGGCCTCTGGTGCTCACCGTTCCGCCCATGACGCCGGAGGATCGCTACTTCTCGTTCCAGTTGATCGATCTCTACACCTTCAACTTCAGCTATATCGGCACCCGGGCTACCGGGAACGACGGCGGCAGCTTCCTGCTGGCGGGGCCTTCGTGGGAGGGCGCGGACAGGTCCAGGTTCGATGGCATCTCCTATAGCGAGAGCCATTTCGCC
>NZ_JAAIXZ010000010.1:0-144152 GCF_010894435.1 Pyxidicoccus trucidator | reverse complement strand
CTTCAGCTATATCGGCACCCGGGCTACCGGGAACGACGGCGGCAGCTTCCTGCTGGCGGGGCCTTCGTGGGAGGGCGCGGACAGGTCCAGGTTCGATGGCATCTCCTATAGCGAGAGCCATTTCGCCCTGGTGGTCGTCCGCACGCAACTCTTCAATCCAAACGACCTGCCAAACGTCGAGGCAATCCAGAATCAGTACAAGGTCCAGACCCTGAGCCAGTTTCTCGGCACCCCGCCGCCGCCCCCCCCTCCCTCCATCGAGTGGCCGGCACCCCTCGTCGGAGCCCCGGGCAAGACACCCGCGGTGTTCGGCAACATCAATTTCATGCTCCAATTCTGTCCCACCAATCCCACCGAGGTGGGATTGATGGAGCGGTTCGCTCGGATCGGCGTTGGCGCCGGCCTGCCGTTCGATGTGAACGACCTGAGCCCCGAAATGCTGGCGGCCTTTGAAGGAGGCATCGCCGATGCCTGGCAGGCATTCGACGCGATCAATGCACAAGTGGACGCGGGCGAGCTGAAGACCGGCGATTTCTTCGGCACGAGGGACTTCCTCAACAACAACTACCTGTACCGCTTCGCGGGGGCGAAGATCGGCATCTACGGAAACTCCGAGGAGGAAGCGCTCTACTTCATGTACAACGTGGATGCGAACGAGCAGATACTCGACGCCTCGACAAGTCAATACACGCTCACCCTGACCGAGCTCCCGCCGGCCAAGGCGTTCTGGTCCGTCACGATGTATGACGCCAAGACCCAGCTGCTCGTCGACAACCCCATCAATCGCTATCTGCTGAACTCGCCGATGCTGGACTCGTTCGTGCGTGGGGAGGACGGCTCAATCACGTTCTACATCCAGAAAGAAGCCCCGAACGAGGGGTTGCAACCGAACTGGCTGCCAACCCCTGATGGAGCGTTCTACATGGCCATGCGGCTCTACGTCCCGGAGCGGAGCGCGCTCGACGGCGAGTGGACCTCCCCCCCGGTGCGGCGAGTGGACACCTCGGCGAGATAGGTCCCGCTCCACTGAGGCTCGGTGACGTGGAACTGGCGGAGGACCCGGTGGTGAGCCACCGGGTCCTCGGTGGGGCTCGATGTCTTCGCATGGCGTCCGGTGCTGAGCGCGCGCCTGTCCCCTGGCGCCATTGGGGAAGTCCACGGCCGCGGCTACCCTCGACATGCCGAGTGGCATCACCCATGACGGCCGCAGCCGGCCAGGGGAGGGACGGTTGCCCGACTCGAGGACAGGCCGGATGTCGAAATTGAGCGGTCGGCGCCCCCGGGGTCTCGCCTTGTGCTTCGTCCTGTCGCTCGTCCTCCTGCCAGCGTGCTCCTGTGAGGGCGACAAGCGGCTCGAGAGCCCCGCGGAGCGGAGCGAGCCGGACGACGCGGAGCCCCCTGCGCCCACGCCCACCGGGGAGCGGCCAGGCCTGTTCAATGCCTCCGCTCTCCAGGTCAGTCGTTCCCCGGGCCGTGAGGAGGCACAGGCGCTCGCGGGGAGCACCCTCCAGGGCAGCGTCGCCATCTTCGTGGCCCCCCGCCCGGGAAGTGGCATCACCCGGGTGGAGTTCTTCCTGGACGCCCCCACCCGGCAGCGCTCGCCGATGTCCCTGGCCCTCCGCGCCCCCTTCGACTTCGCGGGGACGGCGTGGGACGGGAGGGCCACGCTCTACGACACGCGGCAGTTCGCCGACGGGGACCACTCCCTCACAGTGGTCGTCCGCGACGCCGGCTTCCGCGCGGATGAGGCCACCGCGAGCTTCACCGTGGCCAACGCCTCGGCCCCCGCGCTGGCGCCCGTCCTTCCGCCTACGCTCGTGCCTCCGGCGCCTCCCGGACTGCGCACCGTGGATGCATGGGAGCGGCTGTTCCTGAACGTCTGGGAGCGCGAGCACCTGACGGACTCCCTGCCCCGGAGCACCTCGACGGACAGCTGGGACTTCTACGGCCTCGCGTATGGCCTCGACGCCAACACCGCGATGTACCGGGCCACCGGACGGACCGTGTACCTCGACCGCGCGCTGCTCTACGTCAACAACCTGGTCGGCACGGCCCGCGTCTCCCTGTCTCTCCCCCAGAGCCAGTTCAAGGACGGCTTCCTGGGCTGGGCTTCCACCCTGTCGGACCCCGAGGGGCAGGAGGTGCCGCTGTACGAGAGCTACTGCTGGCGCTACGTCACGCGCCTGCTGCGCGTCATCCGCGAGACGCCCGAGCTCTACGACAACACCGCCTATCGCTCGCAGTACGAGCGCCTGCTGGCCTTCACCGAGAAGAACATCTTCGAGAAGTGGTTCGTGCGCGGAGCGGATGCCTTCATCTACCGCAGCCGCACGCACATGGCCGCGCACTGGGCCTTCATCGCCATGGACCTGGCGCTCATGACGGCGGACGCCACCGCGCGGCCCACCTACCAGGCCGTCTTCGACAACATCAACGAGCAGGGCCTGCCCAACTTCAGCGCTTCCCTGCGCGCGCAGCTCGTGCCCCACCCCCTCCACCCGGACGCGTGGTTCTGGAGTGACAGGTGGGGCTCGCACGAGCCGCCCGGGCAGGACGTGGCGCACGCGAACGGAGTGCTCGCGTTCCTCGTCGAGGCGCACGACGCCGGTCTCACATGGACGGATGACGACCTCCGGCGCTTCACCGCGACGCTCAACACCGTCGTCTGGCCCGTGGAGGGGACGTACGCGGAATACGTCGACGGCTCCGGTAACGGAGACGGCTGGTTCAACGATGGATTGATGAAGCTCGGCCGCTACGACCTCGGCCTGCAGCGCCGGCTGGAGCAGCACCGCGTGGGGCAGAACAGCCAGTTCTTCGCCAACGGCGCGCTCAACGTGCGCATCCTGTCCGAGCCCCCTGGGCCGTGAGGCGGAAGCTCGATTGGGGGCGCTACTCGGCGAGCTTCAACAGCGCGTCGAACAGCGAATCCTGGATGCGGTGCGCGCGCGCCGAATGTTCCACGGCCCGCATTCCCGACCATGCACCGAGCAACTGATATGGCACGACCCAGGTCGTGCCGCCCGCATGTTCGAGCGCCACCGCGCCGACCAGTCCCCGTCCATGCACCATGTTGGTGCGCACCACCCGGAGCGTGCCGGCGGACTGGTCGCCCAGGAGCTCGCCGCTCGCATCGCGCAGCGTGGCCCCGTGCTCGAAGCACTCGATGTGCTGCAACGGGAGCTTGAGGAAGGTGGACCCGGGCGCATCGACCCAGACGATCAACGACAACAGGGTGATGAGGCCGACGATGAAGCCCACGACGACCATCGAGATTACGAAGGTCGTGACGCTGAAGGCCGGCCAGAACAGCCACGCTCCGACCACTCCCGAGATGACGATGGTCGTCGGAAGGGAGATGGCCACCAGCGCCAGCACGAAGCGGGAGGTGTGGGTCTTCCACAGCGTGCCTCCAACCACCGCGCGAGCACCTCCACGGCCAGAAGCTTTCGGGATGCGGGCCTGCGTTGAATCCATGTCGTTACCATGACCGAATCCTGAGCCGAGGCGAAGCCCCGGGCGCGACTGCGCCCAGGGGAGACGGGCCACCCTGTGGCAGGGGCCGCTACCGGGGGCCCACGAGATACCTGCAGCCGTACACGGAGGGCGGGGGCGAGGACTGAGAGAACCAGGTCGGGCAGCCGGAGCCCATCGTGCCGATGGTCGCGGAGCTCCCCACCGACGTGCTCCCCATCCACCAGAGCACCACGTGCCCCGTGCTGGGGTTGTGCCAGACGAGGTCCACATGGGCATCCGCCGAGTAGTCCGCGGTGGCGCCGAGATAGAAGCCCAGCGGCATGGTGGGCAGGGCGACGGTGCTGAGCACGCTCAGGTTGTTCATCACCGCGATTTCATTCTGGCCCGAGGTCCTGTGCCGCCAGATGAGGTCCGTCCTGCCATCCCTGTTCATGTCCGCCGCGCCCACGATGAACCAGGGCAGCGGGCGCGAGCTGATGGCGGAGTTCCCCAGGGACGTGGACCCGTTCATGTACCGGTAGAAGTACTGCCCCGTGTCGCGGTTGTGCACCACCAGGTCCGTCCGCCCGTCCACGTTGAAGTCCCCGGAGGCGGCGATGTACCAGCTCGCGTTCGGCCGCAGGTTCGCGATGGGGGCCAGTCCGAGGACGGTGAAGGAGTCGCTGAGGAAGCGGATGTTGTCACCCCCCACCCCGGTGGCCGGCTGGTAGACGAGGTCGTTGGCCGGCGTGGGGCCGCCAAAGTCGGAGGCGGCCTGGACCGTCAGCGAGGGCGAGAGCGCGGGCATCGTCGCCGTTCCCGCCAGCGAGGGCCCCTGCATGAGCCAGACGAGCATGTTCCCCGTGGACTGCTCCCGCCACAGGAGGTCCGACGTGGCGTCGCCATTGAAGCTCACCCGGCTACCGCGGATGGCCTGCGCGGCCTCGCCCACGGGAGTCTCTACGCCCGTCGCTTCGCCCTCGGAACCGCCACACCCCACCTGCCCCAGCAGCCCGGTGAGACACAACGCCAGCATCCGGCTCTTCATGTGCATGCCCCCTGGTGACACCTTGAAAATCAGGTTTCACACGGAGTGTATGTTTTGCTGGAGTTATGAAGCAACCCGGAGCCTGGCTCCATCGAAGGAGCCCGCCCCCTCGACAGGCCTCCCAGTATCGGGTCCCGTGCATCGAGGGGCCCTCGCGGACAGTGGGCCCCGGCGCGCCCGCTCAATACCTAGCGGGGATGAAGAACCTGCGACAGGCCCTCCAGCGGAGAAGGGCGTTCGAGCAGGAAGTACCGCCCGGCCCGCGCGTCGTGCCCCTGTGGGCGCTTCTCTTGCTCGCGCTCCAGACCGCGTGCCCGCTCGCGGAGAACTACACCGATGAGACCGGACCGAGATACAGCGGAGACTATCTGCCTCCCGGCTCCGCGGAGGAGCCCTCCTCGGTCACCGTCGTGACGTTCAACCTCGCCTTCGCTGAGCAGGTCTCCGAGGCGATAACGGCCCTCACGAGACCTCCGCTCGCAGGGGCGGACGTCATCGCGATGCAGGAGATGGACGCGCCCGCCGTGGACAGGATCGCCAGTGAGCTCGGGCTGGCCTACGTCTACTACCCCGCCTCCGTGCATGTGGATGGCGATGACTTTGGAAATGCGGTGTTGAGCCGGTGGCCAATCACCGCTGACTCGAAGATCAACCTCCCCCATGACGACCCGTACCACCAGCGCCACCGCATCGCCGTCGTCGCGACGCTGGACCTACGAGGGACACCCGTACAGGTGGTCTCCGTGCACAACGCGACCCCCACCGTCGGGCTCGGCGGACGGCTCGATCAGGTGGAGACCATCATCGACGCGGTCGACGGGACGGGGCCGTTGCAGGTCATCGCTGGCGACTTCAACACCTCCGACCCGGGAAGCCTCGAGCAGACCGTGAAGCTGTTCTCGGAGCGAGGATTCCAATGGGCCTCGGAAGGAGTGGGTGACACCGTGGACTCCATCATCGGCGGCCTGCCGCTCGACTCCGTCTTCGTCCGGGGCCTCTCTCCGGTGGAGCGCGGCGTGGACACACGCCCCGCTGGGAGCGATCACTTTCCGGTCTGGGTGCGCTTCGCATGGCCGCCCTGAGCCCGCGGCACGCCCTACGGGGACTGTGGGTGGGTGGGCTTCTCCTCTTCGCCCCTGGCTGTCTGAGCGGAGCGCAGAACCTCGGCGCGGCGACGACCCCCGTGGGGACGACCGAGGTTGGCGTTTCACTGAACGCGCTCGCCTACGAGCACGGCCGGGAGCGGGGGTATCTGCCCAGTCCCGAGCTCACCTTCCGCAAGGGGGTCAGCGAGAACCTGGACTGGGGCGGTCGCCTCTGTCTCCTGGGCCTCGAGCTCGGGACCCGGCATCGGCTCGTCGAGCGGTCCTCATGGACATGGTCGCTCGCCCCGAGCGCGGGTGTCTGGTACGTGCCCGTCACCAACAACTCCACGGAGCCCGTCAATTTTCGTCTCGGGGCGAAGACGCTGCTCGACTATCGGCTCAGTCGAGCGTGGACCGTCACCGGGGGAGCCTCGCTGATGGGGGCCTTCGCGGGACCGCTCACCACCTTTCAAGGCAGGTTCAACGGTTCGCACCTGCTTGCCCTACCGGGCGGCTCGCTGGGCGTGGCGTTCCGTCTGCGTCCGTCCCTCGAGCTGCGAGCAGAGGGCGGCCTCGAGCTTCCGCTCGACCTGAGTGAAGGCCGCCGGCAGCTGACCGGCCATGCCGGGCTGACGCTTCGCTGGAGCCGCGCCGACGTTCGATGACGGCGCGGGCTGTCTCCCAGCGCACACCGGGCTCGCTCCGGACGACAGCGTGCGCCCGCCGGGCACGCGGCCCACCTTGGTTCCCCCACCCGCTCGCGCCCCGGAGCCCACGATGACACGACATCTGCTCGGCGCCCTGGCTGTGGTGCTCCTCCTGCTGTGGGGGCTCGGCGCGCAGGCGAGCCCTCCCGCGGACGCGCCCCTCGCACAGCCAGCCCCGCCCCGCTCCTGCCCGGACTGCGAGGTGGAGCCCCGGCCCTGGCGCGCGTTCGGGGAGCTGATGCTCACCCAGGCAATCCCCTCCTCGTTCAACATCATCGTGCAAGATGCCGAGTGGGCGAAGATCAGCCCCGCCAGCTGGGCGACGAACGTCGAGAATCCGTGGCAGTGGGACAACAACCAGTTCATCAACAACCAGTTCAGCCACCCGTACCACGGCAGCCTCTACTTCAACTCCGCGCGCGCCAACGGCTACAACTTCTGGCAGTCCGCCCCCTGGGCCTTCGGGGGCAGCCTGATGTGGGAGCTGTTCGCCGAGACGTGGGCGCCCTCGCCCAACGACTTCTGGAACACCAGCCTGGGGGGCATCACCCTGGGCGAGACGCTCTGGCGCTTGTCCTCACTGGTGCTGGACAACCGGGTGACGGGACGAGAGCGCGTGGCGCGCGAGGTGGGCGCCGCCGTCATCAACCCGGTGCGCGGCTTCAACCGCCTCGTGGACGGGCATGCCTGGCGCGTGGCGGAGAACCCGGCGGAGTTCCGGCCAGGCCGCGTCTTCGCGATGCTGGACCTGGGCTATGGCCACACGGTGGGCACGACCACGGACCAGGTGCAGAGCGAGCTGGGCCACGCCTACTTCGCGGGCGAGCTGGTGTACGGCGACCCGGTCTCCGACCTGGACGGCGCGCCCTTCAGCACCTTCGACCTGCGACTGGGGTTGATGTCCAGGCAGGCAGAGGGGACGAGGCGCTTCACCCAGCTGCAGTCGCGTGGGAACCTGGGCGCGAAGCAGCTGCGGCGCAGCGAGGGGACGGAGCACCAGCTGGCCGCCTTCATCACCTACGACTTCTTCGCCTCGCCCTCGCTCGAGTTCGGCGGCCAGGGCTTCGCGCTCGGGCCCGTGTCGCGCTGGGGCTTGCCCGCGGGCTTCCGGCTCGAGGCCGAGCTGCTCGCCACCCCCATGCCCATCTCGGCCGTTCGCTCCGACTACTTCGTGACCGAGGAGGGGCGCGACTACGACTACGGCGTGGGCATGGGCGGGCGCGCCGAGCTGCGGGCCTCCTGGGCGAACCGCGCCCTGCTGCGGGCCACCGGGCGCTACCTCTGGCAACCGGTGCTCAGCGGCTTCAACGGCGACCACCAGCAGCTGGGCCTCCAGCTCGAGGGGCGCTTCTTCGTCATCGGGCAGGTGGGCCTGGGCGCCATCTTCACGTGGTACCAGCGCGATAGCCGGTACGACGCCTTCGCGGACGTGTCCCAGACCGGCCGGCAGTTCCGCATCTTCGCCTCGCTCGCGGGGCCGAGGTGGACCCCATGAAGCCCACGGCTCAGCGCACCGCGGCCAGAGTCCTCGTGCCGCTGCTGCTCGCCGCCTGCGTGGGGTGCGCGGACTCCACCATCAAGACGCTGGGCGAGGAGAACGGCGCCCTCACCGACAACGAGCCTGGCGCCTTCCGCTTCCAGGCCTTCGAGCTGGACAACGTGCACGACGAGGTGGTCGTGCGCTGGGTCAACCCGGAGGGCCGGGCCTCCGTCTCGCACCGCAGCTTCATGCACCACGGGCAGGGAGCGGTGACGGTGCTGGACGCGGCCGACCAGCCTCTCTACTCCACCCCGGTGGAGTACCAGCTGGACAACCAGACGCACCCCGGGCTGCCCGGCACGTGGACGGTGCGCATCCAGCTCTTCGGCTCGCGCGGACGGGTGGACGTGGCCCTCAGCAGCCTCGCGGGCGAGGGCGACCCCGACCTGGAGCCCCCCCTGCCGCCGCAGCTCTCGCCCTAGCAGTCCGGCGCCCGTCCTGCCCACGTCCTGGCCGCCCCCCGCGTTCCGGGGGGGCGACCACGACCGCGGCATCCACGACGTCCCCTTCTGAAAAGACAGTCCCACGTCTCACGTGACGTCGACGCATCACCCCGCGATCACGGTGGGTGAAATCGAGCTCGACAACCTCCTGGTTTCTCCTAAATACGGAAATACACACACATCTATATTTCCGTAAACAAAGCATGTTACACGCCGGTGGCAGTCCCTTTTGGGAGGGATTGCCGTCGTCAACACATGCAGAGGGGGAACACCATGTCGATTCATCAAGGCGAAGCGCCCGCGCGGGCATTCATGACCCTGTCGCGCAAGGTCCTGTCCACGGTTGCGCTGGCCGGGCTGCTCGGGGGTTGTGGCTACGCAGCAGAGGAGCCGTCCCGCTCGTCGGAGGAGTCCGGCTGGGGCGCCGAGCCCGTGCTGAGGACCCAGAAGGACTCGCTCTACGTCCTGTCGACGAAGATCTGGCTCAACCGCACCATCCCCGTGTGCTGGGACAATCCTGACTACTCCAACGCGGCGCAGAACACGTCGCGCGCGTGGGTGCGGAGCGTGGTGGAGGAGACCTGGGGACGCCAGGCCGACCTCACCTTCACGGGCTGGGGCCAGTGCGGCTCCTTCGTGGGCGGTATCAAGATCAAGATTGAAGACGTCGCCGGCAGCGCGCCCCACACCGACGGACTGGGGACGGACCTGGGTTTGTGGTGGAACCGCCTGGCCCTCAACTTCACCTACGTGAACTGGGGCCAGTCCTGCCAGGGCACGCTGGAGAAGTGCACCAAGGCCATCGCCGTCCACGAGTTCGGCCATGCGCTGGGCTTCGCCCACGAGCAGGCCCGGCCCGACAACGTGGACCCGGTGACCGGCACCGTGCGGTGCAACAATCTGCAGCCTGGTGGGGAGACGCAGGGGGACACCATCCTGAGCCCCTATGACATCGACTCCATCATGAACTATTGCAGCCCCGGCTACTGGAACGACTACGGGAAGCTCAGCCCGCTGGACATCCAGGCGGTGCAGAAGGTCTACGGCGCCAGGCCCGGCTCCATCGTCGGCATCGACGGCAAGTGCCTGGACGTCGGCTTCGGCTACCCTTCCAACTGGACCCGGACGGAGCTGTATGACTGCAACATGAACTCCTATCCGTCCCAGAAGTGGGCGCGCCAGACCAACGACTCCCTGCGCAACACCAACAGTGGCCGGTGCCTCGACAGCTACTACGGGGGGACGGCCAACGGCACTGATACGCAGATCTACGACTGCAACGGTGGCATCGGTGGCCAGAAATGGTCCTTCTCGAATGTCGCGATCGGTGGCTTCAACGGCAAGTGCCTGGACGTCGTCAACGGCAGCACCGCCGCTGGCGCGAAGACGCACCTCTGGGACTGTCACAGCGGTAGCTCCCAGAAGTGGACCCTGACCACCGGCGGCGACATCCGCCATTCCAGCGGCAAGTGCCTGGAAGTCACCGGAGGCAACAGCGCCAACAACACGACCATCCAGCTCTGGGACTGCAACGGCACGGCCGCCCAGAAGTGGACTCTGGAGGCTGGGGGCCGGGTGCGCGGGCTCGCCAGCAAGTGCCTGGATGTCTACGCCGCCAATGGCGGGAACGGCACCAGCGCGGTGCTGTACGACTGCAATGGCCAGACGAACCAGCGCTGGCACCTGAGCGGCCCCATCCTCGGGGGCTCGGGCCGGTGCCTCGACGCCCGGAATGGCTCCTCGGCCAACGGCACCAAAACCCAGCTCTGGGATTGCAACGGCACCCGCGCGCAGGTCTGGAACTACTTCCCCTGAGCCAGGGGCTCACGTGAGGCCTGAATAGCACCGGGGCCGGAGACCGCTGGGTTCCCAGCGGCTTCCGGCCCCGATTGCTTCAGTGGCGCGCGGGAGCGCGTGTCCCTACTGCACCAGCCGGCGGATGTCGCCGCAGGCGATGTAGGAGCTGCCATTGGCCATGGTGATGATTTCGTCCACCACGTAGAGGACGTTCTCCTCTCGGATGTCGCGCGGGAAGCGGATGTTGAGGTCCGGGTCGTAGCCGTCCGACACGACGCGGGCGCGCAGCTTGCTGCCCTCCTTGACGCACTGGATGATGACGCCCGTGCCCACGCTGGTCGTCGTGGGCAGGTCCGCCGCCGAGCTCGCCGTCACCTTCGAGGCCGTGGGCTTGCCCTTGCTCGCCGGGGCCGCACCCTGGCTCTTCGCGGACCGCTCCTGTCCCGGCACCACCAGCCGCTTGATGTTCCCCACCACCCGGTAGAAGGTGCCGTCTCCGGACGTCTCCAGCTTCTCCACCACGTAGCGCACGCCTTCCTCGCGCGCGCTCCGGGGGAACTGCACGTTGAAGCTCGTGTCATGCCCCGGGGAGACGGTGTGTACGCGCAGCTTGCCGCCCTCGCGCACACACTCCAGCACGATGCCGCCGCCCGCGTCGCTCACGGCCTCCAGGCTGTCCGCCGAGCCTCCCGCCGTCCCACGCAGCGCCAGGTCCCCACGGTTGCGCGTGCCCGCCTGATACGACTGGTCCCTCAGCTCCTTGCGAATCACCGCGTCGTACGTGCGCGACTCCAGCCGCTGCGCGTAGTGCGCCAGTTGCTCCACCTCCTCGGAGAGCTCGTAGGACGCCTTGTCCAGGAGGAGTGACAGCTCGGAGATGACCTCGCGCAGACGCCGGGAGGCCGAGGGCAGGTCCCCCTTGTCCGCCAGCTCGATGGCCTGGTCCTTCACACGCGCGATGCGCAGGCGGCTCGTCTGGGCCAGCACGTTCTTGTCCGCCGCCGACGCCGCCGACTCCGCGGCCGGGGCCAGGTGCGCGAGGATGGGCACCTCGCCCGTCACCTCCCGCACGCTCCCGTCCACCACCACCTGCGCCCGGAACATCAGCGTGGCCAGCGCCACCGGCCCGGCCGCCGAAGACGCCTCCACCGACAGCTCCGCCGCGAGCTGGCGGGCCTCCGTGGCGTAGACGTCCCCCAACCCCACCGTCACCTCCTGGCCTCGCGCCTCGAAGCGGTAGCGGTTGAGCACGCTCGCCACCTTCACCGTGGCCGCGGGCTTGAGCACCACCTCCAGGTTCTGCGCCACCAGCGAGCCCAGGCCCTCCATCTCGATGCGGAACACCCCCGATGCATCTTCGGGCGACTGGATGTAATAGAAGTGCCCCTCGCCGGCATTGGCCATGCCGATGAGCAGGTCCTCGTTGAAGTTGGCGCCGAAGCCGAGCGTCGTGGTGATGATGCCCGCGCTGGACTTCTCCCGCGCCATGTTGATGAGCTGCTCCGGGTCCTGGATGCCCGCGTTGGCCCGCCCATCCGTGAGCAGCAGCACGCGGTTGATGCGCTCGCCGGACTGCTGGCTCTTCACGTGCTCCACGCCCTTGAGCCACCCGCCACTCAGGTTGGTACAGCCGCCCGCGCTGACCTTGGAGAGCACCTTGCCGATGGCCGCCTTGTCAGTGACCTTCACCGGGGCGAGCACCGTGGCCACCGTGTCGTCATAGGTGACGATGGACAGCGAGTCCTCGGGGCTCATGCGCTCCACCAGCTCGTGCGAGGCCTGGATGGCGTTCTTCAGCGGCGCCCCCGCCATGGAACCCGAACGGTCGATGACGAGGCCCAGGTTGAGCGAGCGCCGCGCGGACGCCGCGTCCGCCTCCGCGGAGAACGTCACGAGCACATCGACCTTGGACGACGTCCCCAGTGGGAGCACGGGGTGACTGAGCGTGTAGGTGACCTTCAATGTGGATCCTTTCGTAAGGGGCAAAAAGCAGCCTATTCCAACCCAGGTGCTACCCGCAGTGCGCCTGCCCTTCGACGCCTCATTCATGGAATCTTCTGCTATGACAAGACCGGGGAGCGGATGGTCCACCCCGTCCCAGTGAGGCTCGCATGCGGAGCATCGTCGGTTGGATTCTCGTCACCCTGGGGCTCATCGGCTTCGGCGTGGAGATCGACAACCTGCGGAGAGGCACCACGGACACGACCGTCTTGGGGTTCACCCTGGCCACCCTCTTTCTCGCCGGAGGCGGAGCGCTCATCCGCGGCGCACGGCGCGCGAAGCTGCCGGCCGGGCTGAACGAGGGGCTCGCCGTGGCGCAGCTCCGCGAGATGTCCCCTCGCGACATCGAGCGGGCGATCCTCTCCTGCGCGAAGCAGCATGGTGGCCGCGTCACCATCGCCGAGGTGGCGGCGGAGAGCTCTCTCTCCTTCACCGAAGCCAAGGCGGCGCTCGAGGAACTCCAGCGCGCAGGCGCCTGCACCGTCGACGTCACCGACCAGGGCGCCTTCATCTACGAGTTCAACGGCCTGATGCCCCGAGAGCCCGCGCGCGAAGCGGCCGACGCCTGAGACTGCCGCGTCCAGGCGCGCTCCGTGCCCGTGCGCCTCGCGACGCAGGGCCTGGCGCCCTCCACCGCAAGATTCTCCAAGTACGCCGTGCGCTCCTGGGCTACGGGCCCCGGGTGCCCGCCCCTACCGCCGCGGGCAGACTGGATGGAAAATGATCGCCACGACGGTATTGCGGCGCGGCTCAATCTCGGTGGTCGACTACCGGTGTGGCGCCGGCCCCTCGGACGCGCCGTTCGTCGAGCAGCACAGCGGCTTCTCCATCGCCTACGTGCGCAAGGGCAGCTTCAGCTACCACACGCGGGGAAGGTCCTTCGAGCTGGTGGCGGGGTCGCTCCTGCTCGGCCATCCCGGCGACGAGTACATGTGTGCGCACGACCATGTCGTGGGCGACGAGTGCTTGTCCTTCCACTTCTCTCAAGAGTGGGTCGCCGCGCTCGGTGAGCCGACCGACCTCTGGCGGACCGGCTCCGTGCCGCCGCTGCCGGAGATGATGGTGCTCGGCGAGCTGGCGCAGGCGTCCGCCGAGGGCCGGAGCGACCTGGGCGTCGACGAGGTGGGGATGCTGTTCGCGGCCCGCTTCGCGGAGGTCGTCTCCGGGAAGAGGCGCAGCGCGCTGGAGACGCGGGTGAAGGACCGCCGCCGCGCGGTGGAGGCGGCACTCTGGCTGGACGAGAACTCGCACGCCTCCGTGGACCTCGACAGCGCGGCGCGAGAGGCCGGCCTCAGCCCGTTCCACTTCCTGCGCCTCTTCTCCAGGGTGCTGGGAGTGACCCCGCACCAGTACCTCGTCCGCACCCGGCTCCGCCGCGCGGCGCGCCTGCTGGCGGACGATGACCGGCCCATCACCGACATCGCGTTCGACGTCGGCTTCGGTGACCTCTCCAACTTCGTGCGCACCTTCCACCGCGCGGCGGGAGTCTCGCCCCGGAGCTTCCGGCAGGCCGCGCGTGGCGAGCGCAACATCCTCCAAGTCTGGCCGTCGACCCGCCTCCTAGGCTGACCGTCCACTCATCAAGGAGGTCACCGTGTACGACCACATCGGATTGAAGGTGAAGAACCTCGACGCGAGCGTGCGCTTCTACGGCGCCGCGCTCCAGTCCCTGGGCCTGGTGCTCTGCTCCCGCGACGACTCGAGCGCGGGCTTCGGGCCTCCGGGCGAGCCGGCCCTGTGGCTCTATCAGTCGAAGGACGCGGCGGGCGCTGGGGCCCACGTGGCCTTCCGGGCCTCGGAGCGGGCCGCCGTTGATCGCTTCCACCAGGGCGGGCTCGACGCCGGCGGTAGGGACCACGGCCGTCCCGGCGTCCGCGCCGACTACAGCCCGAGCTACTACGCCGCGTTCCTGCTGGACCCGGACGGTAACAACGTCGAAGCCGTCTGCCTCCGGTAGCCTCCACCCCCGCGCCCCCGTGGCGCGGCACACCCACCCGGTGGCGTGGACGGTGCCAGCACCGACCACCCACGCCACCGAGGTCCCCGCGAGCGCCCCTCGGCAGCGCAAGTGCTCACGCGCAGGGCGCTCCCTCAGCCGCAACCGCAAGCCAGGCCGGCAGCCTCGCCGCTGAGCGCCACCGGCACGGAGCGCGGGCCGCCCCGGAGGGCCGCTGCCCGGCCGCCGGGAGGAGGGCAGGGTTCCCGTTCCGCTGCGCCAGGGCCCCCTTTTGCGTCGTCGGCGAGGTCGACGCGGGTCAGGTAGCCTTGCGACATCAACAGTCCCTTGTAGATGTTCATGCGATGCTCCTCTTGTTGAACGCTTCTCAAGGTAGGGACATCCTCGCTGGGGAAAAAGCGATGATTTTGCAACCCTGACTTGAACTTCTCTCAAGGGTCTCACCGGAATGTCCCGCCCCTCCTTGTATGCCCTGCAGGGCTTCGTGGCCTCGGCCCGCCACGGCAACCTGTCGCACGCGGCGCAGTCGCTGCACCTGACGGTCAGCGCGTTGAGCCACCAGATTCGCGGCCTGGAGGAGCAGCTCGGCCAGCGCCTCTTCGTGCGCAAGGCACGCGGCGTCGAGCTGACCGCCGACGGACGAAGGCTGTTCGAGCGAGTCGCCGAGCACCTCGAGGCGATAGAGCAGGCGATGCGGCCGTACCGCGCGCGCCGCGATGACGTGCTGACGCTCACGGTGCTGCCCTCGCTTGCGACGAGCTGGCTGGTGCCGCGCCTGCCGGGCTTCGTCGAGCTGCATCCGCGGCTCGAGCTCAACCTGCAGTCGACCGTGGACCTGGTGGACTTCGAGCGCGACCTCGAGGTCGATGCCGGACTGCGCTTCGGACGCGGAGAGTGGCCGGGGCTGCGGTCCGTCCACCTGTTCGACGACTGGGTCACCCCCTCGGCGAGTCCGGCGCTCATCGAGCGGCTGGGACGCCCCACCCCGCGAACCCTGAAGCGCTTCCCCCTGCTGGGCTCCTCGGGCACCTGGAGCAGATGGTTCGAGACCTACGGCGGCACCCCGCCCCAGCGCTTCGTCGCCAACTTCGACGACTCGGAGACGATGCTCCGCGCGGCGGTGGAAGGGCTCGGCATTGCCCTGGGCCGGTCGACGCTGATTCGCCCGCTGGTGAAGGCGGGCCTGCTCGTGCCGCTCTTCACCGAGCGCCTCAAGTCCGACAAGGCGTACCACCTCGTGTATCCCGCGCGCTCGGACGACCACGCGGGGCTCGCCGCGTTCCGGAAGTGGCTGTTCGCCGAGGCGCGCGGCTATGCGGCACTGGACTCGGCGCCCCCGCCGCCGTGACTGCGGGTGCCCGTGACTGGGAGGCCTCGTCCCGCCGGGCACCCCCGGAAGGCTGACGCCACGGCGCAGCGTCTGGGGGCCCGGCCAGCACGCCCCTGGCCGCGGCGACGCGGGCCTGTGTAACGTACGGGCAGACCTGGGGGTGGCATGCGCCGGCTCTTCAACAGCGCTCGGGAGCTGTGGACGCGACACCCGGTGGCCCTGGGTGTCGTGGCGACGTTCGGCCTCAGCCTGCTGCTGCGGTGGCTGTTCCTCCAGGCGGTGCCCGACCGCAACTGGCCCTTCTCCATCTTCTTCTACGGAGACTCGCGCTTCTTCCACACGTACGCGCTCGACTGGGCGCGCGAGCGGCCCTCCCAGGCCACCCTGCCCTACCACCCGCCCCTGTTCCCCTGGGCCCTGGGCCTGCTCTACCGCGTCCTGGGTGAGCCCCAGGGCAGCGCGTACCCCTACAAGCTCGTCCTCGCGGTGCTGAACTCGGCCACGGTGGCCCTGACGTGGGCGTGGTGGCGCAAGGTGCTCGGCACCGGCTGGAGCCTGCTGGCCGCGGCCCTCTTCGCGTCCAGCTTCGGCTGGCTGGTGCTCTCCACCACGTACAGCAACGAGGTGCTCTACGCCCTCTTCCTGTCCGCCACCTGCGCGCTGATGCTCCAGCACCGCGCCGGGCCCACGTGGACCGGCGCCGCGCTGCTGGGCGCCGTCATGGGCCTGGGCTCGCTCACCCGCGCCGAGCACCTCTACCTCTGGCCCTTCCTGCTCGCGTGGGCGTGGCTGTACCGGGGGAAGACGCCGCTGCCCGCGCTGGCGGTGCGCTGGGGCGCGGCGGTGCTCGTCTCCGCGCTCGTCATGGCGCCGTGGGCCGTCCACAACGCGCGCGTGCTGCGCGACATCAACGCGCGCACGCCCGGGCTGGAGCCGCTGCCGGAGCTGGCCCCCGTCACCGTCTACGGCCCCATCAACTTCGCCATGGCCAACCACGCCGGGGCCACGGGCGGCTTCACGCCGGACTCGGTGAACCGGCTCGGCCAGGAGGGAAACCTGGACGTGGCCAACCCCGCCCAGCGCCGCCTGCTGCTGCACGGCTATGCCGAGGGGCTGGCGTGGATTCGCGAGCACCCCGCCGACGCCGCGCGCCTGTGCGTGGCCAAGCTGGACCGCTGGCTGGACGGCCTGGGCCTGGGCTTCGGCGCGTCCAACGTGCCCTCCGGCCTGAGCGGCAACCGCGCGCCCGTGGACCTCTTCGTCCCCGAGGGGGCCTGGCTGAAGTGGCCGCTGCTGCTGCTGCTGCTCGCCGGAGCCGCGCTGTCGTTGCTGCCGCCGTGGCGCGCCTTCGCCCTCTTCACCGCCGTGGTGCTGCACCGCGCCCTCATCACCCTCGCCTTCTTCGGCTACACGCGCGGCCTGCTCGCCATCTTCCCCGCGCTGCTGCCGCTGCTGCTGCTGCCCCTCATCGCCCTCGCGGCACGCCGCCCCTCGCTGGCCCCGCGCCTGCCCGCCTTCGCCGCCGCCGCGCTGCTGCTGTTGTGGGTGGAGGCCGGCGCCCTCGCGCTCGGCGCGCCTCGCGGCTTCATGGCCAGCGGCAGCACCGACAGCGCCAGCGGCAAGCTCATCCAGGACGACTGGGTGCGCATCTGGCCGCGCTAGCGGCGAGAATCACCCAGTCAATAATTATTTAGTCCTGACGGAGAGATACATGCTCCCCGGCCTGGGTGGTTTCACAATCCGTGCGCGAAAGTAACTTCCAGTCAACACTCTTACCCCTTGTTTTCCTTGAGACTGGGCTTTCGGAGATCTCACCGGGAATTACGTGGATTCAGTTTTTATTTCAGGACCGCTAATGCGTTCTCCGGGCTCCGTACGCGGAGCCCTCGCGGGCCCGTACCCCGCGGGCCCCCGTAGAGGAGAAACGCATGCGCCATTCCAAGGTGTTTGCAGCATGTTGCGTCCTGCTCGTAGGAGCAGCGAGCTGGGCGTTCCAGCCCCCCGAGGGCGGGCAGAGCGCCGTCGCGGGCAAGGCCTTCTTCAAACCCGAGCTGTACCTCCCCATCCAGAACGTCCCGCTGGACACCGCGCGCCAGAGCATGAGCGCGTCCGGTGAGGATGCCTGGGATGACTTCTTTGCCCGCAACGGCAAGGACTTCCACGTCTACATCGACCCGCGGACCGGTTCCCCCACCGCCGTGCAGGGCTCCATCCCCCTCATCCCGGGTGATGGCTTCAACAACAAGATCACGCTGGACCAGGTGCGTGAGTCCATCGGCCGTTCCGTCGCCGATGTCGACGCCACCGTCGTCGAGGACCTCGTCCTCAAGTTCATCGCGGACAACCAGACCGCCTTCAACATCGACCTGATGCAGCTGGGCGAGCCCCGCGTCACGCAGGTGGCCGAGCACCTCTGGCAGGTGCACATCCCGCAGCAGGTCAACGGCATCGCCGTGCGCCACGCGCGCGTGGCCGCCACCATCAGCCACGGTAACCTCATCCTCCTGGGCACCGAGGCCTGGGCCAACGTCGGCATCGACACCCGCCCCGCGTTCGCTCCGGCAGACGCGCTGGTGGCTGGCAATGGCTTCATCGGCCTGCTCACCACCCCGCAGCAGCTGTGGCAGCAGCCCACGCTCGAGCTCGCCCCCGTCTCCCGTCAGGGTGAGGCGTTCAACGGCGCCGTCGGCACCGGCTACGCCCACCAGCTCGTCTACGCCTACGGCTTCCAGGACCCGGACGCCCAGCAGCGCTGGAAGGTGACTGTCGACGCCCAGACGGCCGAGGTCCTCGCCATCGAGGACGACAACCACTACTTCGACGCGCAGATCACCGGCGGCGTCTACCCGACCACCAACATCGGCACCTGCGCCGACAACACGGTCTGCGGCACCATGCAGCCCAACACGCCCATGCCGTGGGCCAACACCGGCCTGGCGTCGCCCAACAACTTCACGGACTCCGCAGGCATCTTCAACTACAGCTCCGGCACCGTCACCACCACGCTGGCCGGCAAGCACGTCCGCGTCGCCGACAGCTGCGGCGCCATCAGCGTCAGCTCCGGCACGGGCAACATCAACCTGGGTGGCGTGAACAACGACCACGACTGCACCGTGCCCGCCGGCACCTCCGCGGGCAACACCGCGGCGGCGCGCTCCAGCTTCTACGAGCTGGGCAAGCTGGCCGAGCAGGCTCGCGGCTGGATCCCGACCAACAGCTGGCTGTCGTCCACCCAGCTGGTCTCCAACGTCAACATCAACAGCACCTGCAACGCCTTCTGGAACGGCTCGTCCGTCAACTTCTACCGCAGCGGCGGTGGCTGCCGGAACACCGGTGAGATTGGCGCCGTGTTCGACCACGAGTGGGGCCATGGCATGGACGACTTCGACGCCAACGGCACCCTGTCCAACTCCTCCGAGGGCTACGCGGACATCGCGGCCATCTACCGCCTGCAGACGTCCTGCGTCGGCTACGGCTTCTTCCAGACCAGCAACCGCGGTTGCGGCCTGACGCCGGACGGCAGCGGCTACAACCAGCAGGAGGCCCAGGTCTCCGGCCAGTCGTGGTGCAACACCAAGTGCTCCGGTGTGCGCGACGCGGACTGGGCGGCCAGCGTGAACAACGTCCCGGCCACGCCGCAGAACTTCGTGTGCCCCATGTGCAGCGCCAGCACCGGCCCCTGCGGCCGTCAGGTGCACTGCGCCGCGTCTCCCGCGCGCCAGGCCGCCTGGGACCTCGTCACGCGTGACTTGACGGCGGCGCCCTTCAACTACGACTCCAACACCGCCTTCATCGTCGGCAACAAGGTCTTCTACCAGGGCAGCGGCAACATCGGCACGTGGCACGGCTGTAACTGCACCGCCGGCACCTCCGACGGCTGTGGCGCCACCAACGGCTACATGCAGTGGCTGGCCGCGGACGACGACAACGGCAACCTGAATGACGGCACGCCGCACATGACGGCCATCTACGCCGCCTACAACCGCCACAACATCGCCTGCTCCACGCCGGCCCCGGTCAACGCGGGCTGCGCCGCCGGCCCCACGGCCGCCCCGACGCACACCGCCACGGCGGGTGACGGCCAGGTGGCCCTCAACTGGACGGCGTCCGCGGGCGCCTCCCAGTACTGGGTGATGAAGACGGAGGGCTTCGCCGGCTGTGACTTCGGCAAGGCCAAGGTCGCCACCGTCACCGGCACCAGCTACACCGACACCGAGGTCGCCAACGGCCGGCAGTACTGCTACTCCGTCGTCCCGGCCTCCTCGAGCGCCTGCTACGGTCCCGCCAGCACTTGCAGCTGCGCCACGCCGGCCTGCACCGCGCCGGGCGCCGCCACCCTGTCCACCCCCGCCAACGGCGCCACCGGCGTCGAGCCGGCCGCCGCGCTGGACTGGGCGGACGTGTCGGGTGCCTCCACGTATGAGGTCCAGGTCGCCACGGACTCCGCCTTCACCAACGTCGTGGCCACCGCCACCACGCTGGCGGCCAGCAACTGGAGCGTCTCTCCCGTGCTCTCCACCAACGCCTCGTACTTCTGGCGCGTGAGGGCGAAGAACTCGTGCGGCGGCACGGGCGCGTGGTCCTCGACGTTCAGCTTCACCACGCGCGGCTGCGTCACCCTGGCCGCTCCGACGCTGAGCACCCCGGCCGACGGCGCCACGGGCGTCGCCACCTCCGCGGCGCTCGACTGGAGCGACGTGGCGGGTGCCACCCGCTACGAAGTGCAGGTCGCCACCGACTCGGCCTTCACCAACGTGGTGCGCTCCAACAACACGCTGGCGGCCAGCGCCTGGACGGTGACTCCGGCCCTCTCCAGCTCCACCGCGTACTACTGGCGGGCCCGCGCGGCGGACACCTGCGGCACGGGCGCCTACAGCACGGCGCGCAGCTTCACCACCTCCAACGTGTGCACGCCGGTCGCCGCCGCCTTCGACACTGCCCGCCAGGCTCCTGCCTGCGGCACGGTCTGCGGCTGCGACACGGGCACCACGCTGGTCAACGGCCGCGGCACGCTGTCCGGCGGCGCCGAGCCCAACCAGCCCAACACCCTCAATGACTCGTGCGCGGATGGCAGCAGCGGCACGTACCACTCCGACGAGAGCATTGACCGGGTGGTCATCAAGACGGTGGACAACGGCCCGTTCGCCGCTGGCAAGCAGGTCACTGTGGAAGTGACGGCCTGGTGCTGGGGTACGACGGACCGGTTCGACCTCTACTACACGACGAATGTGGGGACCCCGGCCTGGACGGCGCTGAGCACCAACCAGGCCTGCACCGCGGGCGGCGTGGCGCGCGTCTTCACGCACACGTTCACCCTGGGCGCGGCGGGCACGCACGCCATCCGCGCGCAGTTCCGCTACGGCGGCACGGCCAGCGCCTGCACCTCCGGCAGCTACAACGACCGTGACGACCTGGTGTTCGGCGTCGGCGCGGCCGTGGCGGCCGGGCCGTCTGGCAAGAAGAGCACCTCGCAGGGCCGCGCCGCTCCGGCGGAGCGCTGAAGCCCCACGCCGGTCTCCCGCCCCGGCTCCGTGCCGGGGTGGGCTCCAGACCGGGGTGATGGCTGAGTAGGGGAAGGGCTCCCGGGAAGCACTCCGGGGGCCCTTCGCATTTTCCTGACGGCCCTGGCGGCCTCAGTGACGGCCGTGACGCTCCGGAGCGTCGGTGTGCTGCTCCGGCTTGCCCATCGGCGCGGCGGGGGGCGCCTCCCCGGGCCCGTACAGGAGCCCCTCCTCCACCGCGCCGCGCCCCGTCTCCCGCTGTGCCAGCTCGCGGTGATGCGCCCGCGTCCAGCCCTCATGGCGGTCCCTGAGGACCTCCTGCACGAGCACCTGGACCGCGGCGGCCAGCGGCACGGAGAGCACGACGCCGGCCAGGCCCGCCAGCGCCCCACCGCAGAGCGCGACGATGGAGATGAGCAGCGGGTTCATCCGGATGGCCCGCCGCTGGATGACGGGGCTGAGCACGTTGGACTCGAGCTGCTGGTACCCGATGAAGATGGCCAGCGCGATGAGCGCGGGCTTGAGCCCCAGGGTGGCGAACGTGGTGAAGGCCACCAGCACCGCGCTGATGACGCTGCCGATGTAGGGGATGACCCCCAGCATCATCACCACCAGCCCCAGCGCCAGGAAGTACGGCACGCCCTGGATGAGGGCCACGGTGGCCGCCACCGTGCCGCCGATGGTCATCACCAGCAGGGTGCCCGCGAGGTAGTTGCCCACCGCTTCGCGCATCCGCCCCACCAGCAAGCGCACGCGCGGCTGGCGCCGGGGTGAGACCCACTGGAGGATGCTCTCGTAGAGGTCCGCGCCGAACAGCAGGCTGAAGACGGTGAGGGCCACCACGGTGATGCCCGCCGCCACCAGCCCCAGCGTGGACGAGAGGACGCCGATGGCCCGGCCCGCCAGGTCTGCCGGCTCGAAGCGAATCAGGTCCTCCGCGCGGATCTGCACCCCGTATCTCCGGTTCAGCTCCTGAGCCCACTCCGACTGGACGAGCTGCTGGATGCGCTCCGGCGCGGACTGCGCGAGCGCCTGGAGCTGCTGCACCAGCATGGGCACCAGCGTGCCCACCAGCAGGCCCATGATGCCGAGCAGCAGCAGCGCGACGATGGCCACGCCCAGCCCCCGCTTCACCTTCCAGCGCTCCAGCTGCCGCACCAGCGGGTCCAGGGCGATGGACAGCAGCAGCACGACGGCCAGCAACGTGAGCACCGGGTACAACTGCCGGATGGCGACCCAACACAAGCCGAGCAGCAGGACCTGGAGCCCCACGGCCCACACCGTGCGCGGGGGTACGTAGACCGGGAGTTGGCGACGCGTGGACTTCATACCCGTCAAGGTAGGAAGTGGCGGCCCGCATGGCAGGAGCCCCACGGGGTTCACCGAGGTGCGCCTCCCACAAGTGCCTGGAACTCCCGGCGCCGATGCCATTTTCGGCAGAGCAGCCAGGCAGGCGGGCGCTTGGAGGCCTGCCTCCTCTCCGGGGCGGCGAGCGGGGGCCTTACGGCCCACCCGTGCCATTGGGGTCGCTCGGCCCCACCCTCCAGGGCGAATACGAACTTGAGAAACCTGGACGCGTCCTATCCGATAATCTTCAAGCAGGCTGCACGGCCTGACGCACGGAGGGTGAAGCGATGTGGATTGAAGCCATCGTCCTACCCCGAGAAAGTCCCCGGCCGTCGAGGTCGCTGTCCTCGCGCGGGCGGAGCAGCCGGGCGGCAGCCTCCTCGCCTGCCCTGGACCGCTCGCACCTCTATGCGGCCGGGTGCGAGGAGGGCCGCCGTTTCCGCGACGCAGTGCTGGGGTTCCTCCGGGCACGGCACCTGATGAGCGCGGTGCGGTGGATCAGCGACCCGGGCACCCATGCGCAGGTGACGCTCCACTGCACGCAAGTCGTACTGGAGCAGCTCCGGCAGGCGCCGGAGTTCGACGCCGGCCTGTCCATGAACCTGGAGTTCCTCACCTGAGCGCTGCCGTCGTCCCGGCTCGCCCCTAGTTTCCAATTGGAGACACAGGGGCGGCCGCGTGGGAGCAGGAGCACATGGAGTGCTCCGCCCACGGGACGCGGAGGAATGCGCCATGAGTGAGCTCACCATCAAGCACGTCTCGGCACCGGACGAGCGCCGGCCCTTCGTGGCGCACGGCCATGCGGACATCTTCAACTTCGGTGACGGCGCCGCCGTGGGAATGGCCGTCTTCGAGCCGGGCTGGAAGTGGTCCCAGGACGTCAAGCCCATCGCGGGCACGGAGAGCTGCCAGGTCGCCCACGCGGGCTACGTCCTCTCCGGCCGGCTGGCCATCGTCATGGATGACGGCACGCGGGCGGAGGTCGTCGCGGGGGACATGGTCAGCATCCCGCCCGGCCATGACGCCTGGGTGGTCGGGGACGAGCCCTGCACCATGTTGGACTTCGGAGGCATGGCCCAGTACGCGCGGAGCGAAGCGCCGGCCCCGCGGCACGAGGGCGCGGGAGAGGCGGCCCCCGGCATCCACTGAGCCAGGGGCCGACACGCTCGCGAGCGGCTACGGCGTGCAGGACAGGCCGGGCTCGGCGGGGATGTGGCCCTCGTACGTGAGGCCAGTGGGGCCGTACCAGGGCAGCACGTCGATGGCGAAGCGGCCGGCCTTCACGGCCGGGTCCTGCGCGGTGAGGGCGACTGCCTCCTCACGGGTGGCGACGTCGAAGATGAAGATGCCGGCCATGGCGTCTGGCGGCGCATCGGCCGGCACATCGAAGGGGCCGGCGATGAGGAGCTTCCCGCACCTCGCGAGCCGATCGATGTTGGCCATGTGCCCCTTGCCGGCTTCGATGGCCTCGGGCGTGCGCTCCTTCGTCCACGCCGGCCCGCGCTTCAAGAAGGCCATGTAGTACATGCGCATGGAGAACTTCTTCTCCGGCGCGGGAGCGCGAGGCGCCTCGGCGGCGGGAGCAGCCTCGGCGGTGGGAGCGGCCTCGGGCTGCGAGGGCGCGGCGCCGCGACCGGTGGCACAGCCGGTCGCGAGCGCGAGGAGGACGGGAACGGAGAGGGCGGTTCGCATGGCGCGTGCTTAGCACGCACGCGCCGGGCTTCAGGAAGCGTCCCCCAGTCCTTCCAGCCGCGACGTCCCGGAGTGCCAGGAGTCGACAGCGACCACCAGGGTGTCCACGTCGATTCGGAAGGCCCGTGTCCCCTCGATGCCGTACATCCATGGGCCCCGCCCGCTCAGCCAGGTGGGCTTCCAGGGAGTGCCGGCCTCATCCGTGAGCTCGAGGGAGCGTACCGGGCGCAGACGGCGGACTCCCTTGTCGTGCAGCCGGTAGAGCTGGAAGTCCCCAGGGGACTTGTACGAGCCGCCGAACAGGACGTGCGTGGCATTGACGGCGAGCGCGCGCACGCCGCGGACTGGCGTCTCCCAGACCAAGGGCGCCTCACCGGAGCGCAGACGGACGAGCGGGAAGTCCGTGTAGAAGCAGAGCCACGTCTCGTCATCGGAAGCGACGTTGAGCGCGTAGCAGTCCACGATGATGTCCGTCCCCGCGGCTACCGAGTCGTAGGCGGACAGCCGTTGCCCCGCGGCATCGAAGAGCACCAGCCCGGCCTGCCCGATGGGCGCGTTGTCCCCGCCTCCATGCCGCCACCCGTAGTTCCCGATGACGCCTTCATCGAAGTAGCTCACCCAGAGCCGGCCCTCGGAAGTGGCCTGCACTTCCTGGATGCCGTCGCCCAGCGTGAACTCCCGTGCCAGGGTTCCCTCGTGCGTGTAGACGGCGGCGTTGCGCTCGTGCTGGTCCTTCGCGATGTAGCGACACCGTCCGTCGACCAGCACCACCTCGCCACCGGGAAGGGGCTGGACGTAGTGGACGTGGCGATGCGTCCCGGGCAGGAGCAACCTCGCTGGAGGAGCGCCGGTTCCGCCGAAGCGGAGCACCTCGTCGCCTGCGAGGACCCACAGGTCCTGCTCGGGGCCAATGCCGAAGGCCCGCGCCTCGCGTCCCGCCAGGGCCTCCGAGAAGTCCAGGAAGGGTGGCACGGGGAGGGAACTCTTCTTCCGGGGTTGCATCGGTCCTCTTTCCATCCGCTGCCGTCGCGGTCCACGCCCGCTGACGCCGGCCCCAGAACGGGACTGACGAGCCCGGAACCTCCCGCGTGCGGCAGGCCGCCTGGGACGCCGGAGCCCTCCCCTTCCGCCGTCCAGGTTCCGCGCGTGCCCCGGGCGAACCGGACTAGAGTGGCCGCCTTCTTCGAGCTTCGTTCCCCGCCCCGGAGTAGCCCATGTCGTCCCCCCGCGCGCTGGCGCCGCTGTTCGTCCTCCTCCTGCTGACCGCCTGCTCCGACCCGACCCCCACGCCAGACCCGGTGGACAGCGGAGTCACCACGGACGCGGGCCCGGGCGCGGACTCCGGCACGGATGCAGGAACGGACGCTGGCACGGATCCAGGAACGGACGCTGGCACGGATGCGGGCTCGGACGCCGGCACGGACGCGGGCTCGGACGCCGGCCCCGGCGCGCACCTGAACCTCAACACCCAGGCCCTGCCGGATGCCTACGTGGGCCGTCCGTACTCGGCCCCGCTGCTGGCGACTGGCGGCGTGCCTCCCTATACGTGGGCGCTCACGGAGGGCGCGCTGCCCACGGGTCTGACGCTCACGGCGGAGGGCGTGCTGACCGGCACTCCGTCGGAGACCACGGCGGCCTCGTTCAACATCACCGTGGGGGACACCACGGGCGTGCGGGTCACCGCGCCGCTCGCCCTCACGCCGTACGCGCTCCCCACCCTCGCCGAGGTCCCTGCCCCGACGCGCGAGGTGGGTGACGACGTGTCGGCGACGCTCACCGTCACTGGAGGCAAGGCGCCCTTCACCTTCACCTCCGGCACGCTGCCCCCGGGGCTGACGCTGGCGAGCGGCGTCCTCCAAGGCACGCTCAGCCAGGCCGGCACCTTCACCTTCGACCTCACCGCCACGGATGCGAACGGCGTGACGGCCACGCGCTCCGTCACCTTCATCGTCCTCGAGCGATTCGCCATCACCACCGGCGCGCTGCCGCAGGGCACGCGAGGTGAACCGTACACGTTCACCCTCACTGCCTCGGGCGGACGGGCTCCGCTGTCCTGGAGCGTCACCGCGGGCACCCTGCCCTCCGGGCTCAGCCTGTCTTCTGCGGGCGTGCTCTCCGGGGCGCCGGCCTCGGCGGGGACCTCCACCTTCACCGTCACCCTGCAGGACGCGGATGCGCAGACGGACTTGCGGGAGCTGTCGCTCACCGTGCGCGACCCGGGCGCCCCCGTGTTCACCGTGGGCCAGTTCAACATCACCTACTTCGGCGACAACACGCGCGGGCCCGCGAACTCCTCCTCCGACGGTGGCACGTCCGACGACCGGCAGATTGCCTACGCGCGCGACGTCATGCGCGACGCGGGCGCCAACGTGTGGGGCATGGTGGAGATGGTGGACACGGCCGACTTCGAGGTCCTCAAGTCCCAGCTCCCCGGCTTCAACGGCTTCCTCTCCAACAACGCGTCCTTCATCACCGGAGGCACGTCCCCCTACGGCAACAGCAGCCAGAAGCTGGGCGTGCTCTATGACACCTCGCTCACCTTCAAGTCCGCGAAGCTCATCCTGAACGACGCGGCGAACCTGCCGGACTTCAGCAACCGCCCGCCCCTGCTCGTGGAGTTCACCACGGAAATTCAGGGTGTCGAGACGCCGCTCACGGTCATCGTGGTCCACATGCGCGCCGAGAGCGCCGACCCCACGGGCCCCCGCGACGCACGCCAGCGCGCGAGCGCCGCGCTGAAGGCGTACCTCGACCAGAACCTGCCCACGCAGCACGTCTTCGTGGTGGGTGACTGGAATGACGACGTGGACGAGTCCATCACCCTGGACCCCGGCTCCGGCGCGCCGCTGCCCACGCCCTACCAGGACTTCGTCTCGGACGCGGAGCGGTACACCTTCATCACCCGGGAGCTGTCACTCGCAGGGGATGACACCTCCATCGGGTTCGAAAACATGGTGGACCACACGCTGGCCAGCAACGAGGCAGCGGCCCGCTACGTGGCGGGCTCGGCCCGCGTCATCTACGCGGACAATTGGGTGCCGGACTACCTGAACACGCTGAGCGACCACCGCCCCGCCACCAGCGCGTATGCGTTCAGCGCGGAGACGGGCCCCTTCCTCCGGCTCAAGTCACCGCAGGGTGGCGCGTACCAGGCAGGCACCCCGCTCACCATCACCTGGAAGTCGTTCGGCGTGGAGCAGGTGCGGGTGGAGACGTCCATCAACGACGGCGCAAACTGGGACGTGCTGGCGGCCTCCGTGCCGGCCGCGACAGGCAGCCATTCGTGGATGCTACCGGACATCGACTCCACCACCGTGCGCGTGCGCGTGGTGGACGCGTCCAACCAGAATCGCTCCGACATGAGCGACGCGGCGCTAACGCTCATCCGGGGCCCCGGACGCGTGTTCATCAACGAGGTCCTCGCCCACGAGCCCCTCGTCAACGGCAGCCTCAACCAAGCCTATGAGTTCGTGGAGATCGTCAACGCGAGCCCCTTCGAGGTGGACATCTCCGGCTGGGGCCTGTGGGACTCCAGCAACAATGTCGTGCGTCACGTCTTCCCGGCCGGCACGCGGATGGGAGCGGGCAAGGGCTACGTCGTCTTTGGCGGCGCGGCGGGGATTCCGGCAGGGCTGACCAACGCGGCGGCGGCCTCCAGCAACCAGAACACCCTCGGCCTGAGCAACAGCACTGACGCCGTGCGGCTCCGGATGCCGAACGCCGGCAGCGAGGTCAGCCGGTACGACTACACCTCCACCGTGCAGAACGTCTCCGTGAACCGCGCGTCCGACGGGAACCCGGACGCGAGCTTCATCCCGCACACCGAATTCCCCTCGGGCCTGACGTCCTCTCCCGGCAAGCGCGCTGACGGCACGGATTACTAGGCCGCCGTGGGCAGCCCTTCCAGCAGCGCGGTGGACGGAGCGCCCAATGCTCGCTGCGTGAATCAAACCCACGGACAAGGCGACAGAGCGCCCCAAGCAGGACGCGCGGACGCGAGCCTCCAGGGTTCCCTCGACCTTCCGGGGCTCACGAGCAGCCCGTGGGCGCCTGGACGCAGTCTGCGCCCTGGTGGGGTAAGGCTGACTGGGTCAGGCGGGCGTGACACGTCATGCGGGCCTTGGAGCACGTCGTGATACGCCAACGGCCCACTGCCACGAGCCCCGATCAAGATGACTCCAGACACCGATGAGCGGATCCATGCTGTACGCCACTCTGGGCCGTCGGGTATGCCTGCGCCGAGTGGCACTGAGCGCACAGTGTCCATGAGCCGACAAACGAGCGCCCTTGAACGCGACGCAACTCTGATCCACGTGCCCCGATAGTGTCCTGATTGCCTGGGAAGCCACGAAGGACGCGAGGCGCGAAACATGCGGCAAACATGCATATCCGAAAGGGCCCGGCGAAAGCGATTGCTGCTCATTGTCGTTAGCGCATTGGCACTCCCTTTCGCGGTGACAGTTAGCGGATGTTCTCATGCCCAACGCCCCGAGCGCCGCGTCTATGTCATCTCAGAGGGGACTAGCGGAATTGGTGGATCTGGCGGACGCAATTGCGACGCCGAGCATATTCAGTGTTTCGACAAATGCTGGAACTCCGCTCCTCCACTGACGAGCATCAAAAGGGGCTCAGGCAAACACCACGAGTATTGCACTGAGGAATGCCGAAGAGAGTACATGGACTGCATCAATGAAACACAGCAACAATCACGAAAAGGCGAAGGCGAGCCTCTCCATTTCTCAAGTATTGACAGCGCACTTGAGTGGTTGAGGGAGCACAAGACCGAGGTAGCCATTGGAACAGTCGTTGTCGTCGCGGGCGTCGCCTTCATTGTTGCAACTGGCGGCACTGGCGCGCTGGTTCTCGCTCCCTTCGCTCTTTGAGCAACGAAAGGTGGACACAAATGACAGCCATAAAAGAATTCGACATGGATTCAATTCTCCGAACCCTTGATGCGGCAAGCAAAAACCATCCGCCCGGCTCGAAAGAAGAATCAACAATTCAGCTCGCCGCCATTTCCCTGCTCTACATACGTCGAACCAAAAAGCTGGATGACTTCTTAAAATACTATCACGAGTTTTTCGACCCGGCATTCAGCGTCCCTATTGCTCAAGCATTTCCGACGCAAGAGGAGGCGGATAAATGGCTAGTCAGCGGGCAAGCCTCTGACGGGGATCTTGTCAAAATCGCGGGTCAAGGCTTTCAGGTTATTCAGTTGCCAAGTGGTACGAGGTTTCTTCGGACGCCCCTTCCGGAAGAGCTTGCCCCCCCGGGCTCAGAGTAGGTGCTCGGCTACGGTCTATTCCCGGTGCGCAGTGGCAACCAGGGCCCATGCCGAGCACCACCTCGAGCCGTGGCGCCCGCCCGAGTTGGGCAGGCGTGCGACTCAAGTACCAGTGTACCCGGCTGGCGCGACTAATCTCCGGTGGCGCCAACTTCCCGCCAGAGCGTGTTGTCCATGTGCGTGACGTTCTTGCTCCCGCAGAAGTGCCACACGTAATCATCCATCCGCGGCGTCCAGTGGTACCAGAGCCTCGCGCCACAGCGGTTGAAGGTTGGCGGCAGGACGTGCAGCGGCGTCTGCGTGAACTTGAGCGCGAGGCTGATACACCCCTGGTCGTAGACCTCCCACGAGCGTTCGTGGGTCAGCATGTGAATGTAACGAGCCGCATCGAAGACGTTGCCGTGCTCGCGGGGAGAGAAGACCAGGACGCCTGAGTTGAGGTACTCCCGCTCGTAGTCGAGAGCGACACCCACCGAACGGTAGAGGTGCTCCATCTTCGCTTCGACGTTTTCTCGAAGTTGGTGGCCCTCCTGCTCGGAGCAGATGCCGCCGAAGGACTCGGCTGGCACGAGCTCGAACGGGCTGGGGCAATCAGCGCGCACCATCACGTCCCGGTCCAGGAAGACGACGCGCTCGTAGGACTGGGCGTGGCGATCCAGATTGAGCTTCTCCCAGTAGGCATCTGGCCAGGAGTACATCGGCCGGGTGATCTCGACGTACTCAGCGCCCCATCGTTCGGCCGCTGCCCGCTGCGAATCCCGAAGCGTCTGCCGCAGCCCGTCGCCGTACAGGTTGAGGGTCATGACCGCTTTGCCCCTGGCCAGGACGTTGCCGCGCAGTGCCCTCGCGCGGGAAGCGGACTCGCGGAACAGGAAGGAGATGAAGCGGTCCGACGTCAGCAACTCATGCCTCGTCAAACGCTTCACGTCATCGGCCATGCACTGGTTGCTGAGCATGTAGCAGAACGCAGACGGGTTTCCGGCCAGGTGCTTCCGATGCTCCTCGTCACTCCCCCGCACGCTGAACCGCTGTTGCTCATGCCAGACGACAGGTTGCGTGAGATACAGCGGCAGCAGGGGCATGTTCTCCCGCCCTACCTCCCGGACAATCTGTGTCAGCGGCTCGGTGCTGACCTCCAGCCACCGTGGCGCCCTGCCGGAGTTGACGACGGCCATCACCTGTTCGTGCTGCCTGGCGATGACGGGGGCGCGCGGCAGTGACGCCGTGAAGCCATAGCCGATGGTGTCATCCGTCGAGTCGTAGGACGCGAAGCCGACGCTGGATTTCTCCGCCAGGCGATAGAGCAGCTCGAACGTCCGGAGCGGGATGCAATCGATGTCGCACCACATTCCGCCGAAGTCGTGCAGCAGCGCGGTCCGGATGCAGTCCGACCGCTGGGCGACGTGCATGTGCGAGAGCTTCGCGGAATCGATGCCGTACCGCGAAAGTGTCTCCGGCACCACCAGCACCGCGTTGGGATGGAAGGCCTGCAGCAGCTCTGAGCAGAGCTGGATGTAAGCGGGCATCACTCCTTCCCAATACAGCCAGAGCGTCCATGGGCCGGTCGTCATCCACACGGATATAGGAGGCCTCCTGTCCTCTTGTCCATGCGTCGGCGGGAGGCGCGCCAGTGGCGTCCTATGAGAACGCCGCAATAGGCAGACTCGGAAGGTCCTGCGGGAAGCGGATGCGCTTCGGGCCTCTCCACTGCCAGATGCGCGCCGCGCCGCCAACCTTGACTTGCGGGCGCACCACTCGGACGGCCCCTCAGCGGCTCTCCTCGGCCCCTCCGCACCAGTCCTCGCCTTCAACAGGCCTCCCCCGCTTATGCTCTGGAACCATGGGAGGGCCGAAGATGGATGAGCTGCAGACCGCGGGCCTGGTGGTGTCCTCGCTGGGCATGGCGTGGGCGAGCAAAGAGGCCGCGGCCCAGCCTCCCGCCTCCGAGAGCCCTCCGGAGGCCCCGTGGGAGGAGCTCGCCTCGGTGAAGCACACCCAGGCCCCCACCCGGCTCTGGTTCAGCCCCGATGGACGCAGGCTGGCGACCGTCTTCCTGACGGAGTCCACGCCCGAGCGCCGGAACATCCAGCTCTGGGACCCGGGCACGAGACAGCCGTTGGCGCAGCTCGCCCCTGAAGACTCCCTGGGGCTGCCCGACATGAAGGTCTTCGCCTTCAGCTCCGATGGCCGGCACATCGCCACTGGAGAGGCCTACGCGACCGTCCGCCTCTGGGACGCGACCACCGGCAAGGAGCTCCGGCTCCTGCGCCACGGCCCCGAGTCCGCGGACCGCCCCTATGCGCCAATCCACGCCCTGGCCTTCAGCGGAGATGGCCAGCTCCTCATCACCGTGGCCAGTGACCAGAAGGTGCGCGTGTGGGACGTGGCCACCGGCAAGCGGAGCTCCAGCTTCGCCACCCGGAAGCCCTCCAACTTCCACCAGTTCAGCTCCGATGGGCGCTTCCTCGCCGCATGGACCGGCGAGGATGCTCGGTCCAACCGCTATTCGGTGTGGGACGTGGACTCGGGCAAGCAGCTCAAGCAGCTGAAGGGCCAGCGCTCCAGGGTGCACGAGCTGGCCTTCAGTCCGGACGGCCGCCGCCTCGCCGCCTGCAGCGGACATCATCTGGACAGCAACTTCGCCGCACAGGTGTGGGAGGTGGCATCGGGAGAGGAGCTCGCGAACCTGCAGCTCGACTGGATCAAGAGCCTGACCTTCAGTCCGGATGGCCAGCGCCTCTTCACAAGTGGAGGCCCCGGGCAGCTCTGGGAACTCGCCACGGGCAAGCCCCTCCTGACGATTCCCGAGACCGAGTACGGCGCCGTGGACTTCAGCCCGGACGGCCAGCGCCTCGTCACGGGTGGGAATGATCACGTCGCCCGCCTCTGGGACGCCGTGGCCGCGCGTGAACTCCAGACGTTCAAGCTCGGCAACACCGTCCGGGCCGTGGCCTTCAGCCCGGACGGCCAGCGCGTGGCAACCACCAGCCTCGACGGGTACACGAAGGTGTGGGGGCCGCCGCGGCTCTCACCGGAGCCGTCCTCCGCTCGCTGAGAGCTACCTCGGCGTGTTGATGACCGTCAGCCGCTGCGGCTCCGGCGTCGCCCAGTTCCGCGGGGTGTTGCCCGACATCGCAATCCCGTCGAGCGTCACGTTGCTGTCGAAGAAGTAGAGTCCCCCGCCCTCCTGGGCCTTGTTGTTGCGGAACTCGCCGCCACGGAACGTCCACTGGTTGTCCGCCGAGAGGTGCGCGGTGTTGACCGCCCCGCCCACGCCCCCGAACTGGGTTCGCGGACCGGTGCACTCGTTGTCGTGGAAGTTGTTCCCGGTGGCGACACCCGAGCTGGTCGGCGCAATCAGCATGAGCGCGCCAGCGTACGTGGGCGCCTTGTTGAAGCGGAACTCGTTGTAGTTCACGTTCACGTTCGCGCGCGAACCAATCCAGAGCGCGCCACCGGCGTCCTCGGAGTAGGAGCCATCCTCGCCCATGCCGTTCTGACCGCCGTCCTTGTTGCCGTACTCGAAGATGCAGCGTTCGAGGGTGTCCGACCCGGCATCCGACGTCGCCGCCAGCCGCAGTCCGGCCCAGCCGGTGGTGGGATTGCCGGCGGTGAAGACGATGGGGCTCGCGGCGGTGCCCTGCGCGGTGATTCGCCCATACACGGCGAGCTTGAAGTGCCCCATGAAGACCAGGCGGACGCCGGGCTCGACGGTGAGCCGGTTCCCCGCCGGCACCGTCAGATTTCCGGTCACCTGGTACGGCGAGCCCGCGAGCGTGAGCGTGCGCGTCGTGAGGTTCCCGGAGAGAGTCGCCCCACCGGACGTGCTCACCGCGACCGTGGTGTTCGCGGTGGTGCTGCCGCGCTCGTTGGTCGCCGTGAGCCTGTACGTCGTCGTCGCTGTCGGGCTGACCCGCACCGAGCGTCCGCTCACTTCACCCACGCCGTTATCGATGGAAACGTTCTGTGCGCCGGTGACCTCCCAGGACAGCTCGGCGGACCCGCCCTGAGCGATGGTCCCGGGGGTCGCGTCGAAACGCAGGACGTTCGGGGAGCCCGGTACCGGACCCGGGTCCGGGTCCGGTACCGGCTCCGACGAGGAGCAGGCGGTGGCGACCGCGATCGTTGCCAAGAGAGCCAGGACGAGGAGGGGCGAGCGGAGCATGCCCACCTTCTAGCCCAACGGTGGAATCCCGATAACCGCTAAGAGAAACCGGGTCCCTCCCCCAGGGAGGCGG
The DNA here is from genome assembly GCF_010894435.1 of Pyxidicoccus trucidator. Taxonomy (NCBI): domain Bacteria; kingdom Pseudomonadati; phylum Myxococcota; class Myxococcia; order Myxococcales; family Myxococcaceae; genus Pyxidicoccus; species Pyxidicoccus trucidator. Next base: position 110,726 of record NZ_JAAIXZ010000010.1, on the reverse strand, counting down.
GCGGCCGCTCCCCAAGCGGCCTCAGAGCCGAAGCCGGAAGGGGCCTGGAAGCCACCGCGGCGTCCAGGCCCTCCGTCCGGCTACTCGAACGTGGCCTTCACGTCGTAGCTACCACTGGTCCAATAGGTCGCGAGGTACCAGGTCCCCGCCGTCGGGGTCGTCCAACTGCACCCCTGCGAGATGCCCGTCGCCGTCGAAGCACAGGTGTACTGCGAGCTCGATGCGGGCTTGAGCCCCTTGACGTACAGGGAGAGCTGCCCCGGGTCGCTCGACGTCCCCGTCGGTCCACGGGTGGTGATGGTCAGCTTCGTCGCGCCGGACGGCACCTCGATCTTGAACTGGCCGTTGCCGGTCAGCTCCGTCGCGGCCACGCCATTCATCAAGGACGCGAAGGTCGTGTCATCGTTCCAGCCATCGATGCCATCGTTGATGGTGACCATGTTTCCCCAGGATGCGGTCGCCGGCGTCTTGGATTTGACCGAGATGCGCCGCTGCCCCGGGGAGCTGGAGTTGAAGGAGTCCAGGCACTGCGTGAAGCGACCGGACGTGTTGCAGGTGAAGACGTTGTTGTAGCTCATGTCCGCGAAGCGCACGTCGGTGGCGGGATTCACTCCCGACTGGACGTCGAGACGCACGAAGTCCGAGCTCGAGGCAATCGTGACGGAGAAGACCAGGGCTTCGCTGGGGCCGAGGTAGAGGTTCGGAACCGGGGTGCCCAGCGTCATCGGGATGATTTCGTTGGTCACGCTGTACCGGGCGGTCAGCACCACGTCCTTGAAGTCCGTCGCCCCGTCAACGCGAATGAGCCACGTTCCTGGCACCGGGTTCTCGAAGACGCAGACGTCCAGGCTGGTGAGACTCTGGCTCCGGCAGTCCGCCGCCGTCAGCGTCGGGCGCACGCCCCGGCTGACCGCGAGGTCCGCGTTGCCGCGGCCGCCCGACATGCCCACCACCAGCCGGTTCTTTCCTTCCGGCACCTCCACCTTGAAGTACTGGACGGAGCCTGACTTGCCCTCGAACGCCACCACGTTCTCCCCACTGGCCAGCGCCCTCACGCCCTCACCGGGAGTGCTCGCGAAGGTCGTGACCAGACGGGCATTCGTAAAGGCTTCGGTGCCGCGAACGGCCACGTACCAGGTGCCCGGCTGCGGGTTGGCGAACTCGCAGTGCTCCTCGTTGTTGGGGCGGGTGGACGCGCAGTCGTACGTCGTGCCCGGGACCTCGCCGTGCTTCACGTACAGGTCCGCGTTCCCCGTTCCGCCGCTGAGCACCACCCGGAAGTCGCTGAGCCCGGCTGGAACCTCGACCTTCCACACCCGCTCCAGGCCAGGGGCCCCGGCGAATGGCTGCTCCTCGAACCCCGGAGCCATGAGTGGGATGCCGGAGGAGGTCGTGGCCCGGACGACTCCATCGAGCGCGGACTCGCTGGCCACCAGGACGTACCACGCCCCCGCCTGCGGATTGTCGATGACGCACGTCTGCCCCGGCGGGACGTTGTTGTACGTCCAGGAAGTCGCCTGGCACGTGTACTGGAACGTCGCGGGAACGTCCCCGTACCGGACGTACAGGCGCGTCTGGGTGCCGCGCTGGAAGGCGTGGTCCACGCGCAGCTGCGCCTGTCCTTCCGGAACGTCGATGCGCCAGTACCGGAACTCACGCTGCGCGCCGGCCGTGAAGGCTTCGGGGACACCCTCCGTCAGCGAGCCGACCGGGCCGCCCCCATACCACCCGGCCAGGGTGCCGTAGACGATTCCTGTCGTGAAATACACCGTGACGTAATAGCGCCCGGCCTGGGGCCGGAAGAGCCGGCACGGAGACCTGCAGCCGTCGCTGACATTCGTTGACCACGAGCCCTGCTTCACCATGGCCCAGTTGTTGTGCTCGGTCGTCAGCGTGAAGTTGGCCTCCGTCTGCCCCTCCGGGATGTCGAAGGAGTAGTAGGCCGAGCTGCCGCCGTAGAGCACCGGCTGTCCCGGTGCCAGCGTCAGCACATTGGGACACCCCGCGGAGAAGCTCAGGCCTGAGAACGTGGTGTAGCCACGAACCAGGATGTACCAGGTGCCGGGCGTCGGATTCTGGAACTTGCAGCCTGTTCCGCAGGCCGTGCCCTCGCCCCGCTTCGGCGGAGTGCCCTGCTGGACGAAGACCTCGGCAAGGCCCGTTCCCTGCGTCGCCCGGACGTCCAGGCTCGGCTTGCCCTCGGGAACAGTGAGGGAATAGTAGCGGTCCTCGAGCGGACTGCCGGACAGCCCGCTCACCTGCTGGTAGTTCTGCAGCGGCGTCGCCGTTCCGGTGCCCGTGGAGGAGACCACGCGAGCCGTCAGGTTCAGACTGTAGATGGCACTGTTTGCCCGGACCACCAGGTACCACGTCCCCGCTTGCGGATTGTCGAACGTGCACGAAGCCGGGCCGCTTGAGACACTGGCGAGGCAGTCCACCGCGGTGCCATTGACGCCGGGGAAGGGGTCCCCGCGCTGGACGTAGAGCGAGCGAATCACAGACGAGACCTCCACCGAGAGCCGGGCCTGTCCCGTGGGGACACTGAGGGTGTAGTAGGTCAGGTCATCCCGCGCCGCGCTGATGCCCGTCACCGTCTGGCCGTTCGTGAGCGCCACGGTGGGCTTCACGCTCCCGGTCACCCAGGGGAGGATCTGGTTCCCCGACGTGTTGTTCGACATCAGGATGTAGTACCGGCCCGCCCTGGGCTTGAAGATGTCGCAGGTGCCGCTGCAATCGAAAAGCGTGTCGGTGGGCCGGGCGCCCAACCTCGCCTTCACGGTGCTGGTGCCCGAAGAATCAATCTTGAAGCGGCCCTTTCCCGCGGGGACGTCGACGAAGAACATCGTCGGCTTGTTGGAGTAGTGGAAGAAGTTGGTGTTCGCAAACAGCGGCAGGGGCTGGTTGAAGTAGACGACCAGCTTCGCGTTGGCGTACGCCGTCATTCCTTCGAGCTTCACACTCCAGGTGTCGGCGGCAGGTGCCTGCACGTTGCACTTCTCTTCGTTGTCGCTGCCTCGCGGGTTGCAGTCGTTGACGGAGTTGGTGGGGACCTGGCCGCTCTTGATGGTCATGTTCGCGTTGCCGGTTCCACCCGTCAGCGCGAAGGAGACCTCCTGGAGCCCGGCGGGCAGGTTGACATAGAAGTACGTCACCGAGGCCGCGGCCCCGGACACCGTGACGGGAACGCCATCCTGGAGCGCTGTTCCCGGTAGCGTGACGGCGCCCGCCGTCTGGGTTTCGAGCGCCGGTGGCGCGCCCGTCCCAATCGTGGGATCGCAACCCACGGCCAACATCCACAACAGTCCAACGACGAAAGCTCTGCGACTGCTTATATGCATGTCTTCTGTCCTGGGACCTTCCGGTCCGATGGTGAATCACAGGACATTTTCACGGTGCGTCTGACATGATTGGCGAGACAGGCATCCAGCAGTCCTGGCTCGTCAGCTACACGAAGGTGTACAGCGAGATTCGCTACCACCCCGCGCTCCTGAAGCGGACCCTCGTCCGCGAGTCCTTTCAGGGCAGCAACACCGAGCGCAGCTCCGCCACGGAGCGGAACAGGTGCGTGGGCGCATGCCGCGCCAGCGCCTCCGGCAGCGCGTAGCCCCACCCCACCGCGGCGGAGGGAAGGCGCGCCTCCCGCGCCGCCTCGAGGTCGCGAATCTCGTCGCCCACCGACAGGGCCTCGGCCGCCGGCACCTTCGTGCGCTTCAGCATGCGACGGAACCTGGCGGCCTTGCCGAAGATGGCGGCGCCGCAGTCGAAGTGCGCCACGGAGGCCGCGAGAGGGCCCAGCACGGTCCGCACCGACAGCTCGCTGTCCGAGCTGACGATGGCCACCGTCACCCCGGCGTCCTTGAGCGCCCCGAGCAGCTCCGGCACGCCCGGGAACAAGGGCGTGGTGGCGGCGGCGGACAGCTTCTCCTTGCGCATGTGGCTGACGATGGCGGGCAGCCGCCACATGGGCACCTTCGTGCGCGCCATGATTTCGCGCCCGGACATGCCGCGCATCGCCTCGAACTCCGTCGGCGTCAGCCGCGAGAAGCCGAAGCGGTCGGCCATGTCGTTGAAGACGGACCGGATCCACGGCAGGGAGTCCGCCAGGGTGCCGTCGAAGTCGAAGATGACCAGGCGATAGGGAGGCATGAGGCAACACCAGGTCATACCAGAAACGCCTCGCGGCGAACGTCACAGGCGCCGCGGCAGGGAGACCACCGCCTCCTGTCGGGGCTCGTGCCGGAACCGACTCCAGAGGACACGCTGACACTTGCGGATGCAGCGAGTAGGCTCGCGGCGCTCGCAACGAACCACCTCCCGCCTCGTGGGGCACACGTCATGCAATCCGGCCCACTGCCTCCAGCACGCCTGCCTCCAGGGACCCGGGTGGGACCCTGGCGTGTCCTGGAGCGGCGCGGCTGGGGCTCATACGGCGCCGTCTACCGTGCTCTCGGTGTGGAGGACATGCTCGGTCCCGTGGCGCTCAAGGTGGCCCTGCACCCCGGAGATGGACGCTTCGCGCGAGAGGTGGAGCTGCTCTCTCGCCTGCGCCACCCGAGCGTTCCGCGCCTCGTGGACCATGGGCTCTGGCTGCAGCCCGGGGGCGTTGCCTATCCCTACCTCGCAATGGAGTGGATCGAAGGCGTGTCCCTCTATGACTGGGCGCACATGCAGTGCCCCACCTCGCGCCAGGTGCTGCGCGTTCTGGCCAGCCTCGCGCGGGCGCTGGAGGCCACGCACGCAGCGGGCGGCGTCCACCGAGACGTGAAGGGCGACAACGTGCTCGTGCGCGCCGCGGACGGCCAGGTCTTCCTGACCGACTTCGGCTCCGGAAGCTACGTGGGCGCGGGGAGGCTCACGTCGCCGCCATTGCCTCCCGGGACGCAGCCCTACCGCACACCGGAGGCGTGGCGCTCCGTGCGGCTTCCCTTCCAGCCGTCGGACCCGCCCTATGCGCCCGGACCGGCCGACGACGTCTTCGCGCTGGGGATGACCGCCTACCGGCTGGTGACCGACGACTACCCTCCCACTCCAGCCCTGCTGAGCGAGGTGACGCACCTCTGGGGCCTGGAGGGCACGGGCCCCGTGCCTCCCCTTAGCGTCAATGCCCGCTGCTGCGTGGAGCTGAGCAGGCTGGTGTCACGGATGCTCTCCGTGCGTCCCGAAGCGCGTGGCGGTGCCGGCGAGCTGGCTGAGGCGCTGGAGCAGGCCGCGCGGAGCGCAGGGCCTGAAGCGGATGTGCCGCTCTTCACCGAGGAGGAGACGAGGCCCACGGGCCCCTCTCTTCCGGTCCAGCGCGTCACGGTGCGGCCACCTCCTCGCGTGGCGAGGTGGCCCTGGTTCGTGGCGGGCAGCCTCAGTGCATCCCTTGCCCTGGGCGTGGGAGTGCTGTTGAGCACTCGGTCCGTCGAACTGTCCGAGAAGACGCACCTCGCGGAGTGGGAAGAGGCGAAGGATGGGGGCACGATTGCCGTCGGAGACACCGCGCTGACGGCCCCGGTCGCGCCCGAGAGTGCACCCTCCGTGTGGTCGGCCATCCAGGCTGAGTTGCCGCCGAAGCCCTTCCCAAATCAGCGGAGACCCGACGGGGACGGACGATGTTCCGGAAAGGGGCTGGTCGCAATCAACGGCGGCTGCTGGGTGAAGTTGCCTGTGGAGCTGACGGACTGCGATTTCACCACGAACGGCGTTACGTACAGGGGCGCCTGCTACGTCCCCGTCTGGACACCGCAACGCCCTTCCACCTCAGGACCCACGAATGGCGACAACCCTCCATAGCCGGCACGGTCGAGGAGGGCCACTGACGGGTACCCTCGGGCTGTGCGTCAGTCCGGTGGAAAGGCCGCGCAGCTGCGTTTGGGCCCACGCTGGCCGGGCCTGACGTGTCTGCCGCGGTTGCCAGGGCCGTCGAAGGAGCAGTTCCGGTGGTCCAGTGGCGTCCTCGACTGTTTCCTGTCGCGGGGCAAGAATGTGGGCCATGCAAGGAAAGAGCGTGGTCGTGACGGGTGCCTCGATGGGCATCGGCGAGGAGCTGTCGGTGGCGCTCGCGGCGCGGGGCGCGAACCTGGTGCTGGCCGCGAGGAGCGAGGATGCGCTTCAGCGGGTGAAGCAGCGGTGTGAGGCGGCGGGAGGCAAGGCCGTGGCGGTGGCCACGGACGTAGGGGACCCGGAGGCGTGCCGACGGATGGTGGAGCGGGCGGTGGAGGCGTTCGGCGGCATCGACGTGCTCGTGAACAACGCGGGCATCTCCATGGACGCGCGCTTCGAGGACATCACGGACCTGGGCCTGTTCGAGCGGCTGATGCGCATCAACTACCTGGGCGCGGTGTACTGCACGCACCACGCGCTGCCCCATCTGAAGGCGCGGCGCGGGCTGTTGGTGGCGGTGTCGTCGCTGACGGGGAAGACCGGGGTCCCCACGCGCTCGGGCTATGCGGCGAGCAAGCACGCGATGAACGGGTTCTTCGACTCGCTGCGTGTGGAGTTGATGGGCACGGGGGTGGACGTCACGGTGGTGTGCCCCGGCTTCGTGGCGACGAACGTGCGCGCCAACGCGCTGGGCAAGGACGGCAAGCCGCTCCAGGTGAGCGCGCACGACGAGTCCGAGGGCAACATGGACGTGGGCACGTGCGTGTCCATCATTCTGCGCGCCATGGACCAGCGTCAGCGCGAGGTGGTGATGACCACCAAGGGCAAGGTGGGCCAGTATCTCAAGCTGTTCACCCCGGGCCTGCTGGACCGCATCGTGTTCAACACGATTCAGGGCCGGCGGCGGTAGGGCGCGCCGTCCCACGGGGCCAGCAGCCGTGCACGACGCGGGGCGCGCCTACTTGCGGCGCGACGGAGTCTTCGGCCGCCGGAGGTCTTCCTTCTTCTTCGGCAGCTTGGGCCCGCTGGCGAGGTCGAACTCATAGGTGCCGCCGAGCAGGACGCGGAACTGGTAGATTTCACTGAGGTCCGGCGTCACCGCGACGCCGGCAACGGCCTCCAGCACCAGGCCGGGAAACGCCTCGTGGCGCACCACCGGGATGATCTCCACCTGGGTCGCGTTGTCGCGCCAGACCGGGGTGATGACATCCTCGAAGTAGTGACGGCCCACCACCTCGAGCCCCAGCATCGTGTAGTTGTCGAGGTTGTACGTGCCCGCCAGCGCGAACTGCACCGCGTCCGGGACGTCGAACTCCGGCAGTTCGTCCCTGTCCCGCGTGCCCTGGTGGAGGTAGCCACCGTTGAGCATGAAGCGCAGGTCCTTGCTCGCCCGGAACTCGCCGACGAAGGTGCCCTCCCAGTCCCACGTTCCGTCGGACAGGCTCGGGATGATGCCGTCCTCGTCGCTCGGTCCCGTGGGCAGCGTGACGCGCCCGTAGACGCCCAGCGCCACCTTCGACGTCTCCAGGAACGTCCACTGCATGCCGATGGGAATGTCTCCGAAGGCGAGCTCGAACTCGTCCTCGCCCGGAAGCCCCAGCGCCAACACCTCCAGGAAGAGGTTCACCTCCAGGTTGTCGAGGATGCCGAAGCGCAGGCTCGGAGAAATCTGCTGGTAGGGCTGCGACTCCTCGAAGTCGAGGGAGAAGAAGCCCTGGTACCGCAGGCCCAGCTCCAGGTTTCCGCTCTTCGTGGTCTCCGCGGTGCGCGTCACCATGGCGCGGTACGGACGGGCACGCGCGCTGGAGGCGACGAGGCAGGTGGCGACGAGGACAAGGGTGGCCAGTCGGGTGTGCATGCCGCCGGACCCTAACCGGTGACGCGGGCCCCAGCAGCGTGCGCATTGTCCCACCACGCCCGTCCGCTGCACTTCTGCACCGCGAACGGAACTCCGCGAAGGGGCCACGGCCTGACGGACGCGCCGACCCGCGTTCCGGCGATACCCTCGGGCGTCTCCAGGAAGGGGACGACGTCGTTCCCGGTGAGGTCATCCTCCGCTTCACCGAGCCGAACCGGCGGACGCTGGGCGCGAGTGGGTTGAGGACAGAATGATTGAATTTTTTGAGTTCCGTCCCGTATACGCGGCTGCCTCTCGCCATCCGCCGAGAGGCTTTGGAGGTTCCGACACGTGATGGGTATGCGCTGGATGTTGAGCTGGACTCTTCCGCTGGTGGCACTGGGCTTCTCCGCGGCGGCCTCCACCCCTTCGGAGGCCCCGAAAGCTCCACCGGCCGCGAGCGAGAAGGCTCCGACCCCTGGCACTCCGGAGGCGCCGCAGCCCGTGGCGCTCGCCTACCAGCCGGCGAGCTGTGACCCGGAGAAGGAGCTGCGGTGCATGTGCGTGGGGAGCGTGGGCTCGGCGGAGGCGGCGCTGAAGGAAATCGGCCTGGACGCGCAGGTCATCCGTACGAGCGGCGTGCCCTGCATCCAGGGCGACTTCGACCGCGACGGCAATCCGGACTACGCGTTCCCGGGCGCCGGCTATGCGGCGTGCAATGGCGCCGCTCCCGTGCGCATCGTCTTCACGAAGAAGGGGCTCGTCCGGGAGGTCCAGTCGCTCCCCCGCGAGATGAGCTGCTTCCAGCTCTACCGCCCGCACAAGAAGTCCGGCCGTGACGGCGTGCCGGCCACGAAGCAGGACGCGCTGGTCGACTGGGGGGAGGGCAACGCCACCTGGTTCTACCGCTACGACGGCAAGCGCTGGCTGGCCACGAGCCATGCGTCCGAGTCGAACTGACGCGTTCTCCGCCGCGCTTCTCCACGGGCCATGAACCGCAGGGGTGAGCGGCGGGTCCTCATTTCTGTCGGGAACGCGACTGCCCCTGCGACAGAGGGCCGGGAGGCTCCGGGCCCGTGCTCGTGCGACGCTGGGAGCTCGCATGAGCAACTCCTCTCAACCTCCGTCCGACGAGTCCTCCAGGCTCGCGCTCGACAACACCCATATGGCGGCGACGCGGACCCTGTTCTCGCTGGTGAGGACAGGCGCGGGGATTGCGGGCGCAGGCGCGCTCGTCACCGACCTGCTCATCAAGGGATGGCCACGCTGGGTGGTCCTCACGCTCTCCTCCGCCTTCGTCGTCCTCGGCTACTCGCTGATGTGGTCGGCCTTGAAGACGGGCAGGCGCCTGCGCGCGCAGGTCGAGGACCAGCAGCACGGAGAAGCGTTCCTGTTCCCGCTCCGGAAGGTCACGGTCTGGACGCTGTCCCTGCAGTTCCTGATTGTGACGGTGCTGGTGCTCTATTTCCTCGGCTGACGCCTCGCATGTGCGCGGTCGCCAGGCGCGAACGGCCCCGGGTCGACGTCCCCAGAGCCATTCGGAATCGCGCCCCCGGGCCGGAGGAGGCGGCCGGGTGCCAGCAGGGCGAGTCACCCCGTTGACACCCGGCCTATCTCAGCACGCCCGTGTCACGGGGCGGGGGTCAGCTCGTAGCCCACGTCCACGTTGAGGATGGTGGGCACGCACGCTTCGTGCGGACTGGTCAGGTCGGCCCGCCAGCAGAGCTGGGAGCCCTGGTGCGCGGTGAGGTCCACCACCGCCTCGTTCTGTCCCGCCGCGAAGGTGACGGGGACCCAGGTGGGCGTGGGATTCGCGGAGCAGCTGGACGGGTCGCATACCCGGCAGTCCGCAGCGACGAAGTAGCTGACGAGCGGCGACGCCGGTGTGCCACAGACGGACGGGAGGTGCTCCACCGCGAAATCCTCCGCGCGGAAGCGCACGCGGGACACGTTGCAAAGGCCCGCGACGGAGGGCGACTCCGCGTTGAGGACCGTGGAGCGCACGCTCCCTCCAATGCCCGTGCCCTGGAGACGGAAGACGACGTCGTTGAAGTCCCGGTCATCGCCGCCATTGACGTCCTCGAAGCCGAGAATCCACTGGTCTGGGGAGGTGTACGGCGCCCCGAGCATGACATGCGGGGTGCCGCCACTGACGGGCGCCTGCGGCCCCGTACGCACCATCGGCAACCCGAGCTGGCCGTGGGCTTCGGAGTCGAGCCGCGAGAGGGTCTCCGGCTCCAGCCAGCCGCACAGCCTCTGGCTGGGGTTGGTCACGGGGCAGCTGTAGGCACCGGGTAGGACCGGGTTACAGGCGGGGTGGTACTGGCAGCCCATGTTGCGCTGGGCCACCGGAGTGCCGACGACGTCCGGGTCCAGGTTCCACCGCGACTGCGAGAAGAAGACCGACGTGGAGGTCTTCAGGTGCAGGGTGCACCGGCCATCGGAGGCCTTGCGGAGGCAGGGGTACACCAGGCCGTACTCGGGGTCGTGCGGAACCGAGGCCTGGACGACGAGGAAGAAGACAATCTCCCTGCCCCCTTCCACCCACCCCAGGTCCACCGTGCGGTCCTGGGCGCTGATGCCAGGGTTCGGGTTGGTGGCGCGCGGGAGGCCCGTGGCGTCGTAGGCGGACACGTCGTAGTCGGGGATGCCATCCTCGAGGAAAGACACGTCCGACACCGCGCCGAGCCGGTTGAAGACGGCCTGGTCCCCGTCATCGTCCGCCAGCAGGAAGGCCACCTTCCCCACCCCCTTGAAGCCATTGGCGGAAGCGGCCGGCTCCAGCAGGTTGGGAATGCGCGGGTAGAGCCCGCCATCCGAGAAGCCCGTCCCCGGATTGGTCGTCGAGAAGGCGCCCACCACATCCACCGTGTTGAGGAGGTGCGTCATCCCCGGTCGGGCGTCCGCCAGGGACTGTCCCGCGGCGAAGGTGCTGGCGCAGGTGGAGTTCAGGGCCAGCTCGGGCTGGCTGTACTGGAAGCCCCCGGAGACGAACGTCCGCGGCGAGCAGCGGCGAGCGTTGCCGATGTACGGGCGAGCCTGGAAGCCGGAGGGGGGCGACAGGTTGTAGAGGTCCTCATGCAGGTCCGCGATGCCGTTGGCATTGGCATCCCGCAGGACGTCGTCCGACGTATCCCAGGGCGTGTACCGCGTATCGACATAGCCGCGGGTGACGAGGTCGTCGTAGTAGAGCCAGCCGAGCGAGTGACTCGCGTCTGACTGCTCGCTGACGAACGACACGGAGAGCCGCCGATCGTTCATGAACAGGATGCGCTCCGCGTCCGGGACGCGAAGGTTTGTATGCAGGTGCAGCTTCGGCGGCATGTCATTGGAGAGCGCCACGTTCTCGAGAGAGAGCTCCATCGGGCGGAAGTCGCCCTGACGGTCCTCGCCCAGGTCACGCTGCACGTCGATGGAGAACTCCGCGGACGTGGAGAGCCCGAGCATGTTGGTGGCAGTGAAGCTCACGGGAGCGCTGCCCGTGGCGAGGCACAGCGGCGGACTCCACGAGACCTCGCTCGTGTTCACACCGTGCGTCGGGGTCCCCAGCAAGCCCGAGCTGGCTGACCAGTTGAAGGTGAGCGCGCCGCCCTGCGGGTCGCTCGCGACCACGCCGAACTGAGCGGAGTCCTCGGGGCGCACCTGGGCGGCGGACTGGGAGACGCTGACGAGCTCCGGCGGAAGCTGGGCCTCGCTTCGAGGGGCCAGGATGGACAGACATACGACGGCGGACAGGGACCAGGGCAATCGATTCATACGTGGATGCATTTCAATCTCCTCCCGGGGAGCACTCACGGGTAGGGGCTTGCATCCTGACCTCGACCCTTGACGCTTCCCACGCGCGCCGGAAGCTGGGGCATTCCACGCTGCGGCTGGGTGTCGCCGCAGAATGCCTCGAGGTGCGCGGCGCGGCGAAGCAGTAGGCTTGGGTGGATGGCGAACCACCTGGCCTGCATCGGAATCCACGCCACCGACCGGGCGTCCTTCGCACGCGTCCTGGACTCCCTGCTGGAGCACACCACGACCGCGGGCACGACGCCCGGCCATGAGCTGAAGCTGTGGTCCGACGCCTCGGGGGCCAGCTACGGCTTCGTCTTCACCCGCGAGGGCCAGGTGGAGTGCTCCACTCCGGGCTTCCGGGCGGAGTCGCGCCTACGGGTGCGCGCCACCGGCTTCGCCGCCAACAAGAGCTGCCGCTTCTGCGACCTGCTCGAGGCCGAGGTAGTCGACTCCGAGGGCCACGTCCTCTACCCGTTCGCCACGAAGCTCGAGGACCTCGTGCTGGTGCGCGAGCGCATCCAGGCCGGCGCGGCGCTGGAGCTGGCACCGTGCGCCTTCGCCGAGTCGCTGCAGGCCTGGCCGGACAAGGCTGCCTACGAGGCCTCGCGCAAGCCGGGCAAGGGGCAGTTGGGCTCGCAGTTCTTCATCCCCAACCCCGCCGCGCTCATGAAGAAGGGCGGCCCTCCTCCGCCCGTCGAGCCCCGGGCCCACTTCACCGGGCACGTCGAGGCTGCGGACGTGCGCACCAACGGCGTCACCGGCCAGCCGTTCCAGCACGCCCTCGTGCGGACCTACGGCGGTGTGTACGACGTGCTCGCGGCGGCCGACGAGAGGACGCCCCGGCTGCAGCCCGGCAACATCGTCAGGGGGACCTTCTGGCTGGTGGCGCGCGTGACGGCGGGCCTGGACTGAGCGGGGCAGTGGCCCCAACTGCGCCAGCCGCCGGAGGCTTCAGCCCAGGTGGACCGCACGCCGCAGGCCTTCACACCCCGCAGACCCGCTCCGCCTCGTTCACGCAGCCGCTCGTGTCCCGGCAGCTCTTGCAGCGCAGCTTCGTGTTGTTGTGCTTGTAGTAGCAGCTGACAGGCTCGGAGCGGGCGTCACGGACCTCGCAGAACACGATGGTCCCCGTGGAGCAGAGCGGCTCCGCCACCGGCTCGCCGCAGCAGCCCTCGCCGTCGAAGTGGGGCCGCAGCTCCGTGGTGCACTCCATTCCGGTCGGCGCGTCCGTCCCCTCGTCTCCAGGGTCCACGCCGGAACATGCAGTGAGAGTCAGGGCAAGGAGCCATCGCCACGGTCTGGAGTTCACGTGTTGTTCCTGTCTGGGAGGTGGGCGGGTGACGGTGCCTGTGGCACCACGGGGAAGCACGCGACCGTCGTTATTACCACGGTCCACGCCGCGCTCCTGGAGGAGACCTGCTCCGCCAGACGACACCCCGTGTAGGCGAAAGCGGCATTCCCGTGAACTCCGTGGGGCGGGCGTTCTATGATCATGGGATGACCACCCAGAACGGGCGCCCCGAGGACGATCTGGCGGCCGCCTTCAACCCGCTGGCCCCCGACCAGATAGAGAACCCCTTCGCGATGTACACGCGGCTGCGCCGCGAGCGGCCCATCTTCCACAGCCCCATGTTCGACCTGTGGGTCGTCACCCGGTACGCGGACATCGCCGAGGTGGAGCGGGACACCGCGCGCTTCTCCTCCGTGGGAGCGCTCGAGGCCCGGGCCGAGCCGCACCCCGAGGTGCGCAAGGTCCTCGCGCAGGGCTACTCCCGGTTCCTCTCCCTCGTGCAGAGCGACCCGCCGGACCACACGCGCATCCGCAACGTGTTCGGCCGGGCCTTGAGCCCCCAGCGCATCGCCGCGATGGAGCCCGCCATCCGGGCAACCACGAACGGGCTCATCGATGGCTTCGTGAACGACGGCCAGGTGGACCTGATTCAGCAGTTCGCCTATGCGCTGCCTGGCTTCATCATCTGCGACCTGCTCGGAGTGTCGCGCGCGGACATGCAGCAGCTCAAGGGCTGGTCCGACGACAAGACGGTGCTGATGTCGGCGACAGCGCCCATCGAGCAGCAGGTCGAGTGCGCGCACGGCTTCATCGCCATGGAGCGCTACTTCAAGGAGAAGCTCCTCGAGCGGAGCCGCAAGCCTCGCGAGGACCTGCTCACGCTCCTCGTGCCGCAGTCGATGGGCGGCACCGCGCCCATGAGCGAGCAGGAGGCGGTCTGCAACGCCATGGACCTGATGTCCGCCGGCCATGAGACGACGACGAGCTTCATCGGCAGCGGTATGTGGCTGCTGCTCTCGGCCCCCGAGCAGCTGAAGGCGGTGAGGGAAGACCTGAGCCTGCTGCCCAACGCCCTCGATGAGATGCTGCGCAAGGAGCCGCCCATCCGGGGCTTCTTCCGCCAGGTGACGACGGACACGACGCTCGGCGGGGTCTCCCTCCCGAAGGGCGCGCGGCTGTTCATCCTCTACGAGTCCGGCAACCACGACGAGACGCAGTTCTCCGACCCGGACCGCTTCGACATCCGCCGCACCGACGCGAAGAAGCACCTCGCGTTCGGCAAGGGCATCCACTTCTGCGTGGGCGCCCCGCTGGCGAAGCTGGAGGGGCGGATTGCCTTCGAGCAGCTCCTGCAGCGGCTGCCCAACCTGCGGCTGCGCACGGACGAGCCCGCGGTGCGCCGGCCGTACCTCATGCTCCGCGGCTTCGAGCACCTGCCCATCGCCTGGGACGTACCGGCGTAGGCCTCAGCGGAGGGCCGGGCGCCTCTCAGGGGCGCCCGGCGGCCTCCGTGGCGCAGCCAGCCGCTTCGCTTGCGCGCAGGATGCGGCCGGGCACAGGCGCCACCAGCGGCTTGCCTCGTGCCTTCCAGTGCTCGATGAGCGCGTCGCGCAGGGTCAGCGCATGGCGCTCGCCCAGGTCGATGCTTGCGGGAGGCAGCGCCTTGAGCGCCTCCTCCAGCCCGCTGCCACCGCGCGCCAGGAAGTCGGGCATGGCCACCCGGAAACGCTTCCCGGCCGGAAGGGGCTTTCCGGACGGAAGGGTGACGGAGACGAGCCGCTGCAGCCCGTTGCACTCCCCCACCCCCACCTTCAGCCCCGACACCTGGAAGGTGCCCTTGCGTCCATAGGCGGCCTCCAGCAGCCGCAGCAGCTCCGGTGCCGTGACGGTGACGACGGCGAGGGTGTTGTCGAAGGGAAGCACCTCGTAGACCGTGCCGTAGGTGAGCTCGCCGGCCGGCAGGTCCGCGCGCAGGCCGCCGCTGTTGAGCAGGGCCACGTCGGACCCCGTGACTTCGCGCAGCGCGTCCGCCAGCACGCTTCCGAGAGGGCTCTCCGTGTCGTGGCTGCGGGTGAGCGCCGCCGGCACGCGCACCCCCAGTGGGCGCCGCTGCACCTCCTCCACGCGGGCGAGCGCCTCGGCGAGCTGCGCCTCCAGCGTCGCGTCGGCCACCACCACGCGCCCGCGGAAGGTGGCGGAAACGAGCTCGAGCCGCTTCGCCTCCTTCAGCTTCCGCTCCTCACACGTGCCCAGCGCCGCGTCCACCCGCGCGCACACCGGGACTGAGCCCTGCAGCAAGGTCCGCTCGGGGAGCACCTTGCGCGTCACCGGGTCCACGAAGAGTTCCACGAGCCCGAAGGCGCGGCCCTTGCCCGACGTCTCGATGACCGGCGTGCCGCGGATGAAGTGGCCCACCGGCTGGTGCGTGTGCCCGGCCACCACCGCGTCCAGCGTGCCCTCTGGCAGCGACTCCAGGAGCTCGACAATCTCACTGTCCCCACGGTCGCACGAGGAGGCGTCGCGCGGGTCGTCCAGGCGCTTGCAGACCGCGCCAGCGTGGGCCACCGCGACCACCACCTCGGCCCCACGGGCGCGCAGGCGCTGGGCCGCGGCGAGCGCCGCCGGAGCCAGGGGAGCGAAGCGCAGGCTCGCCACGTTCACCGGGTTGGTCACCTTCGGGGTGTGGGGCGTGGCCAGCCCGAGGATGCCGATGCGCACCCCCCGCCGCTCCACCAGCAGCGTGCCCTCGTTGCCCAGCCAGGTAGGGCCCACACCCGTCTCGCTGTCGGTGACGTTGACGCCGAGCACCGGGAAGCGCGCCTGGGCAATGCGGGCCTTGAGCGCGCCGAAGGGGTCGTCCCCGGCGAGCGCCACCGAGCGCGGCCCCACGGGGCCGTAGTCGAACTCGTGGTTTCCGAGCGCCGAGGCGTCATAGCGGAGCGCGTTCATCGCGCCGATGACCACCTCGCCCTCGGTGAGGTTGGAGGCCAGCGTGCCCTGGAAGAGGTCTCCTCCGTCCAGGAGCAGCACCCCGTCCGGGTTCTCCGCCCGGAGGACCGCCACGTAGCCGGCGAGCGTCGCCAGCCCGCCCTGCTCCACCCCGGTGCCATCCGGCAGCGTGGCACGGGAAGGCATCACCCAGCCGTGCAGGTCATTGGTCCCCACCACGGTGATGCGGAGGGGCTCGGGCGCGGCCTCCGCCGCGCTGGGGCGCAGGGGCAGCGGCGCCACGGGGGCGGCCTCCGGCACGGGCGGAGTGGAGGCGCAGGCGGCGAGGAGGGCGGACAGCAGCCCGAGGAGGCGCGGACGGGTGGCGGAAGTCACACGCCCGTCTAGAACGGCAACACCGCCGGGTTCAAGCGGCCTCGGCGGAGGCGCCCGCAAAGACACGGGGCCCCCCGCGAGCGAACGCGAGGAGCCCCGGTATGCCCCTGTGGGCCACGGCTCCCGGAGTCAGGCCTCCGGGAGCGAGGACCGCAGGGCTAGTTGCGCACGCGCAGCAGCAGCTCGGCCTGCATCGGGCTGCGGCGGCTCGTCGCCGTGCCGAAGCGGTTGTTGGTGGCGCGGTACTGCTCCTGCACGAACGTGACGTCGCTGTTGTTGAGCACGTTGAACATGATGAGCGTGAGCTCCATCTTGGTCTCGTTCGTCTTCACCAGGCGGTTCAGGTCATACCGGGCCTGGATGTCGAACAGGAACTGGCTCGGCTGGCGCAGCTGGGAGACGGCCGCCGGGTCATTGAAGTCCGGGATGCCGTTGCCGGTGTTGTAGGAGTGGCCGGTGCCGCGCGGCGAGCGCACCACGCGCTGCCGGTCCACGGTGCCCTCCTGGAACATCCACATCGGGGCGCCGGTGCGGTAGTTGAAGCGCAGGCCGAAGTCGAGCCCGAAGCGGGTGGTGTACCCGATGGAGCCCTTCATCGTGTGGCGGATGTCCTCCGGCGACGGGCCCTCGAAGAAGCGCTTGAAACGGGGGTTGAAGCCGTAGCCGTCGAAGTAGTCACCCACCGTGCCGTTGCTGTAGGCCAGGGTGTAGTTCGCGAGCAGATCCCACGGGCCCGTCCTGCCCTGCACCCACAGGTCCATGCCCCGGTAGTCGCGCCAGGCGTCGTCCGGGTTGTGGATCTTCACCACCGTGTGATTCACACCGTCCACGTAGCCCACCACGCGCTGCCCGGACGGATCCCAGATGCGGTTGATCTCCTCGTCCACCCACATGTTCGAGTACTTGCGGTAGGTGAGGTCGACGCCGATGACGGACTGCTCGCTCAGCGCGTGGTGCAGGCCGAAAGCGAGCTCGTCCACGTGCGGCGGGGTGTGGCTGCCCTTGTCGAAGAAGCGGCCGGAGGGGCCGCCCGAGACGCTGCACTGGCTGTTGCCGACGGTGTCCGGCGCACAGTCCGCGAAGGCGCCGCCGCTGAAGGTGGAGCGCACCTGGAGCAGGTCCGGGTTGGCGTGCTGGGCGATGAAGACGTCACCCACCTCGTTCGAGCGGCCGTAGTGCGCCTTGACGAGCGTCGTCCGGTTGCCGAACAGGTCGTACGTGGCCGACAGGCGCGGGCCCACGCCCACCAGGTTGGTGATGAACTGGTCGTTGTCGCCGTACAGCCGGCCCACGTCCGCGCGCAGACCGGCCACCAGCGTGAGGTAGCGGTTGACGTTCCAGCGGTCCTGGAAGAAGGCGCCGGTGATGAGGTCGCCAGCCTCGGTGGTCAGCGGGGCCTGCACGCCCTCGGAGTTGTAGAAGTCGATGCGCTCGTTGCAGAACTGGAAGGTCGCCGGGTCGTCCGGGTTGCACTCGCCATTGCGGTCATTGAAGCGGCTGTTGCCAATCACCTGCGCCGTCTTCTCGCCGCTCAGGTAGCTGACCTGCAGGCCCGCCTTCATCTGGTGGTTCTTCACCTTGAAGAGCAGCGTCGGGTCGAACTGGTAGCGCATGCGCTGCTCGGTCACCAGGTTGCCCACCTCGTTGCGCAGCGCACCGGCGTTCCGGTACGTGGTGCTGTTGTAGATGTGGGCAATGTCCTGCGAGTCCTCGTTCATCGGGCCCTGCCAGATGTCCTTGTAGGTGGTGCCCGTCTGGAGCTGGAAGAGGACGTTGTCGGTGATGCTCCGGTCGTAGTTGACGATGGCGAAGAAGCCGCCGCGGTCAATCTGCGTCTCCGCTTCCGGGGTGGCGGACGTCTGGGCAACCTGGTTGGTGATGGCGTTGTTGTCGTAGTTGAACGCCAGAGACACGCGGTCCTTCGCCGTGGGCTGCCAGGTGAGCTTCAGGCGGGCCAGGCGCGTCTCCGTGTCGGTCCGGCGGTTCTCCTCACCCAGCGGCGTCTCGCGCTGGGAGAAGTTCCACTGGCCGGAGAGGTAGAACCACAGCTTGTCCTTGATGATGGGGCCGCCCACGCCCACCAGCGGACTGTAGAAGGCCGTCTCCGACAGCGGCACCTCGTTCTGCGTGTAGTTGGCCACGTTGGGGTTCTGGTTGGCCGCGCCCCGGTACTTCGCGTTCGCCCAGGCCGGCGAGAGAATCATCGTCACGTCGTAGGTGAACTTGTTGGAGCCGCTCTTGCTGACGACGTTCTCGATGAGGCCCAGCGAGTTGTACTGGGCATCCAGGCCGCCGGTGATGACCTCGAAGTTCTCCACCGCGTAGAAGCTCATCGGCGAGCTGATGCTGCCGTCCACCACGTCGGACGTGTCCATGCCGTCCACGTAGAACTTGCCGTAGCGCGACAGGCCGGCGCGCAGGCTGGGCGCGTTGCCCTGGCCCACACCCGCCACGAGCTGGGGCATGGCCTGCACCTGCGTGAAGACGGGCGAGGTGGCCGCCTTCTCCGCGTTCATCACCGCGCCCATCTGCGCGGAGTCCGGGTTGATGATGGGGTTGACCTTCTCGACGATTTCATAGGTGGCCACCGCCTGCGCCTCGGTGAACACCTCCAGCTTCACGTCCACCTGCGTGGCCTGGCCGAGCAGGACGGTGATGCCCGTCCTCTTGATGGGGGCGAAGCCGGGGACGTTGACCTCGAGCACGTAGCCCTCGCCCGGGGGCAGGGTGCCGAACTCGAAGCGGCCGTCCTCGCCGCTGGTGCGCGACTGGGGCTGCTGCAGCGCCGGGCCGCTCACGGTGAGGGGCACCTCGGAGAGCGGGGCGCCCGTCGGGTCGTACACGTAGCCGGCCACGCGGCCGTAGTTCTGGCTCGCGGCGAGCGCAGTCACGGGGAGGACCGCGACGAGCGCCAGCAGCAGCAGCGCGAGGCCGCCACGGAAGGAGGGAGTCTTCATGGAAGGGCTCACGGGAGAAAGGGTGGCGCTCACAGGGTGCTCCCCACGGCGAAGAGCACGCCGGAGTACCGGGTGATGGGCGTGATGTTGAGCTCGGTCTCCGTGCAGACGTCGATGCACAGGCCGGTGTAGCTGGAGGCCGGCTTCGCCGCGGTCGCGGTGAAGGTGCGCAGGCGCACCACCGGCGACCAGGCCTCCTCACCGGGCAGGGCGGCGAACAGGAACACGGGCGTCTCCGTGGCGGGGGCGCCCGTGGGGGGGCTCACCAGGACGCCGTCCATCACCTTCACATTGCCGGTTTCATCCACCGGCACGGTACCGCCGTCCAGGTAGGCCAGCTGCAGCCCGCGGTACCAGCCGCCCTGGGCGACGAACTCGGAGCCCTGGCGCAGCGGGTTGAGCTGCGCGGACACGTCGATGATGGCGCGCAGGGCGACGGTGTCGCCCTCCTCGGCGGCACCGCCGAAGGCGCCCTTGGTGAGCGAGGTGACATCCTTGGCGGCATTGCACTGCTGGCCGCCCGTGCCCGTCCAGCGCGTCACCTTGACCAGCGGTAGCACCGGCGGGGTGGTGTTGCCGGTGACGGTCAGCGGCAGCGCGGCGAAGAGGGGCCACTGCACCGTCTCCGGATAGCTGTCGGTGCGGAAGTCGAAGTCCGCCTTGCCCGTGATGCAGCCGTCCGTCAGGTCGTAGGACGTGCTCACCACCCTGCTCGCCGGCAGGTAGGGGCGCCCGTTCTCATCCACGGGGACGCCCGAGTTGGTGAGTACGCCCTTGTCGTCCTTTCGCTCGGTGGCCACCTGGCCCAGGTTGTAGAAGGGCACGCTCGTGCCCTTCGCCCGGGCCGTCGCGGGCCGGTAGACGCCGCTCGTGGGCCGGAACTTCGCATCAAGGGTCGAGGCGTCGATGACGCCCTGGTACGTGTCGCCGACCTCCTCGGTCGAATCGCTACACGCCACAGCACCCAGGGCTGCTACGAGCCCGAGTGCGTACATCTTGTTTGTCATCACGAAAGATACCTCTGGGGATGGGGACGAGGTGGCGGCGCTGTACCACGAGTACGAGGCCCGCTGGTACCAGTCGGGTGCCTTCCACGTGACAGGCGGGTCCGCCCCACCCTGGAGCAGGATGTACCTCCTGAGGCATGGCGCCGGGCTTGTGGTATGCCCTGCCCCAGCATGTTCGCGCAGCAGACCGATCCTCCTCCGCGCATCCTCGGCTTCGCCGCCTTCTCCATCGCCGTCCACGTCGGCATCGTGGCGGTGCTGGTGTTCCTGGTGAAACCCATCGTCATCGAGGCGGAGCAGCCCATCGAGGTGGTGCTGAACCTCGGCAGGGCCCCGCCTCCGCCCCCCCCTCCCCCGCCGCCCGCGGCGCGAAAGACGACTCCGCGCAAGGTGGAGAAGAAGCCCAGGACAGAGCTACGCCAGCCCGTGGAGGTGCAGCCCATTCCCGAGGAGAAGCCCGTCGAGGCGGCGACTCCGGAGCCCGAGACTCCAGAGCCCGAGACGCCCGCCGAGGGCGGTGTCGAGGGTGGCGTGGAGGGCGGTGTAGCAGGTGGGGTGGTAGGAGGCGTGGTGGGAGGCGTCGTGGGCGGCACCCTTGGGGGGACTGGCTCTGGCGAGCCGGTGAAGCCCAAGAATGTGCCCCCCTTCGTCATCCAGCGTGACGTGGTGCGCCAGTCGTCGCCGCGCCTGTCCGAGGTGTTCAAGCAGGCCCACCGCGGTCAGACGGTGCAGGGCATCTACAAGGTGTGCGTCGCCACCAACGGCAGCGTGTACGAAGTGACCCCGGTGAAGTCCGTACCCGGCGCGGATGACGACATCATCAAGGGACTCAAGGTGGGCTGGGAGTACAAGCCCCAGAAGGTCCCGGTGTGCTTCCTCTACAATATCCCCATCACCATCCAGTGAGACGGTAGCGGGCAAGGGGTTCGGCGCGGGTTGCCGTGCCTATGGAGGAGGTGGCCGGCGCTCGGGGACGCTCTTGTAGGCGGCCCACGACAGCGCCACCTCCCTGCCTACCGCGTCACGCCCATGGAGGGAGTCCACCACCTGCTTGACGTCCGGTGTCACTTCGGACGGGCGCACCGTGACGTGGCCGCGGAAGCCTCCGCGTCCCAGCTCCTCCTCCACGGTGATGACCTCGTGCCAGGGACGCGTCCGGACGTCCACCTGGTCATCCCAGCCCACGGTGACGCGCTCCACGCGCTCCCACGTGACGTCGCCGTCCTCCGGGACGTGCACCACCACCCGGCTCTTCCAGCCCTCCGCGCCGGAGGGCTCGCGCCCCAGCTCGACCTCCAGCGTCGCCCACGGGGGAACGTCAGCGGCTGGCTGCCCCCGGACCCGCGCGAAGGCCGTGGCGCTCAGCGCGCCGCCCGCTCCATCGCGCGCCGTGAGCCGCACCGTGAAGTCACCCACGTCCGTCGCCCCGAGCGCTCGCATGTCATAGGCATGGGTGGCCGTGGGCTCGACGGTGACCGACGACGTCCCATCGCCGAAGTCCCATTGGTACCCGGTGAGCGGCCCCCCGCCCGGAGTCACCGCCTGGAAGACGAAGTCCGCCGGCCCCCGCTGGGTGACCACGACGCGCAGCGGCTCCGCCGCCTGTGACTCCCCTGCCCCGCATGCGCGCACGTCGATGCCCACCACCTGCTCGGCCAGCACACCCACGCGCCGGCCTCCCAGGTCCCTGCACACCTGGAAGCGCACGTAGTACCGACCCGCCGTCTTCGGAGCGCGCCACTGGAGCCGCGCGCCCGGGTGCAGCTCGGCCCCCGTGTCGGAGCCCGGCCACACCCAGCGGTGCACGGCGTCTGGCTCCGGCGCGCCGCCCACGCGGGCGGACAGCATCATCGGCTCGCCCGCGCAGACCCACGGACGGTCCGCGTCGATGCCCTCGATGACGGCGCTGGACGCCAGCACCACCCGCTCCTCGTTCAAGGCCAGGGAGAGCGCCTCCCCCGTGGCAGCGGGGGGAACGGGCGCCGAGGCCACTGGCAACGGCCGTGCGCGCTCCACCGGAACCGGCGCGGACTCCGTCGCGCGCGGCTTCGCCACCACCACCGTGCCCAGGCTGGTGGGCCGCAGCGGTGCTTCCCCACCCTCGGGAAGCACCAGCGCCATGCCAATGAGCACCAGGGCTCCGCCCGCCACGAGGACGAGCCAACCCCGGACGCGCTTCCCACCGTCACGGTCGTCAGGAGGCATGGGAGCGGGGCATCAGAAGCCGAAGTCGTTGAGGTGCCGCCGGTAGCCCTGGGAGTTGGGCCGGTACCACTGGTCGTCCCAGCCCTTGAACTCGACGTCGTCGAGCAGCCGCTCCGTCTTGCCGTTGAGGAGCACCTGGTTGATCAACGGCACGGCCGTGGAGCCCACGTTGCGGGCTACGAGCTTGCTGCTCGTGTCGAGCATCTCCGTCTTG
This sequence comes from Pyxidicoccus trucidator, assembly GCF_010894435.1. Classification (NCBI taxonomy): domain Bacteria; kingdom Pseudomonadati; phylum Myxococcota; class Myxococcia; order Myxococcales; family Myxococcaceae; genus Pyxidicoccus; species Pyxidicoccus trucidator. The sequence goes on along the minus strand of NZ_JAAIXZ010000010.1, from coordinate 88,246 downwards.
TACTTGCTGCAGTAGTCCTGCGAGAGGCAGCCCCTGTCACACGTGGCGAGGTTGTTGTAGGTCGCGTGCTTGTCCTCGGCGACGTACAGCGTGGGCCATCCCCGGTACGCGTTGCGTGAGTCGCTCGTGTCGTACTCGAGCTGCTCGTACGAGTACCAGGCCGACGAGTCACACACGCTCTTGCGGTGCGCGGACAGGTAGACCGAGTCCAGGTACCAGCGCCCTCCGGAGTAGTGCACCTCGAAGATCTGGAACTCGGGGTCCCCGTCATGGCCGGTGGTGACGCCGGTGTCCTCGAAGAAGGTGTCCAGGTAGAAGATGCGCAGCGTGCGCGTGGCGAAGGACTCGCTCTTCACCGCGAAGTAGGGCCGGCGGCTGTAGCCGCTCTCGCCCGTGTCGAACCAGAAGCGGGGCATGAAGGCCAGCGCGACCTGGTACTCGCAGTCGTCGGAGAGCCCGTCCCGGTCCGCGTCCGTGCCAGTGCCCCAGCAGTTGTCCCCATAGGGAATGGTGGAAAGGCCATCGGCCCGGGCCGCCGGGGCCGACATCGCGACGAGGAAACCCAACGACATGATGACGGTTCGGATACCGCGGCTCATGGAGGCACTCCGGGGGGGGGGACGTCGAGGGAGCCCGGAGGCTACCCCCGCCCTGCCTTGACTCTCCACTCCGTGCGGCCAATATCGAACGTGGGAGTTGAGTGATGACCCTGAAGGCGACGCACTCCAACCTGGACCACACCCTGATGGCGCTGGCGGACCCGACGCGGCGGGCCATCCTGCGGCGCCTCTACGAGGGCGAGGCGCGCGTCACCGAGCTCGCGAAGCCCTTCGACATGTCGCTGAACGCCGTCTCCAAGCACATCCGCATGCTCGAGCGCGCCCACCTGGTACGCCGACGCCGCGCGGGGCGGGAGCACCTCCTGTCCTTCAATCCGGAGCCGCTCGACGAGGCCTCATCTTGGATGGAGACGCAGCGGGCCTTCTGGTCCTCCCGGTTGGACGCGCTCGACACACTCCTTCGCGCCGAGCGCGCGGCCCCGCTCCCTCCTGAGAAGAAGGAGAAGGGCCGCACCCGCTGACCGGCTACCTCGCGCCCGAGGGCGGCGCCGTCACCGTGCCCGTTCCCAAGAACGTGGCGACCTGCCGCTGGGCGGCGTCCGCCAATGTCCCGTCGCCCACGCGCTGGAGCAGGAAGCCATGGCGGAGCTGGGCCGGCAGGTCGACCGGGTTCCAGAGTGACACCGGGCACCGGTTCTCCTGGCCTGCGTTGGCGGCGGCGATGAACTTCCCGGTCAGCGGCGTGGGGATGAAGTCATTGCCGGCGATGTACTGGATGAACACCTCGCGCCCGGCGGGAGCGCCCGGGCGGTCCGCGAGGGCCCGGGCCGCGTTCCACGGGTCGGCCGCGTCGAACGCCATGCGCTGGTACCGCAAGAACATGTCGAACGAGGGCGTCCCCTGGACGAGTCCCTCCGACGCGAGCCGTGAGAGATAGCCGCTCCGCTGCCCGGCCAGCCCGGGCGACGTCAGCAGCAGCCCCATCGGGTCGGCCCCCGGCACGTTGAGCACCGCGCGCTGGACGTCGTTGTTCACCGCCAGGAAGAGCGAGCCCACCATCGCGCCCATGCCAGCGCCCACGAAGTGCAGCTGCGTGGTGTCCAGCTTCACGGTCCCCAGCGCCGTGGCCAGCTCCGGGCTCCGGAGCACGCGGACCAGCTGGCGCAGGTCGACGGCAGCCTGCCGGAAGTTGTCGCGCGACGCGAAGGGCCTCGCGGGGTTGAGCATGTTCCAACCGGAGATGGCGGGCTGCCGCCAGACGGTGCTGACCTGCTTGAACGTGCCGCCCTCGCAGGCGCGCGTCCCCTCGCCCACGCTCACGCAGCGGCCCTGCGAGGCCTGGGCGCAGTACACGTCTCCAGGAATCCCGCCCGCGGGCGCGGTGCAGTCCAGGGCCTGACGGGGGTCGCGCGCCACGCAGCGGCCAAAGCCAGGCGATTGGGCATTCGTCTCGCAGCGCTGCGTGGCCGGGTCCGCGCAGGCCTCGTCGTCGCTCTGCGGGAAGCGGCTCCCCACGCAATGGCTCCGCTCGCCATGGTGGACGGCGTCCATGGCGGCGGCCGCGAAGCCCGCGCGCGCCAGCTCGTTCGCGAGGAAGAGCAGGGCCCCCCTCCCTCCCGCGAAGTCGTGGGCGAAGAGGACCACGGGCCAGCCTTCCGCGGGCCTGGCCGTATTCGGCACGGTCAGCACCAATTGCGCCTGCTCCAGCCGGGGCGGGATGCCGCCGATGGTGCCTCCGGGGCCGGTGAGGAGGTTGGCAACGGGAACCCAGGCCTCGTAGTACCCGCCGAGCTGGTCATGGGGCACGCCGAGCGACGGCAGCTGGTGCGACGCATCGAGGACGTGGGCCGGCGCTGCGGGCGCCATCTCCGCGAGCGCCGAGAGCCGGGTGAGCACGCTCAGCGTGGACTGCGTGCGGAAGCTGTTGGCCAGCGCGACCTGGGAGCGGCGAAGGCCCCGAGCCTCCAGCGTGTCCAGCATGGGCTTGAAGGCCTGACGCAGCGGCTCCAGTTGCAGGGCGAGCACGTCCGGCAGGTCCGTGAGCTGGCTCCGACCCTGGCCGTCGATGAGCGGGGCCGCGAGGCGCAGCAGCGCCCAGTACCGGGAGGCGGTCACCTGCCGGCCCGTCAGGTCCCGCAGAGCGGTGGTGATGACGGTTGCGTACGTGGTGCCCTCGTCCAGCGGGAGCTGGGGCACGAACTGGAGCTCCTGCGGCCCGGACGGCGGGGAGCCATCAGGCCCCGGACTGGAGGCGCAGCCGAGACAGGCCACCACGGAGGGCTCCGCGCCCGTGCCGTCCAGGCGGAGGGCGAGGGTTCCGGCCGCGAGCGAATCCGGCGCCACGAGCCCCTGGTCCAGGGCCGCGTGCGTCGGGCTGTTCTCCGAGACGATGACCGCCGTGGTGGAGAAGCCATCCAGCGTGTTGAGGCCGGCGAGGGTCTCCGTCAGCAGCACGCCCGCTCCTGGCGGGGCGGGCGGAAGGCTCACGCGAGGCCCGTTGGGGGAGAGGTACACGTTGCTCGGGAAGGGAACGATGCTCAGGGCAGGGTCGAAGGTCACCCGCGGGCGGCCCGACGTGGTGAACGTCCACAGTGCCGCCACGTCCTCCCGGCGAATGCCCTCGGCCACGAGCTGGTCCAGGTACGGTGCGTAGCGCAGGCGCAGGCGCTCCATGGGGGGCGCATCCGAATCCGGGAGCCCCGGGACGGTGCTGCGGCCGGAGCCGTCGACCAGCGGCGTGGTGGAGCGGACCCACTGCCAGGCGGGACTGCCCGTGACGGGCTGGCGCATCGTGTCCTTCACGCCCGAGTCGCCCCCGAGCACCGCCACGGCGTACTGCGCGCCTCGCGCCCAGCCTGTCGTCGCGATGGCGAGGATGCGCCGCGTGTCCTCGTTGTACGCGATGATGGGCGGCAGCGGGGTGGCAGGGCCACTCAACTGGAGCACCCGGACCGTCTGGCGGGTGACGGTGGTCGGCTCGAGCGCGGCCGACACCCCCGCCGTGGCGGTCACAATCTCCGGGAACCCATCCAGGGTGTTGAGGTAGTCGCGGGTGAACTCCTGCTGGGCGGCGGAGTCGCCGGGCACCACCGGCAGGCTCAACAGCCCCGTGTCCGGGTTGATGTGCAGGTCGTTCGGCTCGGGGATGACGGGCTGCAGGCCACGCGGGTCGAAGAGGATGAACGTGCCCTGGGGCCCCGCGTCCGGGACTCCCGCGTCCGAATCTCCCGCGTCCGAGTCTCCCGCGTCCGAATCTCCCGCGTCCGAATCTCCCGCGTCCGAGGGCCCTCCATCGCACGTCATCGGCCCGCAGGCAGATGGCTCGGGAGGATTGGAAGACTCACCACACGCGGAGGCCAGCAGGAGGACCAGGGCCACGGGGGCCATGAATGAAATGAGGCGCATCAGGGACTCTCTCGAAGGGTCGGCTGTCCAGGAGACGGCTGGACCCTAACATCGTGGTTCGGACCCGCTCGCCTCGGCCTTCGTGGCGCAAGCAACTCCCCGCCGCCACCATCCGGAGCTATCCCCTGTCATCATCGGGAGTGTAGGAAGTCGCCATGCGCGCTCCCTGGCGTCCCCTGCCCTGCTGCCTGTTGCTGTGTCTGGCGTTGCTGCCCCGAACGGGCGAGGCCCGGTCCACCCCGTCGAAGCCTCGCGCCCGTGAGCTGGGCATCACCTTCGGTGGGCGTCCCGGACCGCTCAACGCCATCACCGACGTGCCCGGCGTGGAGGTGGGCCACACCACGCTCATCTCAGGGGAAGGCCGGCTGGAGACGGGCAAGGGGCCGGTGCGGACCGGCGTCACCGCCGTGCTTCCCCGGGGACGCGACGGCGTGGGCGAGCCCGTGTTCGCCGCGATGTTCGCCCTCAATGGCAATGGCGAGATGACGGGCTCCCACTGGGTGGCGGAGTCGGGCCAGCTCTCCGGGCCGGTCATGCTGACCAACACCAACGACGTAGGCACGGTGCGCGACGCGGTGATTGCCTGGGCGATGAAGCGCGGCGTCGAGTGGGAGCTGGGCCTGCCCGTGGTAGCGGAGACCTGGGACGGACAGCTGCACGACGTCTACGGCTTCCACGTGAAGGCCACGCACGCGCACCAGGCGCTCGACGGCGCGCGCGGAGGCGCCGTCGCGGAGGGCTCGGTGGGCGGCGGCACGGGGATGATGTGCCATGGCTTCAAGGGCGGCATCGGCACGGCGTCTCGCAAGCTGCCCGAGGCCGAGGGCGGCTACACCGTGGGCGTGCTGGTGCAGTGCAACTACGGCTCGCGCCGGCTCCTCTCCGTGGAGGGCGTGCCGGTGGGCGAGGAGATCAGCGACCTGCGCCCCTGCTACACGGGCTCCCAGAAGCCGGGCAACGAGATGTTCGGGAAGATACCGCCCTGCTCGACCTCGGGCGGCGTCACCCGGCCCACAATCCCCGAGGGCGCGGGCTCCATCATCATCGTCGTCGCCACGGACGCGCCGCTGCTGCCCCATCAGCTCTCGCGGCTGGCCCGGCGCGTGCCGCTGGGCATCGGAAAGATGGGCGGACTGGGAGAGAACGCCTCGGGCGACATCTTCCTCGCCCTCTCCACCCAGCGCCTGAAGGCTCCCGAGGCGGCGCCGGTGGCCAGCGTGTCGGTGCTCGACAACGACCGCATCACCCCGCTCTTCGAGGCCACGGTGCAGGCCACGCAGGAGGCCATCCTCAACTCCATGCTCGCCTCGGGGACGATGACCGGCGCGGATGGCGTCCGTATCTTCGCCTTGCCCCAGGACCGGCTCGTGAAGGCGATGCGGCGATACGGGCGGCTGACGGCGGTGCCAGGGACTCCGCCGAAGAAGGCCGCGCCTCCCAGACCCACGCCCTGAGTCGCCGCTCAGGGGGCTCCGGCCGGAGTCCCCTTCCGCGCGGCCACCCAGGCCTGGACCTTCCCCTCCAGGACGTCCAGCGGCAGGGAGCCGTCGAGCAGCACCACGTCGTGGAACTCGCGCACGTCGAAGCGGGGGCCCAGCTCCCGCTCCGCGCGCGTGCGCAGCTCCCGAATCCGGAGCTGGCCAATCTTGTAGGCCAGCGCCTGCGCCGGCCACGCGATGTAGCGGTCGATTTCGTTGGTGACGTCCAGCTCCTGGCGCGGCGCGTTCTCCATGAAGAAGTCCAGGGCCTGCTGGCGCGTCCAGCCCTTCACGTGCATGCCGGTGTCCACGACGAGGCGGACGGCGCGCCACATGTCGTACGCGAGCTGGCCGAACTTGTCGTAGGGGTCTTCGTACAGGCCCAGCTCGTCACCCAGCGTCTCGCAGTACAGGGCCCAGCCCTCGCCGTAGGCCACGTAGTAGGCGAAGCGACGGAACTCGGGGATGTCAGTCTGCTCGGCGGCGAGCGCCGTCTGGAGGTGGTGCCCGGGCACGGCCTCGTGGAGCGTGAGCGGAACCATCTCCCATCGGGGGCGCGTCTCCGGGCGGTAGAGGTTCACCAGGTACGTGCCGGGGCGCGAGCCGTCCGACGCGCCGGGGTAGTAGAAGCCCGTCGTCGCGTCCGGGGCCATGGCCTCGGGCGTCGGCTCCACGCCGTACGGCTGCCGGGGCAGCGTCTTGAACAGCCGCACCAGCAGCGGGTCGATGCGCTTGGACAGGCTGCGGTAGCGCGTCAGCAGCTCGTCACCCGTGCGGTAGTAGAAGCGCGCGTCCGTGCGCAGGAAGCGGAAGAACTCCGGCAGCGAGCCCTGGAAGCCCGCCTTCACCTTCACCGCCTCCATCTCCGCGCGGAGGCGCTTCACCTCGGACAGGCCCAGCGCGTGGATTTCGTCCGGCGTCAGCGACGTCGTCGTGTAGCGGCGGGCGAGGAAGGCATACAGCTCGCTTCCCTCGGGGAGCCGGGAGATGCCCACCTGCCCCGAGCCCTTCGGGACGTACTCCCCGGTGAGGAACTGGTGGTAGCGCTTCAGCGCGGGCAGCACGCCCTGGGCGATGGCGGCGCGGCCCGCGGCGGCGAGCCGCTGCTGCTCGGCGGCGGGAATGGTGGCGGGGAAGCGGCCGAAGGGGCTGAAGAAGCCGCTCTTCGTGGGGTCGTCCACGAGCTGCTTCTCCACCTGGGGTGGCATGCGCTTCACGACGACCTGGGGATGGACGCGCCCCTCGCGCAGGCCCTCGCGCATGAGCGCCATCACCTGGTCCACGTACGTGCCGAACCGCTGGAGCCGGGTGAGCCAGTCCTCGTAGTCCTTCGCGGTCTCGAAGCGCAGCGTGTCGGCGAGCTGGTAGGCCGTCTGCACTCCCGGGGGCTGCTTGATTCCCTCGGGGATGCCGCCCAGGTGGTTCGAGGGCATCAGGTGCAGCTTGAAGCGGCGCTCCTCCACCCACAATTCGTACTCACGGAGGAACAGGTCGTAGTTGAGCTGGTCCGCGGCGGAGAGCTTCTTCCGGTCCAGCTTCTTCACCTGCGCGACGACCTGGAGGTTGTGCTGGTGGTCCGCCTCGAGCGCCTCCAGGCTCAGGTCGTCCCAGCGGTCATTCCACCGGCGGTCTCCCGAGACGGAGGCGTACGTCGGGCTGTGCTCCAATTGGTACTGCCACTCGCGCTGGATGAGGGCGTGCAGCGCGGCGGCGGTGGCGTCCGGCTTGCGGGCTTCGGCGGTGGAAGGGAGCATCGCGAGGAACCCCACGGCGAGGAGAAGGACTGCGCGGAACATCATGCTGCCTCTCTAGCCCAGGCTGGGCGTGTTCTCAGGGGCCGTCAGCACCGGCTCCTCCGGGAGCGGGCGCTTCAGGATGACCAGCGCCAGCGTGGTGGCCAGCGTGCCCACGAGGATGGCCAGGAGGTACAGGCCCACCGGCGCCACCGCGTTGGGGATGGCGAGCACGAACACGCCCCCGTGCGGCGCGCGCAGGCCGCAGCCGAACCACATGGACAGGGCCCCCGTCACCGCGGAGCCGAACACGATGGAGGGAATGACGCGCAGCGGGTCCTTGGCGGCGAAGGGAATGGCCCCCTCGGTGATGAAGGACAGGCCGAGCACCGCGGCGGCCTTGCCGGCCTCGCGCTCCTGGAGCGTGAAGCGGTTGCGGGCAACCACCGTGGCCAGGGCCAGCCCCAGGGGCGGCGTCATGCCCGCCGCCATCACCGCGGCCATCGGCGTGAAGGTGTTGGAGCCCAGCAGGCCCACCGCGAAGGCATAGGCCGCCTTGTTGACGGGGCCTCCCGTGTCCACGGCCACCATGGCGCCGAGCAACAGCCCCAACAGGATGGCGTTGGTGCCGCTCATCCCCGACAGGAACCCGGTCAGCCCGTTCATGATGGCGGCCACCGGCGTGCCAATCACGTAGACCATCAACAGCCCGACCACGAGCGACGAGAGCAGCGGGAGGATGAGGACCGGCTTGAGCCCCTCCAGCGTCACCGGCAGACGGATGTGGTCGCGGAACCACCGTGCCACGTAGCCGGCCAGGAAGCCCGCGGCGATTCCGCCCAGGAAGCCCGCTTCGAGGCGGCTCGCCAGCATGCCGCCGATGAAGCCCGGCGCCAGCCCTGGCCTGTCCGCGATGGAGTAGGCGATGTAGCCCGCCAGCGCGGGCACCATCAGCGCGAAGGCCGCCTGGCCAATCTGCATCAGCGCGGCGGGCAGCGTGCCCTCCTCCTTGAAGGCCTCGATGCCGAAGACGAACGACAGCGCCATGACGAGCCCGCCCGCCACGACGAACGGGAGCATGAAGGACACGCCCGTCAGCAGGTGCTTGTAGGGCCCGGCCGGCTCCCCCTTCGCGCGGGCACCGGCCTGCGCGGCGGCCTCGGCGGGCGTGGCACCTGCGGGTGCGACGGGCAGGGACAGCGCCCGCGTTATCACCGAGTCCGCCTGCTTCAGCGCCTCACCCACGGAGGTCTTCAGCAGCCGCTTGCCGGCGAAGCGCTCGGTGGAGACGTGCGTGTCCGCGCCGATGATGACCGCGTCCGCCGCCGCGATTTCCTCCGGCGTCAGGAGATTCTTCGCGCCCACGGAGCCCTGCGTCTCCACCTTGATGGTGTAGCCCTTCGCCTTCGCGGCGCGCGTCAGCGCCTCGGCGGCCATGAAGGTGTGGGCGATGCCGGTGGGACAGGCGGTGATGGCCACCAGCCTGCCCGAGACTCCGGGCACGGACGCGGGCACGGGTGTGGCCGTCACCACCGTGGCCTGCGCGGGTGGTGCCGCCGTCACCTGCGCGACGGGCGGCGCCACCATGGCCTGCTCCGGCCCCGGCGAGGGCACGTCCACGCGAGCCACGGCCTCGTCGATGATGTGGTCCGTCTCGCGGATGGCCTCCGCCGTGGAGGTCCGGACGATGCGCTTGCCCTGGAAGCGGGACTCGTCGACGGTGATGTCGGCCGCGACGATGACCGCGTCCGCCGCGGCGACGGCCGCCGGGTCCAGCGGCGTGCGCACGCCCTCGGAGCCGCGAGTCTCGACGGTGATTTCATGGCCCTTGAGCGCGGCCACCCGGCGCAGCGCCTCGGCCGCCATGAAGGTGTGGGCGATTCCCGTCGGGCAGGCGGTGATGGCTACCAGTTTCGCCATGGTCGTACGTTCCTCGTCGTCGCTCGCAGCTCAGGCACTGCCCAGGGAGTGAATCGCCACGTCCCGCATCAGCGCTTCCACCCGCTCCGGTGAGGGGGGCACCGGGCCGACGCGGGCCAGCTTCCCGGCAGCGAAGGCGGTGCCGTAGCGCGCGCACGCCTCCAGGTCCTTCCCCGCGAGCCGCGCGGACAGCACGCCGGCCACCATGGAGTCCCCTGCCCCCACCGTGCTCGCGACCTCCACCCGGGGCGGCACCGCCAGCAACGCTCCCTCGCGGCCGACGAAGATGGCGCCCTCCGCCCCCAACGACACCACCACCAGCCCGATGCCCGTCGCATGGAGCCCGCGCGCGGCGCGCACCACCTCGGTCCTGTCCGGGAGCGGTCGGCCGAGCAGCTCGGACAGCTCATGCGCGTTGGGCTTCACCATGTCGGGCTTCGCGGCCACCGCGTGCTTCAGCGGCGCGCCGCTGGTGTCCACCACCACCAGCGCGCCCCGGGCCCGGAGCCGCGCCATCAGCGTGACGTAGCTGTCCTCGGGCACCCCGGCCGGCAGGCTGCCCGCGAGCACGAAGCACCCGTTGTCGTCCGCCAGCCTCTCCAGCCGCTCCGTCAGCAGGTCCAGCGAGCCTTCGGGGACACGCAGCCCGGGGAGGTTGAGGTCCGTCACCGCGCCGGACGCGCGGTCCACCACCTTGATGTTGACGCGGCTGGAGCCGGGCAGCCGCATGCAGCGGTCCTGGATGCCGCGCTCGCGGAACAGCGCCTCGAACACCTGCGCATTGTCCGTGCCCAGGAACCCCGAGGCGGTGACGGGCGTGGAGCCACCCGCGAGGAAGGCGGCGACGTTGATGGCCTTGCCACCGGCCGTGCGCGTCTCCGCCACCACGCGGTTGACGGCGCCCGCCGTGAAGCCGGGACAGTCGAGCGTCTGGTCGATGGCGGAGTTGAGGCTCACGGTGACGATGCCGGGCTTCGTCGGCTTCATGCGCCCACCCCTGCCCTGGACAGCAGGCCCTGCACCAGGGCCCGCACCTCCGCCGCGCCCTCACAGGCGAGTGCCCGGCGAGCCAGCGCCTCCATGTCCGCCATCGACACGCTCCGCAGCAGCGCCTTGATTGCGGGGATGGTGGGAATGGCGACGCTCAGCTCGCTGACCCCCAGCCCGGACAGTGTCAGCGCACCGGCCGGGTCTCCCGCCACGCCGCCGCAGGCCCCCACCCAGATGCCGGCCGCGCGCGCGGCCTTCACGGTGAGGTCGACCATGCGGAGCACGGCCGGGTGGACGCCGTCCGCCTGGGGCGCGAGCACGGGGTGCTCGCGGTCCATCGCCAGCGCGTACTGCGTCAAGTCATTGGTGCCGATGGAGAAGAAGGACACCTCCTTCGCCAGCTGGTCGGCCAGCATCACCGCCGACGGGACTTCAATCATGATGCCCGTCTCCACCGGTGCCGCGCCCACCTCGCGCCGCACCTCCTCGGTGATGGCCTTCGCCCGGCGCAGCTCGGAGAGCGTGGCCACCATGGGGTACATGATGCGCACCGGCCCTTCGAGCGACGCGCGCAGGATGGCGCGCAGCTGCGTGCGGAACAGGTCCTCCCGCTCGAAGCACAGGCGGATGCCGCGCACGCCGAGGAACGGGTTGGCCTCCGCCGGCATCGACAGGTAGGGCACCTTCTTGTCCCCGCCGATGTCCAGCGTGCGCAGGATGATGGGCAGCCCGTTCAGCGCGCGCACCATGGTGCTGTAGGCCTCGTACTGCTCGTCCTCGCCGGGCGGGTCCTCACGCTGGAGGAAGAGGAACTCCGTGCGCATCAACCCCACGCCCTCGCCCCCGGCGTTGACCGCCTTCTCCGCGTCCTTCGCCGAGCCGATGTTCGCGGCCACCTCCACGCGGCGCCCGTCCCGGGTGATGGCCGGCTTGTAGCGGTCCAGCTTCTCGGCGTCGCGCTGCTCCCGCACCCGCTCGCGCTGCGTGGCCGCGCGCTCCCTGTCTTTCGCGGAGGGCTTGACGACCAGCACGCCGGCATTCCCGTCGAGGATGCACTCGTCCCCGTCGCGCAGGTCGAGCACCGATGGCCCGGCGGCGACGACCGCGGGGATGTCGAGCGAGCGGGCGATGATGGCCGTGTGCGAGGTGGCCCCGCCGCCCACGGTGCACAGGCCCAGCACCATCGCCGGGTCCAGCTTCGCGGTGTCGGACGGCGCCAGGTCCTCGGCCAGCAGCACCACGGGGTGGTCCGGCAGCGTCGCGACGCCCTCCACCACGTCCGCCAGCATGCGCAGCACGCGCCGGCCGACGTCGCGCAAATCTCCTGCGCGCCCGGCGAGCAGCGGGTCCGGGAGGCGCGCGAGCACGTCGGCCCGCTCCTCGTACACCCGCCGCCAGGCCCAGCCCGCGCTGGCCCCCGCGTCGAGGTGACGGCGCGCCTCGGCCACCATGTCCGGGTCGTCCAGCAGCTCCTGGTGGGCCTTGAAGATGGCGGCCCGGGGAGCCCCCGCCTTCTTCAGGAACTCCTGATACAGGTTCTGGAGGTCCGCCGTGGCGCCGGCCAGCGCCTGCTCCAACCGCTGGCGCTCGCGCGCCGCGTCTGGCGCCCGCTCCGACATCTCCAGGCGCTCGTGCTGGAAGGCCCACACCGGTCCCACCGCGATGCCCGGCGAGGCGGAGATGCCGGCGACGAAGGGCCCGTCGTAGTCGAGCCGCGCGGTGGGCACCGCCACCGGCGCGGGCGCGGCGGGCTGAGGCGCCACCTCTTCATCGAGCCCCGCATCGAACGCGGCGCGGATGGCGGCCAGCGCCGTCGCCGCGTCCCCGCCCACCGCGGTGATGGTCAGCGACTCGCCGCCCCGCGCGCCGAGCGTCAGCAGCGTCACCAGGCTCTTCGCGTTGGCCGTCCTGCCGCCGTACTGGACGGTGATGTCGGCACGGAAGCGCTTGGCGACCTCGACCAGCACCGTGGACGGGCGCGCGTGCAGCCCATGAGGCACGGGGGAGATGGCCTGGATGCACAGGCCCTTCCCGGCCGGAGTCGTCACCGCCGCCTCGGGCTCCGGCGTCGAGGCACCTCCGTTGAGCGTGGCGACGACGAGGCCCGCGTCGGTCGTCCGGGCCAACTCCTCCGCCTTGACCGCGTCCCCGAGCACTCCCGTGAGGTTGGCCAGGACCTGGAGGTGCTCGTCCGAGCGTGCCGCGATGCCGACCACGACGTGGGCCGGGCCGCCTCCCCACTCCACGCCCCGGGGAAACTGCACCACGACGACGCCGGTCTTCCTCACGAACTCCCGGGCATCGGGGGTGCCATGGGGAATGGCGATGCCGTTGCCCAGGTACGTCGCGGAGACCTTCTCCCGGCGGAGCATGCTGTCGACGTAGCCGGGCTCGATGAAGCCCTCGTCCACCAGGGCCTGTCCGACGAGGCGGATGGCCTCCGTCTTGCTCGTGGCGGCCTGCCCCAGTCGGACATGCGTCCTGCTCAATGTCAGCATCGGCGCTCCTCAGGCGAAGAGTTCGAGCAGGTCCTCACGGGTAATCGCGGTGGCGGCGGAGGCCTCGCTCAGGGCTGCCTCGAAGATGGCGCGCTTCTTCTCCTGGAGCCCCAGGATTCGCTCCTCCACTGTCCCCTGTGAGACGAGCCGGTACACCATCACCGTCCGCTCCTGGCCGATGCGGTGGGCGCGGTCCGCCGCCTGCGCCTCCACCGCCGGGTTCCACCACGGGTCCACCAGGAACACGTGGTCCGCCGCCGTGAGATTGAGGCCCGTGCCACCCGCCTTGAGTGACATCAGGAGCACCGGGGCACCTTCGGGCGACTGAAAGCGGTCCGTGACTTCGCCGCGGTTGACGGTGGTGCCGTCCAGACGCTCGAAGCCGATGCCCGCCGACTTGAGGTGCGGCTCGATGAGGTCCATCAGCGACGTCCACTGCGAGAAGACCAGCGCCTTGTGGCCCTCGGACACCGCCGTCTCGAGCGCGTCCACCAGCGTCTCCACCTTGGACGAAGTGCTGGCCCGCTGGCCCGGGACGAGCGCGGGGTGGCACGCGGCCTGACGCAGCCGCAGCAGCGCCTCCAGCGCCTTGAGCACGCTGCCGCCCTCGTTGAGCAGGGCGACCACTTCCTTGCGCGTCGCCGCCATCACCGAGTCGTAGACAGCGCGCTCGCGCTCATCCAACTGCACGTGCATCACCGAGTCGATGCGCGGCGGAAGCTCGGGCGCCACGTCGCGCTTGAGGCGCCGGAGGACGAAGGGCCGGATGCGCCGGCGCAGTCCCTCCGCGGCCTCCGGGCGTCCGTCGGCGATGGGCTGGGCCACCTTGTCCTGGAAGTGCCTCCGCCCCCCGAGCAGGCCCGGGTTGGTGAAGTGCATCAGGCTCCACAGCTCCTCCAGCCGGTTCTCCAGCGGGGTGCCGCTCAGCGCGAGCCGGAAGTTCGCCTTGAGGCCGAAGGCCGCGCGCGCCACCTGGCTGTCCGGGTTCTTGATGGACTGCGCCTCGTCCAGCACCAGCGTGTCCCAGGTGCGCGCCCCGAGCATGGCCGCGTCCAGCCGCATGATGGAGTACGTGGTGAGGGTGATGTCGGCGGCCGGGTCCAGCGCGCGGCCGGGCCCGTGGTACACGCAGACCTTGAGCGACGGGCGGAACTTCTTCACCTCGTTGGCCCAGTTGGGCAACACACTGGTGGGGCACACCACGAGCGAGCCCGGCCCCAGCGCGCACAGCGTCTGGAGCGTCTTTCCCAGGCCCATGTCGTCGGCCAGGATGCCGCCCAGCCCGGCCCCGCGCAGGAAGCCCAGCCAGCTCACGCCCTGAAGCTGGTACTGGCGCAGCGTCGCGGTGAGGTCCGGCGGGAGCACCGGCGGCGGCAGCTTCTCGAAGCCGGAGATGAGCGGCGCCAGCCTCTCCAGGCCGGGCGGAGGCGGCTGCTCCAGCGTCTCGCACAGCGCGGTCAGCTCCGGCAGGGCGTGGTTGGACACCTTGCCATCCGCCTGCCGCGCGGCCAGCAGGTCCGCGACGCGCTGGCCGTTCTTGTCCAGCCACGCCCGGGGCAGCGGGGCCCAGCCTCCGCCGTCCAGCGGCACCAGCCCCAGCCCCTCCGTCCACGCGCGGATGACGGCGGCGGCGTCCACCGCCTTGACCTCGCCCTTGGCCCCCTCCACCTGGAACTCCAGCGTGAAGCGCACGTCGGGGACACCCTGCCCCGTGACGCCGGACTGGACCTGAAGCAACGGCCGGAGCCGCACGTCCGGACTCACCAGGCCCGCCGCGTCGCCGGCCAGGTCTCCGCGCCAGCGGCGGAGCTTGTCTGCCCAGCGCACCATCTCCGGCCCCTGCACCGTCAGCCGCTTGCCGGGGACGAGGTTCAGCTCCTCGCGGAGCTGGTGGATGAGGCGCTGCTCGGCGGCCTCGTCGCGCAGCGGCACGGCGCCGCGCAGGTACGTCATGCGGCCGTTGTCGATGCGCACCGTGGGCGGCGCGCCGTAGACGAGCGTGGGCAGGACGGACAGGCCCGACTCCAGCTGGTTCAGCTCCAGCAGGACGCGCGGCCGCAGCTCACGGTCCAGTCGGGGCAGACGCCGGCTGCGGACGTCCACCGGCATGCGGCGGCCCAGCTCGGGGAGGATTTTGGAGGTCAGCTCCCCCATCTGCTCGGGCGCGTAGGTGCGGACGATGGGCAGGTTCTGGAGCCACGGGCCCGTCATCTGCGTCTCGCTCAGGCGGGCCAGCGCGTCACCGAGCAGCGCGACGCCCGGGCTCACCACCTCCGCCACGCGAGGGTCCTTCGTCACCGTCACCACCAGCTGCGCGCCCCGGTCCTCCACCACGGCCCTGGGCTGGACGGGCTCGTCCGACACGGCCACCGGGCGCCCGTCGAGCAGCACGTTGCGGGCGTTCTCCAGCACCTTGAGGATGGCCTCCAGCGTCTCCGGAGACAGCGTGCCGCGCGTGCGGCGCGCCTCCAGGATGCGGTCCGCGAGGAGGTCCGACTGCTCCACCTGCAGCGTCGCGGCCTTCGCCGGCTGGGCCACCAGCGACGTCAGGCTGCCCTCCAGGGGCTCCTCCGTGCCGTCCGCGTGCGCCAGCGAGCGGTGGAGCTGCAAGCCGCCGTCCGCGCGGGTGAAGTGGTAGACGACGCGGGACCAGCGCGCCGCCGCCGTCTCCAGGGGCGTCTCCTGCTTCTCCGCCTGCTGGATGGAGATGGCCGCCGCCACCACGTGCTCGCACGGGTCAACCAGACTGGGGCAGTCACACTCCCAGGCGTCGTCATTCGGGTAGAGGACCACCGTGAGGGCGACCGGCCGTCCCTTGGCCCGCACCCTCAGCTCCAGCTCGCCCTCCTTCTGCGACTGGAGCACCACGGCTCCGGAGCGCGCGAGGTTGACGCCATTGGACCAGATGCCCGGCTTTGCTTCCTTCCGGACGGCTTCCAGCAGTTGAGCAGTCGCTGACATGGGGCGGGGCTTCCCTACGCCCCGGAGATGCGCCGCGCAACGACCATGAGGACGCCCCGCTACCGGACAGGCGCCCCCAGAACACAGCGCGGCGCGTCGCACGCGCGGCGGCCCTGGCCGGCCTCGGGGACCGGACAGGGCCTCAACCCGCGCGGGGACGCGCCCACGCCGTCAGCGGCAGGACAGCCAGCTGCACGAGCCCGACAGGCACTCGCGGCCGTACAGGCAGGACGCGCCCTTGGCCTTCTTGGTCTGGCACTTGCCCTGGTTGAGCGCGTACCCGCAGTACCGGCCGGTGCCGCATTCCGCGTCATTGTTGCAGGTGCAGAAGCCGATGGAGCCACAGTCCCCGGAGTTGCAGGAGTTGTTGGTGCACTCCTGGTCGAACCGGCACTCCTGGCCCACCTCCTTGGACTGCGGCGCGTAGCGCTCACCGCACAGCATGGGGTACGCCGCCTCGCGGGTGGCCTTCGGCACGTAGGCGGCAACGCCGCTGGTGTCGATGTCCGCCGCCGCGTCCGCCATTCCCGAGCGCGGGCCCGACGCGCGCTCCCAGACGCGCAGGAAGGACTCCGAGGAGCCGGCCAGGGCAGTGGTCTGCGCGCCCACGCGACCCAGGTCCTTCAGCAGGTCCGGCAGCAGGCCCACGTGCGCGAGGCCGAACTCGTCCAGGCCCGTGCCCAGGCGCGCCGGCCCGCCCACGGTCTGCTGCCGCGACTGCGCGTCCGCCTCCGCCTGGAAGCCCGCCGAGCACGCGCCGTGGTCGCCGAAGCGCGGGCGCGTCTGCTGGATGAAGCCGTTGAGGTCCGCGCCGAAGGCCATGGGGACCTTGAGGCCCTGGCGGCCGAACTCGTACGCCTGCGCCAGGGAGCGGCTGGAGCCGTGGCAGTTGTTGGCGACGCCGGACTTCGTGTACGCGCGCGTCTCGTCATGCGCGGTGCGCAGGCCGAAGATGCCGCCCGTCTGCCGCACGTAGCGCACGGCCCACGCGGGCGTCGTCTTCTCGTCGTCCGCCAGCTCCGGGTTCATCACCTCGCGGAAGTGGCCGTGGGAGATGACCAGCGGGTAGTACGCGTTCGCCTGGGCGACGGCGTACGCGTCCTGCAGGCCCTTCTCCGACACGTGCGCCACGTCGATGAGCATGCCCTTGGCCATCATCGCCTGGAGCAGCGCCTTGCCGTCCGCGGTGAGCCCGCGCGTGTTGCGGCAGTTGCCGGCGGCGTCGCGGTACACGTCGAACCCGAGCGTGAAGGTGTCCGTCGTCACGCCGCAGTCGTAGTCGATGTGGCAGGTCTCCAGGAACTGCGCCGCCTGGAAGATGGCGTTGTGCAGCGCCGCGCCGCCGAAGCGGTTGTCCAGTTGGTGCACCGGCTGGAGCGAGCGCACGCCCAGCGAGTAGTAGCGGTCCAGCTCCGTGCGCCAATCCTTCGTCCCGAAGAGCTTGCTCGCCTCGATGGAGAGCACCATCGCCAGGCGGCCGGAGTTGATGATGTTGCGCGCGTGCGCGGGCGAGAGGGCAATCTCCACCCAGTCGTTGTTCGCGTCGAAGGTGCGCGCCTGCTGGAGCTGCACCTCCACGTCGGCCATCTCGTCACAGGGGCGCTTGAGGTTGTCGTACGGCAGCGCCTTGCAGAGGAACTCGTTGCTGACCAGGGACACCATCACCAGGGACATGCCGCCCTGGTGCGCCTGCCGCAGCCAGCCCTGCCAGGACTGCTGGTGCGCAATCGTGTCCCAGCGCGGCCACTGGGTGTTCACCGTGGCGCGGCCCAGGTGGATTCCGGTGTCGCCCTCGGTGCCCTCAATCTTGCCGATGTACTCGGAGGCCACCGCGCCGCCGATGCCGAAGAACGCGGACAGGATGGGGACGCCGCTCAGGTCCACGTTGCCGGAGTTGGGACAGAGGTTGAGCATGTTGCTCAGGTCCATGCGGACGCGCGCGTGGTCGCTCTCCGGAAGTCCGCCGTCACAGCTCGCCAGGGTGGCCAGGTGGTCCCCGTGGAACCAGCCGCCGCCAAATGCCTCCTCCGCGAACATGTGGTGGTGCAATTCCGCGAAGCCCGGCACCGCCAGCGGCTGCGCGGCCTCCTCGGTGGTTTCGGGGACGGGGACGGGCGGTGCGTCCTCTACCGGGCCACAGCCCAGGCCGAGGGTGAATGACAGGGCGGCCAGCGCTCCATGGCGCGCCAGACGGTGATTGCGAGGCATACGAGACTCCCTTCTCTCACTCCGAGAGACGAACGGAACCCACGCTCTTAGTGGAAGACGCCGCGAAAGACACGTCAGGCCCGCAAAACGCGTCCATTTTCATGGAAGTATTTCGACGATTTCGAGCGTGGCGCTGCGACGTCGAGAGGCTCGTTTCGTTCCTTTTTTGAAGCGCTGGATGAGCGACGTGGGCCCATGGGAGGGCTCGTGCGTGGGGCTCGCCGCGCTCCTTCGAGGGAGACATGAACAACCACCGATTCTTCTCGTTCCTCACCGCGGCGGTGCTCGGGCTGGGCACGCAGGCACAGGCGGCTTCGGATTCCCATGACTCGGCGAAGGCGTCCTCCGCGAGCCGCCCGCTTCGCATCCTCCTGACGACGGATGACGGCATCAACGGCGCGGGGATGCGCATCCTCCGGGACACGCTGTGTGCCGCGGGCCATCAGGTGACGGTGGTGGCGCCTTCCGCGGACCGCAGTGGCACCAGCGGCGCGCTCACGCTCAATGCGGTGATGCGCACCACGCGTGGCACGTTCCCCTGTGGTGAGGGGACGGGCGCGTCCTGGGCGGTGACGGGCACTCCGGCGGACTCCGTGCTCTTCGGCCTGGCCGTGGTGTTCGGCGAGCAGCGCCCGGACCTGGTGATTTCGGGGATGAACTACGGCCAGAACGTGGGGCGCGCGGTGAACCACTCGGGCACGGTGGGGGCAGCGGTTGCAGGGGCGGAGGAAGGGATTCCGTCCATCGCGGTGAGCATCGGCCTCAACCTGGCGGACTCGGGCACGGGCTTCTCGCAGACGCTGGCGGCGGCGCCCCAGGTCGCGACGTACGTGAAAAACCTGGCCGAGCAGCTTCGCGACACGGCCGACCGCGAGGGACGCCTGCTGCCGGACCGCATCGCACTCAACGTCAACTACCCCGTCGTGCTGAACGAGGCCGGCCTCTTCGACGCCTCGCAGGTGGACGGGCCCACCGTCACGTCCGTGGGACACGCGGAGGTGGTCCGCCCGACGTACCTGCCCATCCCGAACACAACGGACACGTATGTCGCGCAGGGCCCCATCTGCGGGCTCGCCACCGCGTGCGCTCCGGAGACGGAAGACGACGCGGACACCACCGCGCTGGCGCAGGGGGAGATCTCCATCACCCCCATCGCCGTGGACGGCACGGCGCGCCCGTCGCTCAAGCCTCTGCTGCGCGTGCGGCTTCGCAGGTAGTCCGGCGTGGTGCACCTCTTCCGGGAGTATCCTGGCCAGTACACCCCGGAGCGCCCCTTTCCGGGGCGCCAGTGAGGAACCATGCACCTGGATGACTACAGTCGCTTTGATGCAGTGGGTCTGGCAGAGCTCGTACGCCGCAAGGAAGTGACGCCCGAGGAGCTGTTGGAGACGGCGGTGGCGGCCATCTCACGAGTGAATCCCAAGCTCAACGCGGTCATCGACGTCCGCGAGGCCGAGGCCCGCAACCTCGTGAAGCAGGGCCTGCCGGAGGGCCCCTTCCGGGGCGTGCCCTTCCTCGTCAAGGACCTGGTCCTCCACACCGCGGGCGTCCCCACGGACATGGGCAGCAGGCTGGCCAAGGGCTTCGTGTTCCCCCACGACAGCGGGCTGGCGGCGCGCCTCAAGCGCACGGGCCTGGTGACGCTGGGCCGCACCAACACGCCCGAGTTCGGCAACAACGCCACCACCGAGCCCGTCCTCCATGGGCCCACGCGCAACCCGTGGGATTTGGAGCGCAGCCCGGGTGGCTCCAGCGGCGGCTCCGGGGCGGCGGTGGCGGCGGGCATCGTCCCCGTGGCCCACGGCAACGACGGCGGCGGCTCGCTGCGCATCCCCGCCTCCCTGTGCGGCATCTTCGGCATGAAGCCCACGCGGGGCCGCGTCTCCGTGGGCCCGGACGTGGGCGAGGCCCTCAACGGCATGGGCGTGGAGGGCGTGGTGTCCCGCACGGTGCGAGACAGCGCGGCGATGATGGACGCCACGCAGGGGCCCGAGGCGGGGGACCCGTACCAGATCCCTCCGCCGGAGCGACCGTACCTGGACGAGGTGCGTCGCAAGCCGGGCCGCCTGCGCATCGCGCTGTCGCGCACGGCCGTGTCCGGCGTCCCGGTGAGCCCGGACTGTGTCGCCGCCGTCGAGGACGTCGCGCGACTGTGTGTCGAGCTGGGCCATGAGGTGGTGGAGGCGTCGCCCACCTACGACGCGCGGATGCTGAACAAGGCGATGACGACGGTCTGGGCGACTGCGCTGTCCACCTGGGCGTATGGCCTGGGGGAGATGCTGGGCCGCCCGCCGGGGCCGGAGAACCTGGAGACCACCACGTGGGAGGTGGCGCGCTTCGGCGCGGGCCTCAAGGTGTCGGACCTCCAGTCGGCGCTCGCCACGTTCAACACGGTGTCGCGCACGTTGGGCGCGTTCTTCGTCGAGCATGACGTGCTGCTGACGCCCACGGTGGCGGTGCCGCCCTACAAGCTCGGAGTGCTGGACGCGATGGTGCCCAGGGCCCCCGAGGACTGGTACGCGCACGTCTTCGGCCTCTGCCCGTTCACCGCGCTGTTCAACGTCACCGGCCAGCCGGCCATGTCCGTGCCGCTGTACTGGAACGCCGACGGCCTGCCCATCGGCGTCCAGTTCGCCGGCCGCTTCGCTGACGAGGCCACGCTGTTCCGCCTCGCCGGCCAGTTGGAGGAGGCCCGCCCGTGGGCGGGGCGCCGGCCGAAGGTGCACGTGACGCAGAAGGCCTGACGGAACGCGCCGGGTGGGGAGCCCCTTCCCCGCCCGGTCCGGGGCAGACGCGGGGCGTCAGTCGCAGTCGTAGTTGGGCGGAGTGCCACCATCCGGCACGGGCGCCGCCGTCGGCCCGCCCTGCTTCGCCAGCGCCTCGCCGCAGTCCAGCGACGCCTCGCCGGAGAGGGCGCGGTAGAGGACGCATGAGGCGCGCTCCACGAAGAACGCCTGCTTCGGCCAGTCCGTGCCATGCGCCGCCAGGAGCGCCACGGCATAGCGGCCTCCGTCCGGCAGCCGCACCAGCCCCACCTCGTTGAGGACGTTGTAGCGCGCGTCATCCGAGCAACACCCGGGAGGCAGCCAGCCCGCCTTGTGCCGCAGCGTCGCCCTCGCCACGGGCGGCAGGCGCGTGCCGAGCCACCCGCCGCAGCCCTCGCGCCGGGGCAGCTCCATCCACCCCAGGAGCCGCGAGGTGGGCCCCGGCTTCAGCAGCTCTCCACCGTCCAGGCGCTGGAGGAAGGAAACGGCATCGGCCGCGCAGAAGTAGTTGTCGTTGTCCAGCGCGCGCGGCGAGTTCGTGGCCCGGCGGGGGCGCCCGTAGTTCCACTTCGTGAGCGCGGTGTTCAGCAGGCCCAGCGAGCGCAGGTAGTCATTGATGGCGTCCGGCCCGCCCACCAGGTCGATGACCTGCCCGGTGGCCTCGTTGTCGGACGTGCGGAAGACCTTCTCCGCCAGCGGCGTGACTTTCGCCGTGTCCACCTTCTTCAGCGCGGCGGCGACCCAGAACACCTTGGCCGAGCTGGCGGAGACGTGCGGCACCGTGTCCGCGCTGCCGGCGTACTCGCCGGTGCGCAAATCCTTCACGGCGATGGCCACGTCGGTGCCGGGCGACAGGCGCGCGGCCTCCTGGACCAGCGAGTCCACCACGGACTGGAGCGGCACGCGGGTGCCCGCGTCGGGGGAAGCCTCCGCCGCGGCGGTCGCCGCGACGAGCCACGAGACACACAGGACGGTTCGCATCACCCGTCGGGTTGTAGTGCGGGACGCGCGGGACGTCGATTCCCTACGTCACGGAGATTCGCGCCAGCGCTTCCCGGAGCCGCTCCGGCATGGCCACGGCCTTGCGCGTCAGGCGGTCCACGAAGACGTGGACGAAGTGCCCGTGGGCGGCGGGCTGCGTCTCGCCCTCCTTGAAGATGCCGATGCCATAGGTAACGGAGCGGTTGCCGAGCTTGTCCACGCGCAGGCCGGCCCGCAGCGCGTCGGGGTACGCGAGCGGGGCGCGGTAGGCGCACTTCGACTCCACCACCAGGCCGATGACGGAGCTGGCGTGGATGTCCAGGCCGCCCTCGTGGATGAGGAAGTGGTTCGCCACGGTGTCGAAGTAGCTGTAGTACGTGACGTTGTTGATGTGGCCGTACACGTCGTTGTCCATCCACCGGGTGGTGATGGGCAGGAAGTAGCGGTAGCGCTCGGCGGACTCGACCTCGGACACGGGGTGGCCTCCTCCAACTGGGTTACCAGTAGCTCAGCGCCTGGCGGAACAGGTCCGAGAGCACGGGCTTGCTCATCTCGCGCGGAGCGTTCTGCAACAGGCGCTGCTGCGGGAACGCCCCTTCCGTGAGGGCGGCGACGTCGGCCTCGGTGTAGCCGACTCCGCCCAGGCCGTTGGGCATGCCCACCGCGCGCATGATGCGGATGGTTTCCCGGGCGAGCACCTCACCGGCGTCCTCCGGCGCGGCGCCCCGCGTGTCCGCGCCCAGCCCCCGGGCGGCCTCCAGGTGGCGCTCCGGGCTGACCCCGGCGGTGTAACGGAACACGGCGGGGGCGTTCACGATGACGGCCATGCCATGCGGCACCAGGGGCTCCTCGTCGGGGTAGCCCGAGGGGCGGAAGTCGCGCACCAGCCCGGCCACCGCGTACGCCATGCCGTGCGGAGCGTGCACGCCCGCGTTGCCGAAGGCGATGCCGGCGAGCGTGGCGGCCCACATCGTCTGCTCGCGGGCCTCGGAGTCGCCCGCGTCCTTCACCGCGCGCTCCAGGTACAGGCCCAGCAGGCGCAGCGCCTCGCGGCAGCCCAGGTCGCTCCACGGGTTGGCGCCCTGGCTCATGGGCCGCAGGCTCGGTCGCGCGGGCGCGGGACGGCGCACGTAGGGACGCGCGGTATAGGACTCCAGCGCATGGGACAGCACGTCCAGCCCGCTGGCGGCCACCACCTCGCCGGGCAGGCTGGTGGTGCAGTCCGGGTCGATGAGGGCCTCCGTGGGGCGCAGCGCGGGCGACGCGATGCCCGTCTTCGCGGACAGGGAGAGCACGTCGCAGATGGTGATGCCCGTGACTTCGCTGCCCGTGCCGGACGTGGTGGGGCACGCGATGTGCGGCTTGAGCGGCCCGGGCACCGGGCGGCCCGCGCCGACGGGCGCATTGACGTACGTGAGGAAGTCGGCCGGGTACGTGGCGTACAGGTTGGCGGCCTTGCAGGTGTCGATGACCGAGCCGCCGCCGAGGGAGACGTAGCCGTCCGGTTGGACCTCCGCCGCGAAGCGCGCCGCTTCCAGGAAGGACTGGTCCGTGGGCTCGATGTGCACGTCGGTGAAGACGACGACGTCCAGCCCCGCGGCGAGCAGCGACTGGCGCACCTTCTCGAAGAAGGGCAGCCGCGCCACGCGCGCGTCGGAGAACAGCGCCACGCGCTTCATCCCGAGCGCCCGGGCCCGGTCGCCCACCTCCGCCAGACAGCCCCGACCGAAGGTGACCCTGGACGTGTCCACGGTGAAGGCGTTGTCACAGCCCTCGCCGACCGGGTGGTAGTGGCAGCAGCCCATCGCGTCCTCCTGAACCGTTGGTGCGCGCAATGTACAGCGCGACCTCCGCGCGGGGGCTCCAGGATGTGCGAAACGACGCCCGGTCGACTGCCGCCCGGGCCCGGCACCCGCTTCGCCTTCCGCTCTGCGAAACGACGCCGTCGGTTTCCGCCCGGACCCGGCCCACGCGAAGGGGCCGGGCCCAGGTGCAACGTCAGTCGTAACGGCTGTTGAGGTCCAGCGTCCACGAGCGCAGCGTGCCGCTGCCCACGCCCGAGGGGTTGGTGATGCGCAGCAGCCAGCGCCCGTTGATGGTGCTGTCGCGGGAGATGCCCCGCGTCACGGAGATGCGCGCCGGAGGCGTGCCCTCGGCGGGCCCGTTCCACAGCAGTGCGGTGTCTCCACCCGGGTCCTCCAGCGTCAGCACCAGCCGGTGCGGCGCGGTGTGCACCAGGTCCAGCTCCACGACGATGTCCTCCGGCACCGTGGCCAGCCCCACCACCGCGACGAGGGACGCGTAGTTCGTGGTGGACGCGGCCAGGTGCAGCTCCGCGTACTTCTTGAACGCGCCGGCCATCCACGCCGGCCGGCACCAGCCCTCCGAAGCGCCGGAGGGAATGCCGCGGCAGAAGAGCCCGGCCTGGCACGGCGAGAAGACCGAGCAGGTGTCGCCATCGCCCGGAACCGACGCGGGGTTGATGCAGCGGCCATAGATGCTGGAGCCGTCGTACGGGATGCCCTCGCAGACGAGCCCGGACTGGCACATGTTCGCGCCCGTGCAAGGGTCGCCCACCGGAGCCAGCTGCGTCAGGTTCTTCAACTGCTGGAGCGCGGCGTTGTCCACGTTGGGCAGCCGCGACAGCTCCACCATGTGGACGATGGGGCGAGCGGCCAGGATACTCTGCACCGCGAGCGAACTCAGGCCGTAGACATTCTGCAGATTCGGACCGGACTCCGTGTTGGCGGCCCGGAGGACGCGGCGCGCCTCGGCCAGGTTGAAGTCGAGCCCGTCGAAGACGCCCACCGACGCATCCAGCGGCAGGTCCGCCACCCGGCCGGTGCCCCGGGCATACCACTCCAGGTCCGCGAGCGCCGCGGGGCCCACGTAGGGGACGTCGTCCACCTGGTCGATGGTGACGAAGGTGCGGTCGTCGCCGGTGTGCTCCACCCCGTCGGGCCCGGCGCGCCAGGCAATCAGGTTCTGCGCGGCCAGCGCGTTCATCGGCACTTCCTGGTCCAGCACCGTCAGCGTGGTGGAGTGGTCATTGAGGAAGGCCAGCACGCCCGTGGTCGCGGGAGTGCCATCGGCCAGCGCCTGGGCCATGGACACCAGCGCGGAGGGCTCGGGCTCGGTGGAGGGCGGCGCCCCACAGCCGAACAGGGAGAGGGACAGGAGCAACGGGAGTCTGGATTTCATGGCTCCCCGTCTATCCCAGGTGCCTGACACGAGGAAGGAAGCAGGGGGCCGCCTGGCCGCGACGAGCCCCTCCCCCCTGGAGCGGCTGGGTTGGCGGAGGGGTACGCCGTCCGCATCGTTGAAGTTGGAGGTGACTTCCCACACCCACCGCTCGCTCCATGGCCCGCCTGCACGACATTCCGGAGGACCCGGTCGCACAAGCGGGCGGCGACGTGGCGGAGGCCTCGAGGCCCGTCTGGATGCGCGGGGACTTCCGGGGCGAGGAGCGGATTCTCGAGCGGGTCTTCGCCAGCATCAGCGAAGGGGTGGTGGTGGCGGACGCGCACGGCTACTTCCAGCTCTTCAACCCCATGGCGGAGCAGATTCTGGGCTCCGGGCCCACGGACGCGCCCATCAGCCACTGGCCGGAGACGTATGGTTTCTATCTGCCCGACACGATAACGCGCTACCCCGCCACGCAACTGCCGCTGGCCCGCGCGCTCCGGGGTGAGTCCGTCAACCAGGCGGAAATCTACCTGCGCAACCCCGCCAGACCCGCGGGCGCCTGGCTGAGCCTGAACGCCCGGCCCATCCGGGATGGCGCCGGCGTGCTCCGAGGCGCGGTCTCCATCTTCAGCGACGTCACCGCGCTCAAGAGCACGGTGGACAAGCTGCGCAGGAGCCAGGAGAAGTACCGCTCGCTCTACCGCAGCACGCCGGTGATGATGCACTCCATCGACTGCGAGGGGCGCCTCATCAGCGTGAGCGACTTCTGGCTGACCACGCTCGGCTACACCCGGGAAGAGGTGGTCGGCCACTCCTCCGTGGAGTTCATGACGCCCGAGTCCCGCCGGTACGCGCGCGACGTCGTCCTGCCCGAGTACTTCAGGACGGGCATCTGCCGGGACGTCCCCTACCGGATGGTGAAGAAGGGCGGCGAGCCCATTGACGTCCTCCTGTCCGCCATCGCGGAGCGGGACGCCGCCGGAAGCATCTTCCGCTCTCTCGCCGTAATCATCGACGTGACGGAGCGGAAGCGGGCGGAGAACGCGCTGCTCGAGAGCGAGAAGCGGATGCGGGCCATCCTCGACAACGCGCCGGCCGTCTTCTTCCTCCTGGACCCCCGAGAGCGCTACACCTTCGTGAACCGCGAGTGGGAGCGCCTCTTCCACCGCACGCGGACGGACGTCGCCGGAAGGACCTCTTACGAGGTCTTCCCGAAGGAAATCGCCGACCCCCTGCACGAGGCCAACCAGTCCGTCATCCAGACCGGGGCCTCCCTGGTCCGCGAGGAGCGCGTTCCCTACGATGACGGCATCCACACCTGGCTCACGCACAAGTTCCCGCTCATCGACTCCTCGGGCAACCTGTACGCGGTCTGCGGCATCTCCACCGACATCACCGCGCGCAAGCGGGCGGAGCTGGCGCAGCGCTTCCTCGCCGAGGCCAGCCGCGAGCTGGTGACCTCGCTCGACGAGGCCGCCACGCTCCAGCGCGTCGCCGAGCTGGCGGTCCCCACGCTCGCGGACCTCTGTGTCGTCTTCATGCCGGGAGACGACGCGGTGCTACGGCCCGTGGCGGTCGCGGACAGCGTCCCGTCTCGCGCGGTCCTGGCACGTGAGTTCCTCCAGCACCACCCTCCGGCCGACACCGCCCCGCGGGGCCCTGCGTGGGTGATGTCCACCGGCCGGTCGGAGGACGCGCGGGACTCGCGGGGCATGCTGGCGCCCGCGCCCCTGGAAGAGCCCCGGTGGGAGGCCTTGCGAAGGCTCCTGGGAAGGCCGTCCATCAGCGTGCCGCTCCGGGCGCGAGGCCGCATCCTGGGCGTGCTGTCGCTGGTCTCCTCGCAGTCGGACCTCGCGGAGGCCCCGGCGGACCCGTGGCTGGTGGAGGAGCTGGGACGCCGGGCGGCCTTCGCCATCGACAACGCCCAGCTCTACTGCAAGGCCCAGGAGTCCATCCGCACGCGCGACGAGTTCCTCTCCATCGCCTCGCACGAGCTGAAGACGCCGCTGACCTCCATGAAGCTGCGGGCCCAGCAGATGGAGCGGACGCTCTCGCGCCCCCATGATGGCCCCCAGCTCGCCGAGAAGGTCTCCGGCATGCTGGAGGTCTTCGACGAGCAACTGAAGCGGCTGGCGCACCTGGTGGAGCACCTGCTCGACGTCTCGCGCATCGACGAGAGCCGGCTCGCCCTGCGCGTGGACGAGCTGGACCTGGGGGAGCTGGCCCGCGGTGTCCTGGCGCACCTGACGGAGCAGTTGGAGAAGACCGGATGCGCGCTC
This sequence comes from Pyxidicoccus trucidator, assembly GCF_010894435.1. Classification (NCBI taxonomy): domain Bacteria; kingdom Pseudomonadati; phylum Myxococcota; class Myxococcia; order Myxococcales; family Myxococcaceae; genus Pyxidicoccus; species Pyxidicoccus trucidator. The sequence goes on along the minus strand of NZ_JAAIXZ010000010.1, from coordinate 61,282 downwards.
GAGCTGGTGGCCCCCGAGCCGGTGGTGGGGCGGTGGGACCGGCTCCGGCTGGAGCAGGTGCTGCTCAACCTGCTGACGAACGCGATGAAGTACGGCGCGGGCAGGCCCATCCGCGTGGAGGTGACGCGCCAGGGGGACAAGGCCCTGCTGCTCGTCGCCGACCACGGCGTGGGCATTCCGCTGGAGTCCCAGGCACGAATCTTCGAGCGCTTCGAGCGCGCCGCCTCCCGCAACTACGGCGGGCTGGGGCTGGGGCTCTTCATCACCCGGCAGCTGGTGGAAGCGCATGGCGGGAGGATTCGCGTGGAGAGCGAGCCGGGCCAGGGCGCGGCGTTCATCGTCGAGCTGCCGCGACAGCCTCCCGGCTAGCCTGGACGCCCCTACCGTCGCCGGGTACCGTCCCCTGCCCTATGTCGTCATCCACGGTGGGCTTCTGGGGTCCGAGCACCTCGACGGTGGACTGGTGCGAGACGAACTACCAGCACCTCTTCCACGTCAGCGAGCTGTTCAACACGGCCTCCAGCCTCGTCCTGGTGGTTGTGGGCCTCATCGGCTTCGTGCTTCACCGGCACGTGCTGGAGCGGCGGTTCCTCCTGGCCTTCGCGCTGCTCTCCGTCGTCGGCGTGGGCAGCACCGCGTTCCACGCGACGCTCCAGCGTGAGCACCAGATGCTGGACGAGCTGCCGATGCTCTACCTCGCCATCGTCATCGTCTACATCCTGCTGGAGGACCGGCCCCAGCGGCGATTCGGCAACTGGCTGCCGGTGCTGCTCTTCGGGCACGCCGTGCTCGTGACGTACCTGACGGCCTTCACCCGGGGCAACGCCCAGTTCTTCCTCTTCCAGGTGAGCTTCGCGTCGCTCGAGTTCTACGCGCTGGGCCGCACGTACTTCCTCCAGCGCCGCAGCCCGGACGCGCGCGTGAAGCGCCTCTTCCGGCTCGGCATCGCCGCCTACGCGCTCGCGATTGTGCTGTGGCTGAGCGACATCCAGTTCTGCCCCACCCTCAACGAGACGCTCCCCGCGCACGGGCTTCCCAACCCGCAGCTCCATGCCTGGTGGCACGTGCTCGTCTCGTGCGGCTTCTACGCGCTCCTACTCGTCATCGCCCACCATCGGCTGGAGACCCTGGGCCGGAAGCCCCGACTCACCTCCACCGCCGGAGGGCTTCCGCGCGTCGAGGCCGCACCCCCAGTCAAGGAAACCCATACAGCTTCATTGTATTAATGCCATGCAGTTGACGTTTCGAGACGGTAGGACCGAAAGTGCGGCCTCGTTCCCCCTTCACGAGGCCTCTCCTTGCTCAAGCGTTATCGATGGCTCATCGCGACCTCCACAGTCGTAGTGGTCGCGGTCGTGGCCGTTCCCTCCGGCGCCAGTGCGTACAAGCGCTGGAAGTCGCGCAACCTGCGGACGAAGATCGCCAACTTCCTCCAGGATCCGCGCGCGGGTGAAGTCTCGCCGGAGGTGCTGCGGGAGCTGGAGTCGTCGCGCGGAGAGGCGGAGCCCGAGGCGGGTGAGGCCGAGAGCGACGACCCGATGCGCCGTCGCATCGCCGCGCGCATGTTGTGGGGCGTGCCCACCGCGGCAGTGACAGAGCACCGGGCCCGCGTCGCCCATGCCGAGGCGCGCCGCTGGGAGAAGCTCTTGCCCCGCCCGCCCGCGCCGTGGGACTGGTTCTCGGAGCCCAAGGGCGCCGACAAGGCCGTCGTCTCCGGCCTGTCGTGGGTGAACCTCGGCCCCACCAACGCCAGCTTCCAGTACAACGGCACGCTCTACAACGAGGTGGACTCGGGCCGCATCTCCGGCATCGCAGTGCACCCGGTGGACCCGCAGGTGGTGTACCTGTCCACCAGCGGCGGCGGCCTGTGGAAGACCTTCAACTTCGGCGCGGCCACCCCGGCCTGGCACCCGGTGAGCGAGTCCCTGGGCAACCTCGCCATCGGCGCCATGGACCTGGACCCGACGAACCCGGAGACGCTCTACGTGGGCGCGGGTGACTTCGTGGACACGCCGGGCGGGCACGTGGTGAAGACGCAGGACGGCGGCGCCACCTGGAGTGCGCCGGTGGGCCTGTCCGGCCAGTACCCGGCGGGCTCCGGCGGCATCTCCGTCAAGGCGCTGCGCATCCGCGCGGTGGAGGTGGACCCCGCCAACGCCAACGTCCTGCTCGTGGGCACCGACGTGGGCCTCTTCCGCTCCACCAACGCGGGCGCGAGCTTCAGCCTGGTGGACCTGCCCAACGCCGGCTCCGTCCAGCGCTCCGAGAGCGTGTGGTCGATTGTCCATACCGGTGCCGTCAGCGGAGTGAGCCGCTGGGCCATCAGCGGCACGTACGCCTGTGACGCCAGCTCGCCTCCGCCCGAGGCGGGGTTCGGCCAGGCGACGAACGTCGACTGCACCTCGGGCAACCCGGGTGACATCTGGACGAGCACCGACGCGGGCGCGACGTGGAGCTCGCGCAAGGCGGCGGGCACCATTCCCACCACCGCGGTGGGCCGCATCACCCTGGCCGCGGGCACGCCCTCCGGCGCCGCGACGCCGGTGACGGTGGTGTACGCGCAGCTCGGCAACCAGGACGAGTACAACGGCTCCGCGGGCGTGGGCTACTGGCGCTCCATCAACTCGGGCGACAACTGGGCGGCCATCACCGGCACGCTGTCCAACCGCACCAACGCCGTGGGCGGGTTCCGTGACTGCGGCACCGTCAACGTGAACGACGCGCAGGCCTGGTACAACTCGGCCCTGGCGGTGGACCCCGGCAATGACAACAACGTCCTCGTGGGCGGCATGTTGTGCGGCCTGCGCACCACCAACGGCCTGGCCGCCACGCCCACCTGGGAGAACGTGTCCCACTGGCTGCCCAGCAGCGGCTACGGCAACGTGACGGGCGGCGCCCTGGACTACGTGCACGCGGACTGGCACCGGGCGCTCATCGTCCGCTCGGCCACGGGCTATGTGGCCATGGCGGGCACGGACGGCGGCCTGTTCGTGTCGCGAAACCTCTTCAACGCCACGCCGACGCAGGTGGTGTGGGACGGGCAGAACCGCGGCATCGTCACCCACCTGAGCTACTCGGTGGCCTCGGGTGACCCGGCCACGGGCAACCCGTACCTGGCCTACACGGGCCTGCAGGACAACGGCACGCGCTTCAGGGACCCGTCCGCGGGCGCCGCGTCCACCACCTTCAACCAGGTCATCGGCGGTGACGGCTTCGGCGCGGCGGCCTCGAGGGACTCCGTGTCCGGCGCCACCATCTACTGGGCCAGCGTCAACGGCAGCCGCGAGTACTGCGTGCCCACCGCCGCCAACAGCTTCTGCAACAGCGGCACGGCCTGGAACACGCGCGACGCCGCGCTGCGCGCCGGCTGTGCCACCGATGGGCAGCCGTTCATCATGCGCTACGCGCTCGCGTCCGCCAGCCCCAGCGCCAACACGTTCCTCACGGCCACCGACAGCGCCGTCCACCGCGTGAGCGGCACGGGCTCCTGGCAGGCCATCAGCCCCTGCCTCACCGGCTACACCCGCCTGCTCTCCGCGTCCGCCAACATCGACGGCCTGTACGGCGTGTCCATGAGCGGTGGCCGCTTCTACGTCACCGGAGACTGCACGGGCACCGCCACCAACTGCACCTGGACGCGCAGCAGCATCCTGGGCTTCGACGTCAACGGCAACGGCACCATCACCCCGGACGAGCAGCTCTCCTACACGATGCAGGTCGCCTTCCCGCCCACCACCCCGGCGGGGCGCAATCCCGGGGACGTGTACGTGGCGTCGAGCGGCGCGCCCGTCGCCGGGGACGGCGTCACCGTGGTGCCGGAGGCCCTGGGCCACCTCTTCATCACCCAGGACCGCGGCACCACGTGGGCGCCGCTGCACGGCAACGGCACGGGCTTCGACCTGCCCAACGTGGGCATCGACGTGGTGCGGTACGACCCGTCGGACCTGACGAACAACACCCTCTACGTAGGCACCGAGCTTGGCGTGTACCGCTCCACCGACGCCGGCCAGACGTGGCACCGCTTCGGCCAGGGCCTGCCGATGGCGCGGGTGACGGACATGTTCATCAGCCGCACCGGCGCGATGATGCGCGTGGCCACCTACGGGCGCGGACTCTGGGAGCTGTACCCATCCGCCACCGCCGAGAAGGGCGTCAGCGGCAACGGTGACTGGAACCGCGACCAGCAGCTCGACTTCGTCGACCTGGCCGCCGCCGCCAGCCGCCTGGGGACGGACCCGTCCACCACCGCGCAGCCCTACTACGACTGGAACACCGACATCACTGGCACGGTGAACGGCATGGACTCCGCCGACCTCACCGAGCTGCTCAACCGCATTGGAGGTCGCCCGTGAGCCGCGCCTCCCAGTCCCCCTTCCTGGAGATGTCTCCCTTGAGCATGAAGAACCTGGCGCTCCTCGTCTTCACGAGCGCCCTCATCCTGAGTGGCTGCGGCGGCGACAAGCCCCCGGAGCAGCCCGTGGCGAAGCGGCTGGCCTTCACGGTCCAGCCCTCGCAGACGGTGGCGGGCGTCGCCATGGCGCCCGCGGTGCAGGTGACGGTGCAGAGCGCCGAGGGGAACACCATCCCCGGTGCGCAGGTCACCGTGTCGCTGGCCCTGGAGGCCAACCCCGCGGGCGGCACGCTGTCCGGCACCACGTCGGTGGCGACGACCCAGGGCGCGGCCACCTTCTCCGGCCTCATGCTGGACAAGGCAGGCGCGGGCTACACGCTCGTCGCACGGGCCCAGGGCCTGGAGTCCGCCACGAGCCAGCCCTTCACCGTCACCGCCGCTCCGGTGGTGACGAACGTCCTCGCCTTCGTGCAGGAGCCTGGTGAGCTGGAGGCGGGCGGCACCTTCCCCTCGGTGGTGCGCGTGGCCGTGCGGGACGCGGCCGGCAACCCGGTGGCCGCGAGCCTGCCCGTCACGCTGGCGCTGGGCGCCAACCCCGCGGGCGGCACCCTCTCCGGCACCCTCACCGTCAACACCGCCGATGGCGTGGCTGCGTTCCCCGAGCTGTCCATCGACAAGGTGGGCGAGGGCTACACCCTCGTCGTCAGCGCGGCGGACGCGGAGTCCGTCACCAGCGCCGCGTTCCGGGTGAAGCCGGGCAAGGCGAAGTCCATTGCCTTCGTCACGCAGCCCGCGTCGGCCGCCGTGGACGTGGCCCTCGCCCCCGCGGTGCAAGTGCGGCTGGTGGATGCGCATGGCAACGCCGCCACGGGCTCTACCGACAGCGTCACCCTGGCGCTCGGTACCAACACCACCGGCGCCACGCTGGGCGGCACCGTCACCGTGGCCGCCGTCGAGGGCGTGGCCACCTTCGCGGACCTCTCCGTGGACCGCGTGGGCGCGTACACGCTGGCCGCCTCCGGACCCGGGCTGGACGGCGCTACGTCCGAGTCCTTCGACATCGCCGCGGGCGCGGCCACGCAGCTCGCCTTCGGTGTGCAGCCCGCCAGCACCACGGCGGGTAGCAACCTGACACCGGAAGTGGAAGTGACGGCGCTCGACGCGCGGGGCAACGTCGCCACCACCTTTACGGGCGCGGTGACGGTGGCGCTGGCCGCCAACCCCACCAGCGACACGCTCCAGGGCACCCTCACCGCCAATGCGGTGGCCGGCGTGGCCCGCTTCAGCACCCTGTCCCTGCGCCGGGCGGGCACGGGCTACACCCTCGCGGCTTCCGCCACGGGGCTCACCTCCGCCACCTCGCAGGCGTTCGACGTGACGCCGGGCGAAGCCGACACGCTGGTCTTCACCACCCAGCCTGGCTCCAGGGTGGCGGGCACCGCCTTCGACCCGGCGGTGGCCGTGACGCTGCGCGACGCCCTCGGCAACACCGTGACGTCCAGCACCGCCACCATCCAGCTCGCCCTGGCCAACAACCCCTCCGGCGCGTCCCTCGCCGGCACGCTGTCGGTGGCCGCGGTGAATGGCGTCGCCACCTTCCCGGGTGTCTCGATGGACCGGGCGGGCACGGGCTACACGCTGTCCGCTTCCGCATCGGGCCTCACCGCCACCTCCGACGCCTTCAACATCACCGCGGGCGCGGCCACCCGGCTCGCCTTCAGTGTGCAGCCTGCCACCACCACGGCGGGCAGCAACCTGACTCCGGAAGTGGAAGTGACGGCGCTCGATGCCCAGGGCAACGTCGCCACCGCCTTCACGGGTACCGTGGCGATGGCGCTGGCCGCCAACCCCACCAGTGACACGCTCCAGGGCACCCTCACCGCCAACGCGGTGGCCGGCGTGGTCCGCTTCAGCACCTTGTCCCTGCGACGGGCGGGCACGGGCTACACCCTCGCGGCCTCCGCCACGGGGCTCACCTCCGCCACCTCGCAGCCGTTCGACGTGACGCCGGGCGAAGCCGACACGCTGGTCTTCACCACCCAGCCTGGCTCCAGGGTGGCGGGCACCGCGTTCAGTCCGGCAATCGCGGTGGCCGTGCAGGACGCCCTCGGCAACACGGTGACGTCCAGCACCGCCACCGTCCAGCTCGCCCTGGCCAACAACCCCTCCGGCGCGTCCCTTGCCGGCACGCTGTCGGTCGCGGCGGTGAATGGCGTGGCCACCTTCCCCGGTGTCTCGGTGGACCGGATTGGCACGGGCTACACGTTGTCCGCCTCCGCGCCGGGCCTCACCGCCACCTCCAACACCTTCAACATCACCGCGGGCCCGGCCACACGCCTGGCCTTCGGCGTGCAACCTTCGGACGCGGCGGCGGGCATCGCCATCACCCCGGCGGTGACGGTGCGCGTGGTGGACGCGGCGGGCAACACCGTGACGTCGGCCACCACGAGCATCACCGTGGCCATCGGCAACAACCCGGGCGTGGGCATCCTCAACGGAACCAGGACGGTGAGCGCGGTGGCCGGCGTGGCCACCTTCTCCACCCTGTCCATCACCCGGACGGGCGCGGGCTATACGCTCACGGCCGCCGCGACGGGCCTGACCACGGGCACCAGCGCGGCCTTCAACGTGACGCCGGGCGCGGCCACCACGCTGGCCTTCTTCACCAACCCGCCCAACGTGGTGACCGCGGGCGCGGCCATCACCCCGGACGTGAGGGTCGGCGTGCGTGACTCCTTCGGCAACACGGTGACGACCTCCACCGCCACCATCACCCTGTCGCTGTCCGCCAACCCGGGAGGCTCCACGCTGGGTGGCACCCTCACCGTCAACGCGGTGGACGGCGTGGCCATCTTCCCGGGCCTCACGCTGAACAGGGCGGCCAACAACTACCGGTTCGCGGCGGCATCCACGGGCCTCACCAGCACCACGTCCGCCCTCTTCAACGTGACGGCGGGCGCGGCCAGCCAGCTCGCCTTCACCACCCAGCCGACGGCGAACGTCGCGGCGGGCGCCACCTTCAGCACCTCGGTGCGGGTGACGGTGCAGGACAGCCTCGGCAACACGGTGACGACGCCGGCGCTCTCAGTGAGCATGGCCATCGGCAACAACCCCGGCGGCGCGACGCTGGGCGGCACCACCACCGTGACGACGGCCAGCGGCGTGGCCACGTTCGCCAGCATCACCCTCAACAGGGTGGGCACGGGCTACACGCTGGTGGCTTCCTCCGGAGTCCTGACGGCGGCGACCTCCAGCGCGTTCAACGTGACGCCGGGCGCGGCGACCCAGCTCGCCTTCACCACCCAGCCGGGCAATACCTCCGCGGGCGCGCCCTTCGACCCGGCGGTGCAGGTGTCCGTGAGGGATGCCCAGGGCAACACGGTGACCACCGCCACCACGAGCATCACCTTGCGCCTGGGCAACAACCCGGGTGGCGGCACCCTGTCGGGCACCACCGTCGTCAGCGCGACGGGCGGCATCGCCACCTTCCCGGGCGTGTCCCTGAATCGCGCGGGCACCGGCTATACCCTGACGGCGACCGCCACGGGCCTGACCACGGGCACCAGCGCGGCCTTCAACGTGACGCCGGGCGCGGCCACCACGCTGGCCTTCACCGTCCAGCCCGCCCTCTCCTCCGTGGACCTCCCCCTCTCTCCGGCGGTGCAGGTGGCGGTGCAGGACGGCTTCGGCAACGTCGTCACGGGGGCCACGGACAGCATCACCCTGGCCCTGGGCGCCAACCCGTCCAGCGCCACGCTGGGCGGCACGCTCACCGTGTCCGCCAGCAACGGCGTGGCGTCCTTCGCGGACCTCACCGTCAGCGCGGCCGGCAACGGCTACACGCTCACCGCCAGCGCGCAGGGCCTCACCGGGGCCACCAGCGCGGCCTTCGACGCGGTGGTGGCCGGCACGCAGCTCGTCTACGTGGACCCGGCCCCCGGCCGGAGGATTGCCCTGGTGCGCAACCCGGCCTCCACGAACACCACCGTGGTGCTGGACCTGGTGGCGCTGGAGAACCTCACCGGGTACTCCGTGGGCATGAACCTGCCGCTGGACGCGGCGCGGGTGCAGCCGGCGGGCTCCTTGATGCTGCCGGGAGCGGCGCTGCCCGCGGGTGAGAGCCCCACGGCCGCCTACGGCGCCCTGCCGGCGAGCGGTCCGCTGGCGGGCGTGCTCACCACCGGCCAGAGCCAGAAGGCGGCGGGCACGGGCGCGGTGGTGAACGACTCGGCCATTCCGGCGGGCTCGGTCCTCTACACGGTGCAGCTGGCCCTGCGTCCCGGCGCCACCTCGGGCGTGGTGTTCGACGGCGCGGCGCTCGGACCGAAGTTCCGCGCGCTGCTGCGTGACAGGCTCGGCACCGACATCGTGGATGGCGGCGAGTTCGCCATCGGCCGGCTCGAGGTGCAGTAGCTTCAAGCCCGTATCCCGGAGGCGCCCCACGGCGTCTCCGGGATGCGGTGTAGCGCGCCGAACCGAGGCAGGGCGCGGAGCCGCTCACCCGGGCTCCGGACCGAACGCGTTGCCGCTGCCAGTGGGCCCCTGGCTCAGGCCTTCCGGCCGCGGCGCTCGGTCCCCTCGTCACTGAAGCCCGTCACCTGCATCCCCAACGACTGCGCCAGGCTCACGGCCGTCTCCACGGGAACCCGGGTGCCCTTGACGCGATTTCTCGCCGGGTCGAGGAAGAGCCCCGACACCTGGGAGAAGTTCGTCTTGGTGAGCGTGCAGCCCCGGAAGTTGCTGCCCGTGAGGGTCGTCCCAGAGAAGTCCGCTTCCGTCAGGTCCAGGTCGAAGAAGTTCGCTTCCAGGGCCGTGCAGCGCAGGAACTCCGTCTTCCGCAAGCTGAGGCCGACGAAGGAGGCGTAGCGCAGGACGCAATCCTCGAACGCCACCTCGGGGTTGGCCGAGACGTCCGTGAAGTCGACCCCCATCAGCTTCGAGCCCTCGAAACGGACGCCCCGGAGTCCCGTGGCCTTGAGCTGCGCACGGGTGAGGTCACAACTGATGAAGACGCACGCCTCCAGCACGCTGTTCCGCCAGCGGCTCTCCTGGAGCTGGGTCCGCTGGAAGGTACACCGGTAGAACTCCTTCTCGCTGAGGTCGCAGCCCTGGAGTTCGAGCTCGGCGAACGTCTCGTTCTCGAAGTACGCCTCTTGCGCGAGCCGCCGCACGAGCTTCGCGGCCTGTTCCGGATCCGTGGGTACGTGCGTCATGCGGCCTCTCTTCCATACTCGATGCCCACGCGCTACCGCCGTGCGCGTGCGAAGCTGCGGCGTGATGAGACCGTGCCTGACGCACCGGAGCCTGTCGACGCGAATGAGGCGGCGAGCTCGTGAGCTTGCCGCGCGGCCTCGTGTGTGGCTCTGTGCTCTCGCCCTCGTCTCCCTGTCGTCGACTGCGTGTGCCGGTGCCAACCGGTTGTTGGCGACCTCTCACAGGTGGGTGCCATGGAATCGCCCAGCGAGCCTGGGCTGGTACGACTGCGAACCTGGAAGCACCCTGGTCGAGCGTCACACTCCCGGAGATGGCGGCCCCCCGTTCGAGCTCCGCCGGACGCGCGTCGAGCCTTCGGGAATACCTGCTCGCGTGCAAACCGAGCGGATGACGCCCCAGGGTGGACAGGGCAGCAGTTGCTGCGGGGTGTATTTTCCTGCCGGATTCCTGGGCCCTGAACCGATAGCGAGTGAGCGCTCCATCCGTCGCGACGTACTACAGGCCGGCCAGACGAAGGTGGATGTCGAGGTCGTGAGCCGCACCACCAGGCAGGACTTCGGCTGTGACACATCCCCTTGCCCCTGTGCGCATGACGTCTTGGTGGAGGAGGTCTGGTACCGCCGCCCCACTCCCGCGGGCGAGGGACCTGTGCGCGTCCGCTTTGACCCCGCCCGCTCGTACTTCGCCCAGTTTGAAGGCTGCGGCAGCCCACCGCGCGGCTCCGCTCCCGACACCGAGGGTCTCAGGGATACCCGGGTTGCCACCACGCTGGATGTGCCCGTCACCATCAATGGTGCGATTCACCGATGCCTGAGAGTGCGCACCTGGTCGTTGACGAACACTCCCGTCGAATCCCTGGAGTGTCCCAGTGTGCTGGGAGGGCGCGCGATGTGGCAGACGCCACGTGGGCACTCCACAGGCGCTCAAACGATTGAGACCGTCGAAGTGGTGTCTTTCGATTGTCGGGCGTCCCCTCCTCGAGACCCATAAAGCCGGCTCGTCAGGTTCCACCTGGCGGTGCTGTCTGTTCCGCGAGAAGACTCGCAATCACGAGAGACCACCCGCTGGCGCACACCCTGTGCCCGGAAATGGTCCCGTCAGGTCCCGCGCGCGGCGTCGTCCGATGAGCCCGCTGCCGCCACCCCTGACGAAAGGCTCGTGGATGTCTCCTTCCCGAAACCCGCGTCGCGCCCAGGCCATCCTCTTCGGCCGCAACCCCCACCAGTACGACACGTTCGACGTGGAGGCCGAGGCCGCCGAGGCGCTCGGCATCGACTCGTACCAGGTCGACCTCTCGGCCCTGCTGTCGGGCAACGCCTCCCAGGCCGTGTCCGCCGTGCCGGAGCGCGGAGCACTGGAGCTGCTCTACCGGGGCTGGATGCTCACCGAGGAGGAGTACACCGCGCTGGACGAAGCCCTCTCGGAGCTCGGGCACCGGCTGACGACGACACCGGAGCAGTACGCCGCGGCGATGTACCTGCCCAACTGGTACCCGCGCCTCGCGGCCTACACCGCGCGCTCCGTCTGGACGGACGGGCCGGACGCAACGGAGGCCTGGCACGCCGCGCGGGCCCTGGGACCGCCCCCGTACATCGTGAAGGACCACGTGAAGTCGGCCAAGGAGCGCTGGGCGGAGGCGTGCTTCGTCCCCGCTGGCGCCACGCGCGAGGACTTCGAGCGCATCTGCGCCAACCTGCTGGAGGAGCGCGGAGACCGCTTCGAGCGCGGGTTCGTGGTGCGCCGGTTCCTGCCGCTGAAGACCTACGGCCAGACACCGGCCGGGCCCGCGCACCTGGAGTTCCGCCTGTTCTTCGGGCGCGGCAGGCTCCTCGCCGCGGAGCCGTACCATGACTTCGACGTGGAGGTGCCCGACTTCACCGCCTTCGAGGAGCTCGGCCGGCGGCTCGACGCCCGCTTCTTCACGATGGACGTGGCCATGCTCGAAGACGGTGGCTGGGTCGTGGTGGAGGTGAATGACGGCGGCGTGTCCGGCCTGCCTGCCAGCCTGGACCCGAGAGAGCTCTTCTCCGCGCTGCTGCGCGCCGGGTAGGAGGGGCCACGCAGGGCGCCCGCCTCAACGCCGCCCGGACCGACGGTGCGCACGTCCCTGCATGCGCCCGTGGCCCCCCTCCCCCGCCTGTTCGAGTTCATCAGAGGTCCACGGCAGGTCGAGCTGGTCCTGCAGGTCCAGCAGCGTGTCGCCGCGGACGAGCCCACGCCGGCCCCGGCTCACCCTGAAGCGCACCGGCCTGTCGAACGGCGGCAGCTCCTCCTCCACCAGCGTGCGCGCGAGCTTCTCCGGCAGGTGGAGCCACACCACGCCGTAGGGCGTCCCCGCCTCGTCCGCCTCCACGTCGTAGCCCACGGCCACGGCCTGCTCGCGGACAATCACCCCGTTCGGGAGCGACATGAACCGTGCCCGCACCTCGGGTGGCACCAGTCCCCCGAGGTCCAGGTCCAGCGGGCGCGCAAGGAACTCCGCCATCGAGCTCACCCCATCGAGCCGCGCCTCGTAGAGCACGGTGAGCTCCGGGGCTTCGAGCCTCGGCGTGCTCCCACCCGAGCGGCGCCACACCTCGCGCACCTCGTCGATGCGAGGCTGGTTGCGCTGCACGGCCGGATGGTGGGCCTCGCCCTGCGCCAGGGCCTCCGCGAGAACCTGTCGCGCATGCGCTGCCAGCTCCGGGCCCCACGCGTCGAGCACCTCGACCTCGCGGTCCAGCTCGAAGCCGGCGTACGCCAGGCTCCGCTCCAGCACGAGGGAGTGGAGCGTGGCGTCGTAGCCGACCTCCGGCTCACCGCGCCGGGCGTACTTGCGCAGCAGGTCGAGCGGAAGCTGGGTTCCCTCGATGGACGCTTGGGTGGTGCCGGAGCGGTCGGCGAAGTAGCGGATGTTCCCCGCCACCGCGCCGAAGCTTCCACACACGCTCGTCTTGGCGACCCGGACCGGCTCACCCTCTGCCGTCAGCTCGTCGACGACGAGGTCGAAGGGCAGATGGCACGCGAGCAGGTCGGCGAAGCGGCGGTGGACGTCTTCATCCGCCGGGGGCATCCGCTCCGGAAGGTCGAGGCCCACGCTCCGGTAGACGCTCGCCATGGCCAGCGCCGCGTCCTCCACCGCCTTGACCAGCACGCCCCTCCGGTCGGCCCAGGACGCCAGCGTCTCCGCGTGGAAGACGTGGCGTGACAGCCCGTACACCTCGCCGACCGAGCCTGCCTCGCGGTACGCCTCGGCGTAGAGGTTGTACGCGGTGAGGTGGTCACTACCGGGGACCAGCACCGCCTCCAGGTCGCGCTCGTCTCGCGTCATCCGGTGCAGGGACTCGATGGCGCTGCACACGGAGAGGAAGGGCAGCAGCGCGTCCTCCGCGTGGACGATGAGCTCCGCCCAGTCACGCTCCACCGGGAGCGCCTCGACGGCGCGGCCGTACTTCGTGAGCCGGCCCTGGGCATCGACGATGTTGCGCGCGTGCAGTCGCTGGAGCGCCTGGGCATGGGCGGTCCGGTCCAGCGGTACGGGCAGGTCCAGCGCATCTGCCTGGACGCCCAGCGCGGCGGCGGTGAGGGCGACACGCTCCGCGTCCCCCGCGAGCTGGAATTCAGGAAGGGTGGGGCGCAGCGCATGGAAGTCGATGTCGCGGTCGCTGAGGATGAAGACGCGCCCACCCTCCACGCGGCCATGGACACGCCCGGCCATCTGCAGAAGCTCGTTGTTACCCAGGTGGACGCGCGTGAGGACGTTGCGCCCCTCGGAGATGAGGTTGGCGAAGCGCGTGTCATCGATGACGACGGTGTCGAGCCCTGGCACGTTGAGCGCGCTCTGCCCCGCTGCCGTCATGGCGAGGAGGTAGGGTCGGGGCTCCGTCCCTTCGAGGAAGGGGCGGATGACGCGAATGGGCTGCCCGCCGTGGTAGTACGCCGCGTTGATGCGCGGCCAGTGGGTGCGGACGTGCAGGGCCACCTGCTCCACGGCCGCACGCGTAGGGAGGAAGATGCCCACCCCGCGCTGGTCCTTCTCCACCTCGCGGAGAAACGCCCCGTCGAGGAACGAGAGCGGCACCTTGCGCTCGACCTGGACGCGGGCCGCCTTCGTCGGGTCGAAGGCGGAGACCTCGATGGCCTCAGCGCTGTTCAGGTAGCGCACGTAGAAGGCGGGGTCCACGGTGGCCGACAGCCAGATGAAGCGGCAGCCCACGTGCTTGCCGAGCGCGAGGCACAGCTCCAGCTCCGCCGACGTCTGGTGGATTTCGTCGATGATGAGCGTGTCGTGCGGCTGGATGTCGCCATGCTGGAACCAGCGCCGTGCAATGCCCGTCGTGACGATGACGACGTTCCAGCCCGGCGTCTCGGGCGTGGCCTCGCGCTCGCGGTTCACCACCCCGACCTCGAGCGGCCCTTCCCCACCGACGAGCTCCTCGGCGATGGGCCGGATGGCGAGCGTCTTCCCCGTGCCGGTGCCGGCCACGATGCCGAAGCCCTTCCCGGCACGCGCCAGCGCACGCACGTGGTGGCCGTGGTGCCGTTCGAGCCACGTGTCCAGGCGCAGCCCCAGGGCGAGCTCGATGGTCTCACAGGCGGCCCGCGTGGGGGCGATGACAATCACCCGCCCCCGCGGAGGCGCGACGCCCGGGGCGCCGGGAGGGAGGGAGTGGTCGACGGGAGTGCGCACGGCGGGCAATCACGCACGGAGGACGCCAGCGCGCAACTCAGCGCTTCGGGTCCGTCAGGAGGGGCTGTTCACTCCCAGGAGGTCCAGGCCCGTCATCGAGCCTGCGAGCCAGCAGCGCACGGAGGCTGAAGGGAACACCGCGTGAGCGAGCCAGCCGCTCCGCGCGACTCTTCAGCGCCGCGCGGGGGAGCTTCTCGCGGTGGGCCAACGCCACGAGGATGCGGTTGGACGTCTCCGCCACGTCGAAGGCGTAGAGCTGCTCGAAGCAGGCCTGGTACGTGCGGACCATGGAGGGGAACAACGGATTCGGAGTCCGGACCACGTTGCTCACCACCGCGCCGCCCGGGGCCAGCCGGGCCCGGGTGGCCAGCAGGAACTCCCGTGTCGACAGGGTCCTGGGGAGGCCGCGAGGTCCGTAGGCATCCAGGATGATGACGTCATACGGCGGGCCAGGCGTCTCGATGAAACGCCGCCCATCCGTGACGTGGGAACGAAGTACCGCATCCTCGTGGAAACCGAAGTAGCGCCGGGCCACGTCCAGCATTCCCGCGTCAGTGTCGACGGCGTCGATGTGCGCGCCGGGAAACACCGCGCGGAGGAACATGGGAAGGGCGCCGCCGCCCACGCCCACCACGAGGATGCGGCGGGGTGTCGCCACGAAGGCGAGCCCCGCGACCACCGCCCGCGTGTAGGGCAACTCCAGCCGCAGCGGGAACCCCGGGCCCACGACGCTCTGGTACGGTCCACCCCAGTCGAACTGGAGGAAGCGCCGGCCCCCACCGTCCTGGGTCACGATGAACCGGCTCTCCGTGGACCGGCCCACGTGCAGCACCGTGCGAGGGCGGGCGAGCGCGCTGGCGACCCGGGCCAGCCACCGCACACGCCGATGGGCGCCCCTCCCCGCAGGGCTACTTCCGCGAGCCAGGCGACCTCGACGCCTCCATGTCATGCCGACCCACCCCATCCCGCAATCCTCCCGGCTGCCGTTCCTTCTTGATGGACCACAGAACAGTAGACGAGGACTCCCGGGGCCGTCCGCTGTGACTCCTCCGAACTGGCAACGTCCGTCAGGGCACCCGTCTGCCCCCCAGGCCGGGCCCCATGGTCACTGGGGAACGGAGGAAGCGTCCGTAGGGCGCGAGCGTCACGTCCAACCACGGGCCGCGCTGGACGCTCGTTTCGCATTCTTGCGTGCGAGGCAGTGCCCATTTCCCAGGTGGGAACACCGTTGCGACCTGGGCTTCTTGCAACCAACTTGAAAGACGACCGACACCTGAGAGAGACACGATGAGCAATATTGCAAACGCTCTCTGTGGTCCTGATCCAGAAGGACGAGCTCTTGATTCCCAAGGGCAAGGCGCTTGCCTGAGGCGGGCTCTCGGCGCCGAACACGTGAGGCAATAACCATGTCATTTCCATCGTTTCATGCGGAAGCCGTCGCTGACTTCCATCCCGCGCCTTCGGTGGACGAAGTCGGCGCCATCAAACTTCACGTTTCGAAGACCGCTCCCGCGGACGCTGGCGTCATCGGCATCCCGATCGGCGTCGAAGGCGAGGTGCCTCCCGAGCTCGGGATTGACAGAGCCACGCTCTCAGCATCCGGTTTCGAGGGAAAGGTGGGCCAGTCCCTCGTCATCCCGCGCAAGGGTGGCCCCGCGCTGATAGCCGTTGGCATTGGACCCCAGGCCGAGCGCTCGCTGGCCTCGCTCAGGCATTCCGCCGCCACGTTCGCCAGGGCGGGCAGCCATTACAATCACCTCGCGGTGAACCTGCCTTCCTTCGTCGGCGTCGCTCCTGACGCGGCGGCCATGGCCGTGGTCGAAGGGGTGCTTCTGGCACGCTACCGTTATCGGCCGCTCAAGCGCATGACCCAGCAGGAGCCGCCACTCGGCCAGCTCACCCTCGTGTCGCAGTCACTGCCACCCGACGAGGTGAAGCGCGGCGTTGAGCGCGGTCGGCGCACGGCCCAGGCCACCGAGCTTGCCCGTGACCTGTCCAACGCACCCGCCACCCTGCTTACCGCCCGCCGCCTGGAGGAGATCGCCCGCGTCGTGGCGGAGTCGTCCGGTCTCGACATCGAGGTATTCGACGAGAAGGCGCTCTCGGAGCTCGGCTGCGGCGGCATGATTGGCGTGAACGCAGGCAGCTCCGAGCCGCCGCGGCTCATCAAGCTCATCTACCGTCCGAAGGACAGTCGCGGCCAGCCCATCGAGCCGTCAGGCCGCATCTCCCTCGTCGGGAAAGGCATCATGTACGACTCGGGCGGCCTCGGTCTCAAACCGAACGACCTCGTCCACGCGGCCATGAAGACAGACATGTCTGGCGCCGCTGCCATCCTCGCGGCGATGTCCGCGTTGTCAGGGCTTGGAGCCAAGGCCTACGTCACTGGCTACCTCATGTGCACCGACAACATGCCAGGAGGGAAGGCGATGCGGCTCGGCGATGTGCTGACCGCCCGCGGAGGGAAGACTGTCGAAGTCTTGAACACCGACGCCGAAGGCCGGCTTGTCATGATGGACGGGCTGGTGCTGGCGACGGAAGAGCAGCCGCCACCCGACGCCATCCTCGACATCGCCACTCTCACCGGAGCGTGTGAACGGGCCCTCGGCAACGACAATGCGGGCGTCATTGGGAACCACCAGGGCATCGTCGACCAGGTGCGCGCCGCCGCGGAGAAGACCGACGAGACGGTGTGGCAGTTCCCGCTCGACAGGCGCATGCGCAAGGAGCTCGATTCGGAGGTGGCGGACATCAAGAACATCGGTGGGATCAATGCGGGTCAGATCACCGCCGCGCTCTTCCTCGAGGAGTTCGTCGCCGGCATTCCCTGGGCACACATCGACATGGCCGGAACCTCTCGGGTCGAGACCGACAAGACCTGGCGCTCCAAGGGGGCGACCGGCTACGGCACGCGCCTGCTCATCGAGCTCATGCTGTCCTTCAACCCTCCCCGCGAGACCCAGCACTGAATAGATGACTCGAGCTCCGGACGCCCCGGCCGGCTACGGTCCGGGGCGTCCGGTATGCCTCCGCGTAGACCTTGGCACCGCAACCAGGGCTCGCCTGGCTGTTGCACGGCCTGGGACGACGGGAGGGTAATCCGGGAGGTCACGATGAACGACTGGACAATCACCACGTTCATGGTGCTGTCCCTGGAGCTGGTTCTCGCCATCCTCCTGCTGCTGTCCATCGAGGTGGCCCACCGCATTACGCGCAAACGAGGCCTTTCTTCCGCCCAGATCCCCTCGGTCACTTCCGTCTCCAGCGTGGTCTTCTCCCTGATGGGACTCGTCCTCGCCTTCTCCTACTCCGAGGCGGGCAAGCGCCTGGAGGCGCACAGACATCTCGTGGTCGACGAGGCAAACGCCATCGCGAGCGTGTGGTTCCGCATCGACGTGGTGCCGGACGCTGCCCAGGACTCACTGCGAGGCCTGCTCAGGCAGTACCTGGACGAGCGCATCCAGGCACATCAGGTGCTCCCACACGTGGAGGAGTTCGAGCTGCACCGCGCGAAGGCCGCGGGGCTCCAACGGCAGATCTGGTCGGAGATGGTCGCCGTCACGACAAAGGATCCGGACAAGGAGGTCTTGCTGCTTCCACCGGTGCTGCTCATCGCGGAGGTCGCGGGGAAGCGGACGCTGACCGTGCGGACACACATCACTTCCCCGACCTTCCTCTTCATGCTGGGGTTGGCCCTGGCCGGGGCCGCGCTCGTCGGCGTCACGACGGCGAAGGGAGCGGGCCGCAACTGGCCCTACCGGCTGATCTTCGTCGCCGTCGTCTCCGCGGCCATCCATGTGGTCGTGGACATGGAGTACCCCCGCACCGGCATCGTCGGCACCGAGGAAGCAGACTCCCTCCTCATGGAGCTGCGCGAAACGATGCGCTGACCGTCTCCAGGCTGGAGATGACCCGGGCCAGGGTCGCGCGTCGGTCCGGGCGGGCATGCGCGAGCTCGCCTCGGAGGATGGGCAGCGCCGTGTCCCCCATGACGAGCAGCCCGTCCAGCGCCGCGTGCGCAACCGGATTGCGGTGGTCATGCAGCAGCGCCGCCAGGTCGGCCACGGCGGGACGGTGTCCCCCGAACGCGAGCGTGCGGATGGCTCGGACGACATGGCCCGCTTCCGGGTCCTTCAGCAGCTCGCGCGTAAGGTCCAGATACAACTCTCGGGACACCAGCTCCCGCAGCAACCGGTGCGCACGCAGGCGCACCCAGGGCTTCCGGTGCGAGAGCATCCCGGAGAGCCGGTCGATGACGTGGGGGCCCCTGCGGAGCGCCATCAACTCCAGTGCCCTCGGGTCGGGCTCCGAGCCCTCCCAGGCGAGCGTCTCCAGCCTTCGTTCAACGTCTCTCAGCAGCGCTGGAGTCAGCGCCCTGTCGAGGGACGGGTCGTCCAGCACGAGCGGCGCGAGGGCCGCGACGACGTCCCCTCGCAAGGCCGGGGAGGCAACCTGGGAGAGCAGTGCGATTCGCACCTCGGCGCCCTGCCGTTCGAGTCCTCGCAGCAGGGCGTCCAGCACCCTCGCGTCACCTTCCCGATTCGCGAGCGAGCCAAGCCACCCTCCGAGACGGAAGGCCGTCTCACGGGTTCCCCACGCCGCGAGCCCCCCCAGCACCCGCAGCGCCGCCTCGCGGTGGTCCGCGTCCTCGTGGACGATGCCGAGGAGCACCTCCTCCAGGCCGTGGCCTTCGAGGGCCTGCGCGGAAGCTCCTCGCTCGAGCAGCTCCAGGAAGTGCGTCCGGTCGAGTCCCCGAGCCCGGCTGAACAGCGCCATCAACTCGGGACCCCACGCCGAGCCGCTGGCAAGCACGTCCAGCACCGCGGTGTGGCCCTCGCGAAGCATCGGCAAGAGGAAGGGCAGCACCCGTGACACGGGGAGCGAGCGAAGCGCCCCCGCCGCCATCTTCGCGGAGCGCCCGCGACCCAACCGCCACACGTCGAGCAGCAGAGCAACGTACGCGGGTGTCTCTCGCATCTTCGGCTGGAGACGACCGAGCAGCTCGGCCAGGGACTCCAGCCACATCTCCCCTTCCAGCCCCGCGTCCACCGAGCCGAGCATCGCCCGGAGGGCTTCCAAGTCCCGTCGGTCGAGCGCCCCCGGAGGAACCCACCGGAGCGGCCGTTCCGCGCCGAGGTGTTCGAGCAGCCCCTGGAGGCGGGGGAGCCCGCGAATCCGCCAGAGGTGGCGTGCGGCCTGGCGGCGGACCTCGACGTGAGCATGGGCGACCAGCTCGACCATGAGGGCCTCGTCCTCATCGGACGCGGGCGTTCCCAGCGCGGAGAGCGCGGTGAGGGCAAGCCCCTGCTCATGACGGCGCGCGAGCCGCCGCAGCGCCGCGCGGGCCGCTTCCGTTCCCACGTCACCCAGCCACCGCACGAGGATTCCCGCCGCCACCGGCCCCGCCGCTTCGGCCGCCTGGAGGAGCCCCGCGACGAGTGCCTCCTCTGCAACCCCCGCTCCCCACTGCTGCCGCACGGTCTCCAGCAGGTCCGGATGCGGCCCACGCGCCACGGCTTCGAGCACCTGGAGGGGCGGCACGGCATGCAGCGCGAACGGCACGAAGAACCGCCGCACCGGGGCCGAGCGCGACTGGACGAGGGCGTCGAGCAACTCCTGGCCGGACAGCTCACCCGCGAGGCCAAGGCGCTCGGCGCCCCAGAGTGCCACGCGTTCATCGGGCAGCGCGGAAGCCACCCGGGCTTCGTCCCGGGAGAGCACGGCCCCGAGTCGATGCATAACGGTCAGCGCTTCCCGCGGCTCAAGACGCGACGCAGCCAGCGCGCGACGCACGTCCGCGAGCGCGCCCACGCGCTCGGGCTCGGATAGACGTCCGGAGAGGGCGAGCAGCTCCAGCAGAGAGCGCGCGAGGCGCCGCAAGGCCAACCTGGGACTGTCCAACAGTCCTCGAATGACCTCGAGGTGCCGCGTCAGGACGGCAGCCCGGCTGTCGGTGAGCTCAGTGGTGACAGTCCCCGAGAGCAGCTTCGTGAAGCCCTCCTCCGCGGCTTCGAGCGAGGCCGCATCTCCGGAGGAGAGCAGGTCGTCCATCCACACCAGGTCCGCGTCCAGCCGGCGCTCACGGAGCAGCCTCGCCCGCACGGGGTCATCTGAAGAGGCGGGAAGCAGGTGCGCCAGCCCGTGACGGCGCAGGAGCACCGCCAGCGTGTCGAGCGCATCCGTCGGAAGTTCGAGGACCCCGCCGTACACCGCGTCGAGCAGCACCCTCGCCATGGGCGCGCCGCGCCGCAGGAGCGCCACCAGGGCATGGGGTGACAGCACGTCGGAGAGTGTCTCGCACAGCAACTCCTGCTCGCGAGGCGACGTGGCCTCCCGGAGCGCATCGAGCACCGTGGCCACATACCGTCGACCACAGACGCCAAGGAGCGCTCGAACCAGGGAGCGACGCAGGCCGGGGTTGTCGTGCCGCCGCAACCAGCCGAGCATCACCGCGATGGGCGCGGGCCACCCGGGGCCGGTGCTCGCGAGCGACTCGGCGGCGGTCTTCTTGATGTTCATGTTGGGGTGGTCGAGCCCCGCCGCGATCAGCGGCACCGCCCACTCCACCTTGAAGGCGCCGAGGCCAAGGAGCACCTGCCGCAGGCGGTAGATGTCCTCGGAGCGAGCGAAGGGAACCAGCCACGCTACTGCACGAGGGTCCCCGGAGCCCGCGAGGCACTCCAGCGCGAGCTTCTGCACCTGCACGCTCCCATGGCGCAGGAAGCGACGGACGCGCCGCGCGAGCGCCGGGTGCTTCCGGCCCACGAGCTGCCCCAACACCCGTTCGAGCTGGGCGTTGCTGAGGTCCGCTCGCTGGAGCTGGTCGAGCAGACACTCCGCGAGCACGAGCGCTCCCGCATCGTCCCCGGAGGAACAGGTGAGGAGGACACGGGGACGCGCGCGCCCGCTCGCACGAAGGCCGAGCCCCACGCTGGCGATGGCCCCGTGCGCAGCGGACCGGACGTGCTCATCCTCGTCGAGCAACAACGCTCCGAGCGGCACGAGCACGCGCAGCCGGGCCTCACGTCCAAGCTGGCCGATGGCCTGGAGCCGCAGTGGATGCCCCGAGTGGAGGGCGAGGCGGGCGACCTCTTCGAAGGCCGCGTCATCGAAGACGGGCTGGAGACTCGCGAACACCTCGGGACCCGGCGCGCCGCCCGCGCGCCAGGATTGAACGGAGGGAGGGGCGTCATCGAGAGCCGCCAGCAGGGCAAGCGCCTCGGCACGCCACATCACCGCCCCCTCCAGGCCCGTCTCGGTAGCACTCACTCCCGGGTGCGAGCGGAGAAAGGCCACGGTCCGCGGGCCTCCGAGGTGGCGGAGGGCATCGAGACAGGCCCAGGGCTCGACCTCGAAGCATGCGAGGAGGTCCTCCTCCGCGGCCTCATGTCCCTGATGACCGAGCGCCTCGATGACCTCGGGCCAGAGCGGCCGGGCCTCGGGCCGGAGGAGCAGCGCGCGGAGCAGGTCGAGCGCCTCGGCACCATCCAGCTCCCGCAGGAGCGTGAGGTGACGGGGGAAGTCCGGGTCTGTCGGTGGCAGGCCCCGGAGCGGCTCGACGTACTCGCGCTGCCGGAGGCTCAGCACCTCCGCGAGGACCTCGGGCTCGATGCCCGGACTGGAGAGGAACAGCTCCCGCACGAGGGGCACGTCCTCCGGCTCGCATCGCACGCCTCGCCGGTAGAGCGTCTGGAGCAGCGCCGCGCACGTGGGGCCGAAGTACAGCGGGTCCTGCCGCGAGACGAGGAGCGCGAGCCGCAGCTCCTCATGGCTCGCGAACGGAGCCAGCAGCGCCATGGCCTCGCGTCGTACCGAGCGCCACCGCTGCTCGTCTTCCAGCACGAGCCGCAGCGCGGCGGCTTCTCCCCGCCGAGCCAGGGCGCGAAGGGCGGCGATGGCAAGGCGTTCCGAGCGCCCCAGCAAGGACTGGAGTGGGCGCACGGCGGGCGCCAGCTCGGCTCTCGCCGCCCAGGGCTCCGCGAGCAACTCCGCCGCCTGGAGGGCCACGCGTGCGTCGGGAGCTTCGAGCGCGCGAACCGCCAGCGCCAGCGCATGGGTCAGCGGCACGAATCCCAAGGCGAGTGCGTCACCCAGGTGACGAAGTCCCATCCGCTGGATGTCCGGGTCCGGGTGGGCGCACAGCGCGTCGACCAGGGCCTCCGCGTCGGCCGCCTCGGCTGGAGCGAGGCGCTGGACAGCGCGGAGCAGCAGCTCCCCACCCGGGTGGCGCGCCAGCCTCGCGGGCTCGCGCAGGACCTCCGTGACGAGCCAGGCCAGCTCGGCTTCGACCGGACGTGGCCCCTTCGCCTCCGACAGCGCGGCCAGTCGCGCCATGGGAACTTCGGGAGGAAGCAGGCGGGCCACCTCCGCGAGGAGGACGTGCGTCTCGGGCGCACACGCACCGAGAGCCACGGGGAGCGCCTCCAGCAGGTGCGAGGGTGTGTCCTCGCCCTCCAGCCGCTCCAGGCGCCG
Source organism: Pyxidicoccus trucidator (assembly GCF_010894435.1). NCBI lineage: Bacteria > Pseudomonadati > Myxococcota > Myxococcia > Myxococcales > Myxococcaceae > Pyxidicoccus > Pyxidicoccus trucidator. Next base: position 38,576 of record NZ_JAAIXZ010000010.1, on the reverse strand, counting down.
CTTCAGGTGCAGCAGCGCGGCATGGACGCCGTCCGGTTCCGGCGCCGCGAGCAGTCCGCGAAGCTCAGCGAGGTCCAGACGCTCGGTCCTGAGCCGCTGTTCGAGGAGCCGGCGGCTCCTCCCTGGGGTCAGCTCGACGGGCAGTGAGTGAGGCATGGCACCTTTATAGGCGGGCCCGAGGGAGCCCGGCGCGTCCCGAGGGACGCGCCAGGCGCCGGGGCCTGACTCCTGGTGCGGGAGGGCCGAGCCGGGGACCGACGCCTCAGCCCTGGCGGATGACGAGCAGCCTCGGCTCGGTCATGTCCTCGATGGCGTACTTCACGCCTTCGCGTCCCAGCCCGGAGCCCTTCACCCCGCCGTAGGGCATGGTGTCGACGCGGAAGCTCGGCACGTCGCCCACGACGACGCCGCCCACCTCCAGCTCGTCCCAGGCCCGCATCGCCCGCGTCAGGTCCTGGGTGAAGATGCCCGCCTGGAGGCCATAGCGCCCGTCGTTCACCTCGCGGAGCGCGTCCTCGAAGTCGCGGAAGGGCTGGAGCAACAGGACGGGGCCAAAGGCCTCCTCCGCGCACAGTGGCTCGTCCGTGGGGACACCCTCCAGCACCGTGGCTTCGAGCAGCGCGCCACGCCGCCCGCCTCCCGCCAGCACCCGAGCCCCCCGCTTCACCGCCTGCTGAATCCAGCCTTCCAGGCGCCGCGCGGCGGGCTCGTCAATCATCGGGCCGAGCGTGGTCGTCTCCTCCCTCGGGTTGCCCGCTCGCAGGGCCCGCGCCCGCGTGACGAGCCGCTCGCGCAGGGCGCCATGAAGGTCCTCGTGCACGAGCACGCGCTGCACGGAGATGCAGCTCTGCCCCGCCTGGAAGAACGCGCCGTGTGAGATGCGGTCGGCGACGAAGTCCAGGTGCTCGCCCTGGTCTTGGTCCACCACGCAGGCCGCGTTGCCGCCCAGCTCCAGCACCACCTTCTTGCGGCCGGCCCGCGCCTTCAAATCCCACCCCACCTTCTCCGAGCCCGTGAAGGAGAGGAGCTTCAGCCGGTCGTCCTCGATGAACGGGCCCACGTCCTCCAGGCGCGTGGGGAGGACGGAGAAGGCGCCCTCGGGGAGGTCCGTCTCGGCGAGCACCTCCGCCATGAGCAGCGCGCTCACGGGCGTGCGGTCCGACGGCTTGAGCACGAAGGGGCAGCCCGCGGCGATGGCGGGCGCCACCTTGTGCGCCACCAGGTTGAGCGGGAAGTTGAACGGGGTGATGAAGGAGACAGGGCCCACGGGGACGCGCTGGGTGAAGCCCCGGTAGCCCGCCGTGCGCTTCGACACCTCCAGGTTGAGGACCTCGCCCCCGCCGCGCACGGCCTCCTCCGCCGCCGCCTTGAAGGTCTCGATGAGCCGGGTGACCTCGCCCCGGGCGTCGCGAAGCGGCTTGCCCGCCTCGACGCAGAGCGCGAACGCGAGCTCCTCCGCGCGCTCACGGAAGCGGCGCACGCAGTGCTCCAGCACCTCCTGGCGGGCATACGGCGCCAGCTTGCGCATGGGGCCCGCGGCGCGCACGGCGGCGGCGATGGCCTCCTGCACGGCGCCCGCGTCCGCGAGCGCCACCCGGGACACGACTTCGCCCGAGTACTTGTCGGTGACGGCCAGGTCCGCGTTGGGCTGCCGCGCGCGGTTGGCCAGATAGTACGGGTAGCGTTCAGCCAGCATGACGTTCCTCTCTTGTTCTCTCGTGCTCATGACTCAGCGCTCCGTTCCAGCCTCGGCACCGGCGCTGAGCGCGCGCGCGTTGTCCGAGTAGTCGATGGGCAGGTCGATGACGTGCACACCGCCCGACTCCAGGCAGCGGGCGAGCGTCGCGCCGAACTCGGTGGCGCTCGCCGGCCGGTGTCCCTTCGCGCCGTACGCCTCCGCGTAGCGGACGAAGTCGGGGTTGCCGAGCGTCATCCCGAAGTCCGGAAGGCCCATCTCCCCCTGCTTCCAGCGAATCATCCCGTAGCCGTCGTCGCGCACCACCACCACGGTCAGGTCCAGCCGCAGGCGCACCGCGGTCTCCAGTTCCTGGGAGTTCATCATGAACCCGCCGTCACCGCAGACCGCGAGCACCTTGCGACGCGGGTGGACCAGCTTCGCCGCGATGGCGGACGGGAGCCCCGCGCCCATCGTCGCCAGGGCGTTGTCGAGCAGCAGCGTGTTGGGCCGACGGGAGCGGTAGTAGCGGGCGAACCAGAGCTTGTACATGCCGTTGTCCAGGCAGACGATGCCGTCGTCTGGCATGGCACGCCGGACTTCCGCGACGAGCCGCGCGGGGTAGATGGGGAAGCGGTCATCGCCCGCGCCGCCCGCGAGCTGGGCTTCGAGCCCGGCCCTGGCCTTCTCGAATGGAGCGAAGTCCCAGTGCGAGCGGGAGCCGACACCCTCCGCGATGCGCCACACCGAGTTGGCGATGTCGCCCGCCACCTGCACCTGCGGGAAGTACACGGGGTCGACCTCGGCCGAGGAGAAGTTCAGGTGGACCACCGTGCGGCGGCCGTCGCGCATGACGAAGGGCGGCTTCTCGATGACGTCATGGCCCACGTTGACGATGCAGTCCGACGCCTCGATGGCGCGGTGGACGAAGTCGCCATCGGACATCGCCGCGGTGCCCATCCACAACGGGTGCGACTCATCCACCACGCCCTTGCCCATCTGAGTGCTGAAAAAGGGCATGCCCACGCGGTCCACGAAGACGCGCAACATCTCCGAGGTGAGCTTGCGGTTGGCGCCAGCGCCAATCATCAGCAGCGGACGCCGCGCGGAGGCGATGGCCTCGACGGCCTGGGCAATGGACGCCTCGTCGGCCACGGGCCGGCGGAGGACGCCGGGCGCCAGCGGAGCGGCATCGGTGGACTCTCGGGCCACGTCCTCGGGCAGCTCCAGGTGGGTGGCGCCGGGACGCTCCTCTTCCGCGCGGCGGAAGGCCTCGCGCACCGCCGAGGGGACGTGCTCCGCGGAGACGAGCGTGCGGGTGGACTTGGTGAGAGGCCGCATCATCCCGACGACGTCGACAATCTGGAAGTGGCCCTGCTTGCTGGCCTTGATGGGCTTCTGGCCGGTGAGCATCACCATGGGCATGGCGCCGAGCTGCGCGTAGGCGGCGGCCGTGACGAGGTTGGTTGCCCCCGGGCCCAGCGTCGCGAGGCACACGCCCGCGCGCCCGGTGAGCCGTCCCTGCGTGGCGGCCATGAAGCCGGCGGCCTGCTCGTGACGGGTGACGACCAGGCGCATGCCCGCCGCGCGCATCGACTCCAGCAGGTCCAGGTTCTCCTCACCGGGGAGTCCGTAGACGCAGCGCACGCCCTCGGCTTCGAGCGCTTTGACGAACAGGTCTGATGCCTTCATGGGGTCCCTCTCCTTCGTGACGAGGAAGATGTACGAGGGGCCTTCGATTCGTACATTCGTTTGTTCTCATCGACTCGATAGGCACCATCTATGATGGAGCCATGGAGCTCCGACACCTGCGGTACTTCTCCGCCGTCGCCGACACGCTGCACTTCGGGCGCGCCGCGCGGCGGGTGCATGTCTCGCAGCCCACGCTGTCGCAGCAGATCCGCCAACTGGAGGAGGAACTGGGGACGCCGCTGTTCGAGCGGGCGCGCAGCGGGGTGCGGCTGACGCAGGCAGGGGAGCTGTTCCGCACATACGCGTCGCGCGCGCTGGAGGACGTGAATGCGGGACTCTCCGCGGTAGGAGCGCTGCGTGGGCTCGCGACGGGGGCGCTGCGCGTGGGCTACCCGCCCAGCATGCGGGGCATCGTGGTGCCCGCGCTGGCCGCCGTGCTGCGCAGACACCCGGGGCTCGCGCTGAGCGCCGAGGAGGCGGTCGTGCGACGCCTGGAGCGACGGCTCGCTGACGGCAAGCTGGACGTGGGGTTGGGCTATGCGCCGGCACGCCTGTCCGACCTGGATGCGGAGCCGGTCTTCGACAGCAGGCTCGCGCTGGTCGTCGCGAGAGGGCATGCACTGGCAGGAGCGGAGTCCGTGGGCGTCCGGCAGCTCACGGAGGAGCCCTTCGCGCTGCTGTCACGAGGGCTGAGGGTGCGCGCGCGCGTGGATGCCTGGTGTGCGGCCATGCGGCTCGCGCCCCATATCGCGCTCGAATCGAACGCGGTGGCCACCGTGCTCGCCATCGTGCGCGCGGGGCTCGCCGTCACGGTGCTTCCTGAGCCTCAGCTTGCGGACGCCGAGCGACTGGTAGTGAAGCGACTGTCCCCCGCACCGCGCTCGGAGCTCGCGGCGGTCCTCTGGCGCAAGGGCGCGCCGCGCACGCCAGCGGCGGAGCTGTTCGCCACGGAGGTGCGCGCACGGGCGAAGGAGCACGGGAGCTGAGATACCTTCGACGGGTGGAGTGCGCGACACACGACTTCGAAGCGCCAGGGAGGTCCATGCCCGAACTGAACCGCTCCTCTTACAGGCAGAGCCGCCGAAGCCAGCGGTGCATGTATCCAGGGGTCATGGGGGGCAAGACGCTGCCCTCCTCGCAGAAGTACGGCTCCAGCAGCCGCGCAAGGGCACGGTATTGGGCAGGGGGAGCCCCCTTCTCCGTGTCCATGGCGTCTGGCCACTCGCCCAGCGTCAGCAGCAGCCGCTCCCCTTCCATTGGCTCCATGGACACCTCCGGGAAGGAGAGCTTGTCGCGCAGCACCTCCAGGCCGCCGAGCTGGCCGAGCAGGGGCTGCCCCAGGAACGTCAGCCAGTAGGCGCCCCGCGCCCCGGTACCGATGACATCGCTGGTCTCACTCAGCAGATAGAGGTCCAGCCCCAGGTAGCGTTCGAGGAGACCGAGGAGCTGCCTTCGGACGCCGTACCAGATTCCGGGATGGGACACGAAGGCGAGGCTGGCGTAGCCGAAGCTGAAGGGCAGCTCGCGAGCGAGCTCCAGGGCCAGCGCGCGCAGGTGGGCGGGACCGTGCTCCAGGAGGTACTCGGTGGGAAACGAGAAGGACACCGCGCTCGTGGCGTCCTTCTTGTGCGAGTTCAAGGGGTGCGCGAATTGGAGGCCATCGTAGTTGAAGTGGTACCCGCCCGCTTCTCCACTCTCCTCGCACAGTGAAACGTGCCTCGCGGCCCCCGCCCATGGGCGCTCAAGCATCTTCTCGCGGATGTGCTCCCAGCCCTGGTCGTCGAGCGGCAGGGTGTCTCCATCGTCCGCGCCGTACCAGTTCAGCGCTCTGGGAGTGATGGCACGACGATAGGCATGCAAGGCGCGCCACATCGCCGGGGCCAATTCTTCGTGTGAGCGGCGCATGAAGAAGCAAAGGATGACGCCATCGCGGACGTCCACATCGCCGTAATCGTTCCGCACGCGGATGACAGGAATGATCTCCCTCATGGAGTTACTCCTCTCCGTGGTGAGACAAGAAAAGGCTTTCCCCCCAGTGCATCCTTGTAGACTTGGCCCTGGTTGAAGTTGGGATAGGCACTGGTCTCTCCGTATCGCGTCCACCTGGGATCGTTGGTAGCGGGGCAGGGAAACTTGAAGTCCAGCGTGAGTACGGAGCGCAGCAGGTCGCCGTCGGAATGAAGCACCAGGTCCGGCTTGATGGTGCGCCACAGCGCTGCGGTGCACCCCTCCTTGATGAGTCTCGCCTCCTCCTGCCGGCTCACCGTCTCCAGCACCCTGGCATTGGGGAAGTAGCGGTAGCGCTGCTCGACGCTGTACGGCCGGCGCCACAGTTCCTCCAGCACCTGGCGCGCGCACTGGAGGGCGAGCACATGCTTCTGCTGTCCCAGGAGCATCGCCCGCGTGACTCGCGCTCCACAGCCGTCCACGTCCACCTCCTCGCCGCACTCTTGCCTCGTCGGAGCCCGGTTGCCGAAGAACTCGGCGTTGACCTGGCGCTCGGCCTGCCTGGCGCACTCCACCAGACGTCTATCGAGCTCGCTCGCCGCATTGTCGCTCTCGAGCAGGACGAGCAGGATGGGCACGGACTCCGCGAGGATGGAGGCCGCCAAGGTCCGGGTGGAGGCAGGTGCCAGCGCACTCGCCCCCTGCCGACGGCGGCGGCATGGCGCAGGCGGCCGGCCGTCTCCGTGTCGACGAAGCGCAAGTCGCCGTGCGGAGCGCGCTGGGGGCTGCCAGCACAGGCCCCGAGCAGGACACTCGCCACCAGCAGGAGCGCGGACTTCCCGCGCAAGGCCGGGCATGTGGGCAGGTTCGTCTTCAAGACGGCGAGCATCTGGAGACCTCGTCGGCAACTCCGCGACCTGACGGCCCTACTTCAAATCCGAGATGCCTTCTCCAGTAACAGGGCGCATGCTCCAACATCAGGCTGCCGTTCCAACCCGGAGAATCGAACCCAATCATGAGCCAGAGCCTCTACGACATTCCCCTCTCCTCCATCGACGGCGCCGCGCAGACCCTCGGTCAGTTCAAGGGCAAGGTCCTGCTGGTGGTGAACGTGGCCTCCAAGTGCGGTCTGACGCCGCAGTACGAAGCACTGCAGAAGCTCTATGACCGCAAGCACGCCCAGGGGCTGGTGGTGGTGGGCTTTCCGGCGAACGACTTCCTCGGCCAGGAGCCGGGCAGCGAAGCGGAGATCAAGGCGTTCTGCAGCCTGACCTACGCTGTGAAGTTCCCGCTGTTCTCCAAAATCTCGGTGGTCGGAGAGAACAAGCATCCGCTCTACCGCGAGCTGACCACCGCCTTCCCCGAGGCCATCGGCGAAGGGCCGATGCGCGCGTCACTCAAGGGCTACGGAATCGAGGCCAATCCGAAACCGGAGGTGCAGTGGAACTTCGAGAAGTTCCTCATCGGCCGGGATGGCCGCGTCGCCGGCCGCTTCGCTCCGGACGTGACAGCGGACGATTCGCGTCTCCTCCAGGCCATCGACACGGAGCTGGCAAAACCGGCCTGAGCACTCGGAGGCCCGTGGGGCATTCGCCTGCCCCCACGGGCCCTGGAGTGGCCAGGACCTCAGAGCCGTGGGTCCACCGGCTCGCTCTCCAGCGCCAGCACGCCGAAGACACACTCATGCACGCGGCGCAGGGGCTCGCCCCGGGCGAAGCGCTCCAGCCCCTCGACACCGAGCGCGAACTCACGCAGCGCCAGGGAGCGCTTGGTGGAGAGCCCTCGCTGGCGCAGCCGCTCCAGGTTCGCCGGTGTCGTGTACTCCGGGCCGTAGATGATGCGCAGGTACTCCGGCCCGCGTGACTTGATGGCGGGCTGGAGCAGCCCCTTGCGCCCCCGCACCGCGAAGTCGAGGGGCTTCACCACCATCCCCTCCCCTCCGCGCGCGGTGAGCTCCTCCCACCAACGCACGCCCTCGGCCACGGCGCCCTCGTCCCCCACCTCGACCACCCGGTACGGAGTGGCGACGAACAGCCGCTCGTCCGCGCGGCACACCCGGGCGAGCGTCTCCATGTGCCACACGTGGTCCTTGTCCACATGGGCAGAGCCCTCCGTCGCCAGCACATGGAAGGGCGCGAGCCGCACGTCGTCCAGGGAGCGCACGGGCCAGCAGTAGCGCCGGTACGACTCCACGTAACGGCCCACGTTCCGCGCCTTCTCACCGAAGCGCGCGGAGAGCTCGCCCACCGCCAGGCCACGAGCCGCCGCGTGGGCGAGCGCCGCCACCACGTCCGGGAGGGCCGCGCGCGAGGCAGCCCCCACCGCCGCATACTGCTCTTTCAGCAACTCCTGCGCCTTGAGGGACCAGGGCATCAGCTCGCAGTCGAGGCAGGCCCAGTCCGTCCGGAGCTCCTCCCAGAAGCCTGACGTCTCCAGCGCCGTCCTCACCCGGGCCAGGAAGGCCGCTTCCAGTGCCGCATCCGCGAAGAAGCGCCGGCCGGTGCGCGTGTAACAGACACCCAGCGCTCCGGAAGTCACCCCGAAGCGGCGGCGTGCGGCCTCCGCATCCCGGGCAATGACCACCACGGCGCGCGAGCCCATGTGCTTCTCCTCGCACACCACCTTCGCCACGCCCTCCTTGCGGTAGTAGGCGAACGCCTCCGCCGGGTGTTCGAGGAGTCCCTCCGCCTGGCTCGTCTCGGAGGGCGACATCGTCGGGGGCAGGTAGATGAGCCACTTCGGGTCGATGGCGAACCGGCTCATCGCCTCCAGCGCGGCCGTCGCGTTCTCCTCCCGGATGGTGACGCTCTGCTGGAGCCGCGTCGTGATGACGCGCTTGCCCAGCACGTCGTCCAGGTCGAGCAGGTCGTCATGCCGCTGCTGGGCGCTGAGGGAAGCAGTCCCGGACACGCTGTCCAGCGGCTTCACGGCCTCACAGTACGCCCGCGCCGCGGGCACCGAGACGAGCTCGCGCTCCGGGTAGCGCAGGGCGGTCAGCTTGCCGCCGTACACACAGCCGGTGTCCAGGCAGAGGGTGTTGTTGAGCCACTCGGCCTCCACCACCGGAGTGTGGCCGTACACCACGGAGGCCCTGCCCCGGTACTCGGCGGACCAGTTGAAGCGCACGGGCAGGCCATACTCGTCCGTCTCACCCGTGGTCTCCCCGTACAGGGCGAAGTCGCGCACCTTGCCGGAACCACGCCCCTGCATGGACTCCTTCATTCCCGCGTGCGCCACCACCAGGCGACCGCCATCCAGGACGTAGTGCGAGACCAGTCCGTCGATGAAGTCCACCACCGCCTTGCGGAACTCCGGTGTCTCGCGCTCCAGTTGCTCCAGCGACTGAGCGAGGCCGTGCGACACCTTCACGTCCTTGCCGCGCAGCTTCCGCATCAGCTTGATTTCATGGTTGCCGGGGACGCACAGCGCCGTCCCTGCCTCCACCATCCCCATCACCAGCCGCAGCACGCCGGGGGTGTCCGGCCCACGGTCCACCAGGTCGCCCACGAAGACGGCCTTGCGTCCGGCGGGCGGGCGCACGTCGACGCCGGGCACGCCGTCCGTCCGCGGTGAGAGTGCGTAGCCGAGCCTGCCGAGCAGCGCCGTCAGCTCGTCCAGGCAGCCGTGGATGTCACCGATGATGTCGAACGGCCCGTGCTCGTGCTTCCGGTTGTTCCAGAGCGGCTGGCGCTCGAACTCGAGGGAGTCGAGGGTCTCCGGCTTGAGGACGTGGATGTGTCGAAAGCCCTCTCGCTCCAGGCCGCGCAGCGAGCGGTGCAGTTGCTGGAGCTGGTTGCGCACCACGTGGGGACCGAAGTCCCGGTCCGGCCGCTGACGGTTGCGCTCGTGGCACGTCTTCTCCGGCACGTCGAGCACCACGGCCACGGGGAGCACGTGGAACTCGCGGGCGAGCTCGATGAGCGGCTTGCGTGACTCGGACTGGACGTTGGTGGCGTCGATGACCGTGAGCAGGCCCCGGGCGAGGCGCTTCGCGGCCACGAAGCGCAGCGTCTCGAAGGCGTCCTTCGTCGCCTCCAGGCTGTTCTCGTCGTCGGAGACGATGCCGCGGTACGTGTCCGAGGAGAGGACCTCCGTGGGCTTGAAGTGCTTGCGCGCGAAGGTGGACTTGCCCGACCCGGAAGGGCCGATGAGCAGCACGAGCGCGAGCTCGGGAATCGGGGTCTTCATCGTGAGAACACCGCCAGTTGGGTCGGCGCGCCGACTTCCGCGTCCAGAGGGCCTACGGGTTGGAAGCGCACGCTGTACCCGAAGCGCGTGCACAGGCCCCGGGCCCAGGCTTCGAACTCGGCGCGCGTCCACTCGAAGCGGTGGTCCCGGTGCCGGAAGGTGCCGGCGGGCAGCGACTCGAAGCGCACGTTGTACTCGGCATTCGGCGTGGTGAGGACCACCACGTTCGGCCGCGCGCACTCGAAGAGCACACGCTCGAAGGCGGCGAGACGCGGCGGGTCCAGGTGCTCGACGACCTCGATGACCGTTGCCGCCTCGTACCCCGACAGCCGCTTGTCCCGGTACATGAGCGAGCCGTGGAGGAGGCCCAGCCGCCGGCGCTGCAATTCGGGGAGCCGGTCGAAGTCCAGCCGCTCCTTCGCGATTTCGAGCGAGCGGAAGGACACGTCCATGCCGAGGATGTCCGTGAACTGGCGCTCCTTCATCAGGGCCTTGAGCAGCTTGCCCTCGCCACAGCCCAGGTCGACGACACGCGCGGCACCGCACTCCTTGAGTACGTCGACTACCGTCTGGAGGCGCTGCTCGTTGAGGCTCAGCCGCGACTCCAGCGCGGCCTCCTCCTCGTTGCGCACGCGCTCGCGTTCCTCGGGCTCGGCGGCCTCGTCACCCACGAGCCGCTCCAGCGCCTCGCGCGCGAGACTCCGCTGGTGGCGCAGGTAGCGACGCGCGATGAGCTCGCGCTCCGGATGCGCCGCGAGCCATCCCTCGCCATGGCGCACGAGCTTCTCCACCTCCTCGTCCCCCACCCAGTAGTGCTTGTCGTCGTCGAGCACCGGCATGAGGACGTACAGGTGCGTGAGGAGCTCACTCACCCGTGTGCGGGCCTCCACCGTCACGGTGAAGTAGCGGCTGTTGCCCCACTCTGGGACTGTCTCATCGAGCGGATGCTGCGTCGCGGTGACGGTGTAGCCCAGGGGCTCGAAGAGCCGCCGCAGGAAGGCTTCTCCGCCCCGGCAGGGCAGCACCGACAGCCTCGCGGTGAGCGGCAGCGCCTGCTCGACAAGCTCCGGCCGCTCCTTGCTCCGGCCCGCCATCGCCGAGCCGAAGAGGCGGGCGAGCGCCACGCTCATGAACGACGAGGCGACGTAGGGCCGGTCATTCACGTACTGCGCCAGCGCCCCGCCCTCCCCCGCCGGGCCATGGCGGCCGCGCACGAGCGCGACCGGGTCGACTTCGAGCAGCAGGGCCGCCGTGGTGCACTCGGCGTGGGCCTCCGGGTAGAAGACATGGGCCAGTCCGAAGGGCAGCTCGAAGGACTGCGGGCGAGCTGGATTCTTGTGGAGCAGATAGCCGAGCTCCGTGGCGGGACTGTGCGTTGTCGAGAGTGTCAGGAGCATGTTCCTCACAGTGAAGCTGGGCCCCAAGCCGGGTGAAGTGAACGGTCCCCGACCTCGGTGGGCGCATCGATGGCCGGAGGAAACACGACGGGACGGGCCCCGGCCTGACGACGCTGCCCCAGCCGCCCCGGGGAGGCCTGTGCCCCTGGACGCCAAGGACAGCCAGCTACCGGGGAGAGAACGAAGCACAGACGCGCACGCCAATCCTGGCGTCGCGCGCCGTCGGGTCACCGGGTGACAGGCCCGCGCTGGCCGCGCCGAAGGCGTCGAAGTACCAGGCGCCCCCCCGCAGCACGACACTCCCGAACTCCGGTGTCGCGGACCGCGTGAGCTCGTAGGCGTTGCCCGCCATGTCTTCCAGACCGAAGGGGCTCACCGAGGCGGGGTGGGAGCCAACCATGTCGGGTCCGAAGGCCGTGGGCAGCCTGTCGTAGGTCGCGTCGATGTTGGCGTCGTCGGGCTGCAACAGGTCTCCACCATGGGGGTAGCTGCGGCCATCCGCGCCTCGGGCCGCGTACTCCCACTCATGCTGGCTGCACAGGCGCGCACCCGGCAGGCGCTTCGTCCCGTGGAGCCAGTAGAAGTAGCCCTCCAGGTCCTTGGCGGAGACCCCGGACAGGGGAAACCGTGTCCAGTCGGCGGTGTTCCTCCGGGTCCGCCCCGCATAGACAAAGTCCTGGCCCAGCCTCGCCGTGCTGAACTCCTCGGGCGAATGATAGAACGAGAAGGTCCAGCCAGCGTCGGGGTGCTTCCGCAGCGTGACGGCCCCACCACCGCCAAAGCGCGGCTGTTCGAGAATCCTCCTCGCGGGCGCATCCGGAGGCAGGTCGTCGAGATAGGTCAGCCAGTCGCCGAACGTCACCTCCGTCTTGCCAATCAGGAAGCCCTCGTCGAGGCAGAACCGGTGAATCGGCGGGCTGTACGAGAACCTCCGCACCTCCTCCGACCCTGCGTGGCCCAGGAGGAAGCAGCCCCGGGGGACATAGGCATAGCCGTCAGGCACCGCCGTGGGGAGCGAGAGGTGGACCGTCTCGCGAGCACCGTGCGTGAGCAGCAACGGCAACTCGACCGGCACCCGCCCTGGCTTCGTGACGCGGAGCACATAGGAGCCATTGGGAAGGAAGAGGCGGGCGACGGGAGTCGGGCCCAGGGAGCCAACCTCCGGAACAGGCTCACGGCGAAGCGTCCCCTTCACCTGGGTGTAGCGCTCGAGCTCGACGTGGGCGCCCGGCGGGGTGGTCACCAGCTCGAGCTCGGCCGGGGCCCGTAGCCGTCGCAGCCACTCCGCCCCCTCCTTCGCGGCGTCCACCTCCTGCTCCAGGAGCCGCACCCACTCGTCACGCTCACGACGTTGGTGGAAGTGCTCTGCGAGGACGGCCCGCTCATAGGTGACCTCCGCGATGAGCCGGCGCGTGTCCACGTGGAGGCGATCTCTATCGAGCGCCCTCTCGAGGGTCCGGCTCGCGCGGGTGTAGGCCGCCTCGGACTGCTCGCGCAGGGCGAGCGCCTCGGTCCATTGCCGCTCGGCGGCATTCTGGAGGCCCGCGGGCCCAGGCAGGGTCTCGAGGCCCGCGGACGGAGGAACCCGTCCATCGAACAGCGCCAGCGCCGCCTCGCGGCTCTTGCTGGCCCGCTGGGCGAGAGCACGGCCCTCGGCGAGCGCCTCCCGTGCCGTGCCGAGCTCGGCGGCGATGAAGCGCGAGTTCTTGACGTAGGCGTGCAGGCGAAGCCCGCCATAGGAAGCGGAAACGGCGAGCACGAGGACCAGCACCCCGAGCCGGCGCCCCCAGCGCTCACGTGTCACGGCACGACGGGAGGCGAGGAGGAAGGCGCGCTCGCGCGAGCCCAGGGTGGAGGGGTCGAGCAGCCTCGCCTCGTCGAGCTGCCGTTGCCCCCAGAGGGCCTCGCGGGCGCGCATGAGGCGCTCCCACTCGGCGCTGGCCACCTCCACCCGCTTGCGCAGCACGCGATGGCCGATGTCGTCATCGAGCCAGTCGCGCAGCGTGCCCCAGCTCTCGATGAGCGACTCGTGGGCGATTTCACAGCGCGCCTGGCCGCTCACGGTGCGCGTGTGCAGGAGGCGGCCTTCGACGAGCGCCCGCAGGGCGGCGCGGGAGGCTCCATCCGAGGCCTCGGCGAGCTCGTCCTCGCCGCGCTCCATGCGCGTCCCCTCCGCCGTCACGAGCTGGAGCAGGAGGCGCCGCGCCGCCGCGTACTCGGTGGGGCTCAGGCGCGCGAGCACCCCGTCGGCATGCCGGGACAGCGCTCCGGCCACCCCTCCCATGTCCTCGAGCGCCTCCCGGGTGATTCGGCCCTGCGCCGGATTGCGCCGCTCCCACAGCTCGGCGAGCGCGAACTGGAGGAGCGGCAGACTGCCCACGCCGTACGCCGTGGAAGCAACGAGCGTCTGGAGGAGCTCGCCGGACTCGAAGGCCACGCCCCGGCTGCGCGCGGGACCGACGATGGCCTCGCGCACTCCTTCAGGCGACAGGGGCCGCAGGATGTAGAGCGCCCGCTCGGCCTCGTCACCCAGGCCAGGAAGCGCGCACAGGCGCGTCAGGAAGTCACCGCGCGCCGCCATCAGCACGTGCACTCCCGCCGACGGCAGCGCGAGCTCCCCGAGGAGGCGGGCGAAGTGCGCTGCCTGAACCGGCTCGGAGAGGGTGAGAAGCTCCTCGAGTTGATCGACGAAGAGCAGCAGGCCCCGCCCGTGCGAGTGCGCCTCGCGCAGCGCCTGCCCGAGCCAGGCCGGCCTGTCCGCGAGCGCGGTGACGAGCTCCGCCTCCTTCCAGCCGAGCACGGGCGCGAGCGCGGCGGCGAGGGCCTCCAGCGGGCGGTGACCGGGCCACAGCTTGACGGTGACGTACTCACGGCCCTCGTCCAGAGCGCCCGCGGCCACCCGGGGCAGCACGCCGGCGCGACACAGCGAGGACTTCCCCGTCCCCGAGTCCCCGGCGACGAGGACCAGGGGCCGGGAGCGGAGGCGCTCGAGCACGGCGCGGATGTCGGCCTCGCGCCCGAAGAAGAGCGACCGGTGCTCGGCCTCGAAGGGAGCGAGGCCGCGGTAGGGATTGCCGGCGACCAGCGGCTCGGGAGCGCAGATGCGCGCGAGCCGCTCCAGGGCCTCGCAGAGGGCATCGGCCGAGACGAAGCGCTCGAGAGGGTCGGCCGCGAGGCACCGGGTGATGAGCGCGGCGAAGTCCGGGTCGACGTCCGGCCCGAGCGCGGCGCGGGGGAGCGCCTCCTCCTGCCCGCGGGGTGCGCGACGCGGCACCTCGCCCGTGCACAGCTCGTGGAGGATGAGGCCCAGGGCGTAGATATCGCTCCGAGGCGTCGCTGGAGCCCCCGCGAGCAGCTCGGGCGCCATGTAGGGCAGCGTGCCGACGAGGACACGCGAACTGGACGCCAGGGCCGTCCCCGCCTCGAAGCGCTCCGCGAGGCCGAAGTCGAGCAGCTTCACCTCGCCTTCCCGGGTGACCAGGGCGTTGGAGGGCTTGAGGTCGCGGTGGAGCACGCCCTGGCGATGCGCCGCCGCGAGCCCCCGGGCCAGACCCACGCCCAGGGCAAGGACCCGGCGCCACGGCACCGGCAGAGGCAGCTCCGCGAGGCTCTCGCCAACGACATACTCGGAGACGATGTACGGGCGGCCGTCCACCTCACCAACGCTGAAGACGTTGACGATGTTGGCGTGCTGCACGCGCGCGAGCGCCCGGGCCTCGGTCGTGAAGCTCTCGCGGCCCCACGCGTCGGGCTGGTTCGCGGCCATGAACTTCACCGCCACGCGCCGGTCCAACGAGGTGTCGTGCGCCAGGAAGACGACACCCATGCCGCCACGGCCAATGGGGCCTTCGAGCCGGAATTCGTCGAACGCGTCGGGGGGCGTCCAGGACAGCCCTGGCTCCGACGAGGTGTCGGCCGGCTCGGGCGCCTTCGCGGCCCCTCCCCCGGTGTGCTGGATGCCGGGAGTGAATGTGGCCAGGAGGGTCCGGCAGTCGCCGCACCCGGCGGCGTGCCGATGGACACGGGCCAGCTCCTCGTCCAGCAACCGTCCTTCGAGGAGGTCGACCAGGACCTCGTCCGTCAGACAACTGGAGGTGGGAAGACGCATGGGGTCGGGGAAGCTCCAGGTTAGTCAGGGAGTAGTTGCCACTCAATGGCATGGTTGGAGCGCCGGTCGAAGCGCGTGGTATGGGACTGCGCATGGAACAGGTGCCCGAGCTGGTCGCGACGTTTCTCGCGCACACCCAGGTGCGCTTCGTGCCCCCCACGGAGGAGGAGGCCACGGCGCTCGACACGCTGCTGGTCCGCGCCTGGGAGGAGGCACACGCTCAGTGGCCGACCGTCACTCTCCCCGTCAGGCTGTTCGTGATTCACCTCGCCGAGCGGCTTCCCAAGGTGAGTCCTGACAGCCCCATCGCGCCGCTCCTCGCCAGCTTGTCGTTGGCGGAGCTCTACCTCACGTGTGCATGTCTTCAGGGCACGGCCTCCGCCCACGAGGCCTTCGAGCGGAACTACCTTGCCAGGCTGCCGGGGAAGCTCCGGAGTCTCAAGCAACCCGACGCGATGATTGACGACGTCTGCCAGATAACGCGCGTGAAGCTCCTGGTCGCCACGCCCGAGAGCGCGCCGAAGATTGGAGACTACACGGGGCGCGGTGCACTGCTGAGCTGGGTGCTTGTCACCGCCGGACGCATCGCCAACAAGCTGCGAGCCGCCGAGAAGCCCGCGCCGGACGACAGCTCGGAAGAGATTTTCAAGGTACTGCCGGGGCAAGGGATTGACCCGGAGCTGGATGTCATGAAGCGGCGTCACCACGCCGAGTTCCGCCAGGCCGTGCGCGAAGCCGCCGCCACGCTCTCGTCCGACGAGCGCCACCTGCTGCGGCTCCACTTCGCGGATCAGCTCTCGACGTACGAGCTGGCCTCGCTCTTTCGCGTCAATCAATCGACCATCTCTCGTTGGCTGAAGAGTGCCCGGCAGCGGGTCTACGAGGAGACCCGGCGCCGCCTGCAGGAGCGGCTGGGCCTGTCCACCCCGGGCTTCAAGAGCTTCCTGGCCTTCATCGGCAGCCAGCTGGACCTGAACATCAGCCAGGTCCTGGAGGAGAAGGGCGTCGTGCCCGCGCCCAAGGACGGCTGACGCAGGTGGCGGCCCCGGAGAAGCCCTACAGGCTCTTGTCCTGGGAGGCGGGGCCGTTCGAGGCGCCATACGACAGGTTCCGCAGCAGCGCGGCCCCGGGGCTCACGTCCGCTCGCCGCACCGTGCAGCGCTCCCCCTTGCCCAGCTCGACGGCAGCGCCCTTCTGGAACCGGTTGGGGCACTCCTGGAGGATGGTCTCCAGCGCACGGTCATCCCGGGTGCGCGCCAGGCAGGTGGCGCCGTCGGGCGCCCACGCCGCCTCGAATGACGCCCTCGCGGGGTCCCACTCCGCCGAGGCCACGGCCGCCTGCTCGAGCATGCCGAGCCGGTCGTAGATGTCGATGGTGGTGTTCTGACGCGTGTGGCTTCGGCCATCGCCGCAGTAGTCCGCGCGCACCAGGCGGGTGCAGGCCTGATGGAAGTCGGCCAGCGACTGCCCGTCGCGACTGGCCCAGGGCTTGTAACCCCAGAGGATGCACTTGGTGATGGCGCCGTTCTGACAGGCGAAGGTGAGCTTGCCCGGGACGTCCTTGCGCGCCCCGCTGGCATCCCAGACTCCGCTCACCGCGAGGGCGCGGGGGTCGGGCACACGGTCCACGGCGACGCAGGGGTTCTCCCACTCCTGGGCCACCGCGTTCCAGGCCTCGATTCGGTAGAAGACCATGCCAGGGTCCTCGGCGGAGGGCTCGGCGCCGCAGATGGCCACCTCCACGGGCTTGCCGTCACTGGCGGTCCCCTGGAGCACGGTGCCGACGACGCCGCTGGTGGTCGCCCCTGCCTCCGGGGCGGGAGAGGCCACCAGGTGCCCGCCCTCGAGCCGCAGGGCCGTCACCCCGTCATCCGCCCACCGCAGGGGCGCGAGGTCGGTGGAGACGAGCACGCTGCTGCGCTCCTCGGTCCGCTTCTCGGTGTTCCAGTCCCGCTTGGTGCCCCACAACATCGTCCCCTGGGGCCTGACGATGCGGTAGCCGGACTGGGACTGGCACCGGCGCGCATAGCGCTCGGCGTCGGACACCACGCCCGCGGGCCTCGCGGGCGCGGGCTTCGGAGAAGCCGGAGCGGTGGCGTGCGCCAGCACGGGGAGCTGAAGCAACAGGCAGATCAGCAGGGACTTCTTCATCGCATTCTCTCCGGTGAGCTCGGTGGGCCGAACAGCTGGCCCACAACCGTAGAGAGCCAAGGACTCGGAGAATCATGCACGGAATCCGCCCGCGTCGAGTCAGCGCTCGCCACGCCCCGTCGTGCCCAGCTCCAAGAACACCCGCAGGAGGCCGGCGCACGCCTGCCAGGTGGCAGTGTTCCTGGGGCGCAACCGCCTGCCGTCGTCACCCGAGACGTTTCTCCGTTCCTGGCGTACCCTGGGGGCTTCTCGCCACCCTGGGGTCCCGCCGGAGAGCGCCACCGCGGCAAGCCGCCGCGGACGTGGACGGCTGCCCCCTGAAAGAGCCGCATGCGCGCCGCTGCCACCCCGACCCTCTACACGCTCCAGAGCCAACCCGCTTGGGGCCGCGCGACGCTGCTGGAGGACAAGGATGGCAAGCTCTTCCTCTACTTCGAGCACGGGGGCCGCCGCATCTTCGTCAAGTCCCAGGTGAAGGGGCTCCAGGCCGTCGAGCTGAGCGCGGACGAGGCCCGGACGGTGGACGCCCGGCTGCGCGGGAAACACCCGCAGGGCGGCGCGGCGAGGAAGCCCACCAAGCCGAAGGCGGCGCGCCCACTCGTCGCCGCGTTCCCCTCCTTCGAGGCCCAGGTGCGCTGGTTCGAGACCTTCTTCCCCGGCGGCTTCGAGGGGGAGAAGTTCGTCTCCGAGGAGCGAGGAGCCCCTGAGACGAAGGGCAAGAAGGGCTACAAGACCGCGGCCATCAAGCTCGCCCAGGCGCAGCTGTCGCCCGAGCGGCTGGCGAGCGCCACCACGGAGGAGACCTTCGAGGTCTCCAAGAAGCTGCTGGGCTTCACCAACCTCGTGTTCCCCATCGAGGGTCCCATCCCCTTCGCCTCCATGAAGGAGGAGGACCGGGCCGGGTTCGTGACGGCGCTGGGCGAGCTGTTGCACGGCGAGGGCCCACACGGACCGCGCTTCGAGAAGTTCGCCAGTTCGGTCCTCATCCGGGACGCGGCGGGCCAGGGCCGCAAGGTCACCTGGCCCCTGGCCACGCTGCTGCAGGCGCTGTACGCCCCCACGCAGCACACCTTCGTGAAGCCCACCGTCTTCGAGCAGCAGGCGCTCATCCTGAACCTCATGGCGGACAAGCACGCGCCCGTCACCGGCACCTCCTACGAGCGCTTCCTGGATGTGGCGCGGAAGACGTCCGAGCGGCTGGAAGCCGCGGGGCACAAGCCTCGGGACCTGATGGACGTCTATTCGTTCATCTGGCGCTCCCACAAGGAGAAGCCCGCCGCGTAGTCCAGGCCTCGCCCTGGCGTTGGGGCGGGCAGGCGCAGCGGCGTCTCCCGTCCCATGGCGATGAAGGGCGCCCAGTAGTGGGGATGAGGTTGGGTCCGCCGGAACTCGCGCATCGCCTCGCGCAGGGCCATGGCTCGGCCCTGCCCAGCCAGCAGGTGGCGGTAGTAGGCCTCCATGAGGGCTCCGGTCGTCTCGTCATTCACCTTCCAGAGACTCATCACCACCGTCTCCGCGCCCGCCACGAGAAAGGCCCGGCGCAGGCCGTACACGCCCTGCCCCAGCTTCACATCCCCCCGCCCGGTGTCGCACGCGGACAGCACCACCAGTTGGGTGCCCCACAGATTGAGGCCCGCCAGCTCCAGCGCCGTCACCAGCGCGCTGTCAGGCCGAGGCGCCACGGGACTGGAGCCCAACGGCACCGGCGCGCGCGCCCCAGCCAGGACGAGGCCCGAGCGCAGCAGGGGGTCCGGGAGGTTCGGTTCCAGGGTGTCCTCGCCCAGCGCCCCGAACTGGGCGACGGCGCGGGAGGCTGGGGGCCCGGGCGTGTCCTCCAGGAAGAAGCCATGGGTGGCCACGTGGAGGATGCCGGGGGGCGGCAGGTGCAACAGCCGCTCCTTGGTGGCCTCTGCCCCCAGGAAGAGCTCGGCCTGGGGCAACAGGCGCTTGATGCTCTCGGCTTCCTTGCGGGTGCCGGGCAGTGGGGTGGGCACCCACGCTCGCGACGCCAGTCCCTCGCGCAGCCTGGAGAAGAAGCGCGCTCCAGGAAGGGAGCGCGTGGCCAGCACTGGAGTGTCCCCCTTGGAGGGAGGCAGCGCTGGAGCCACGGCGCTGAAGTCCGGGTCGGCGAGGACGACCACGGAGTCCGGTGCGTCGCGCTCCTGGGGGTGAGGCAGCAGGTTCCTTCCGGAGGGGACGTAGATGAGGTCGAAGGCGTCCACGAGGAACTGGTGGCCATCGTGCAGCGCGGCGAAGGGCACCAGGGCGAGCTGGCCATCCGGCGAGAGGAACAGGCGGCGGGTACTGCCCAGCAGTGGAAGCAGGGGCTGGAAGGCGAGCTGGTAGAGCGCCTGCGCGGGGGCGTGGAAGTCGACGTCGCGATTGGCCAGCGCGTTTCGCAGGCGCGAAGCGGCCAGGTCGATGGACGCCGCGGGGCCCAGGTCCACGGAATGGATGGAGGCATCGGGAAGGAGCACCAGCGCCAGGTAGCGCAGCTGACTGGAGCGCTGGGATGCGGGTGCGCCGGGCTCGAGCACGAGCGGCCGGTCCGCGTAGGTGATGAACTCGACGAGGGCCGCATCACCAGGCAGTGCCGCCGCGACCCGGTCCACAATCTCCGCGGGAGCTGGCAGGGCGGCCAGCATGCGCAGCGAGGCGGAGCGCCGGGCCAGGTCGGCTTCGAGGGAGGCGGCCTGCCCGGAGAGCTCTTCGAGACGCTGTTGGTGGGCGGGCAGTGGCAGCGAGCCGGGGCCCTGGAGTGACAGCTGGGCCAATTGGGTGCGCAGCCGCCCCAGCCCCTCGAAGGTGTCGCGGTCCTTCTCGCCCAGGCTGCGGTAGACGGCGCGGGAGATGTCGGCGCTCTCCTCGACGGAGCGGCCCTTGAGGAGGAGCGCGGCGCCAAGGGCCAGACGCCTGACGCTCGCGTCGCTGGGATGGGCGCGCAGCAGCGCATAGAGCCGCTCCTCGTCGCTGCGCAGATGATGGAGGAGGCTGGCCAGACGCGACTCGGAAAAGAAGAGCGCCTCCTGACGCAGGCGCTGCTCGGACAGGGCGAAGGCGCGGGAGAACAGTGGCAGGGCCTCGGCGAGGTCATGCTGGGCCAGACGGGCCACGGCGAGGTGGTTGAGCGTGGCGGCGACGCTGGGGTGATTCGTGCCGAGCGTCGCTTCGAAAATGGCGAGCGCGCGCTCGTAGAGCGGCCTCGCCTGGTCATACAAGCCCTGGGCTGAATAGAGGCCGGCAAGGTGCCCCAGTGAGAAGGCGACGCTGAGATGCTCCTTGCCCAGGGAGGCTTCCAGGATGGCCAGTGCACGCGCATGGAGCGGCGCGGCACGGCGATAGAACCCCTGGGCCTGGTAGACGCTGGCGAGATTGTTGAGCGACTCGGCGACGACGGGATGGCTCTTGCCGACGACTGCTTCCAGACTCGTCAGCGCGCGCTCGTAGAGCGGCTCGGCCTGACCATGCAAGCCCTGCGCTACGTAGAAATGGCCGAGGGCGACCAGCGAGAAGGCGACGTAGGGATGGTCCTCGCCGTAGGCCGCTTCCCGAATGGCCAGCGAGCGCTCGTAGAGCGGCCTCGCCTGGCCATACACGCCCTGGGACAGGTAGAGGTCGGCGAGGTCGGAGAGCGAATCGGCGACGTCGGGATGATTCTCGCCCAGGGCCGCTTCCCGAATGGCCAGCGCACGCTCGTGGAGTGGCTCGGCCCGGCCATACATCCCCTGGGCCTGGTAAGCGGCGGCGAGATTGTTGAGCGACTGGGCGACGAGGGGATGGTTTCTGCCGAGGGCTGCTTCTCGCATGGCCAGCGCGCGCGCGTAGAGCGGCCTGGCACGGGCGTACAGCCCCTGCCGCCGGTAGAGGCTGGCGAGGTGGTCGAGCGAGGCGGCGACATCGGGAGGGTTCCTGACGAGGGCCTCTTCCAGAATGGCCAGCGCACGCGCGTAGAGCGGCTCGGCCCGGGCGTACAGCCCCTGCTGCCGGTAGAGGACGGCAAGCCAGTGGAGCGGCTCGGCGACGAGGGGATGTTCTCTGCCAAGAGCTGCTTCTCGAATGGCCAGCGCACGCGCGTAGAGCGGCTCGGCACGGGTGTACATTCCCTGCTGGTGGTAGAGGCTGGCGAGGTTGTAGAGCGTTTGAGCGACGTCCGGATGGTGCTTGCCGAGCACCGCCTCCCGTATCGCGAGCGCGCGCGCATAGAGCGGTTCGGCACGGGCGTACAAATCCTGGCCCCAGTAGAGGTTGGCGAAGTCATTGAGCGACTCGGCGACCAGGGGATGGCTCCTGCCGAGCGCTGCTTCCCGAATGGCCAGCGCACGTGCGTAGAGCGGCTCGGCCCGCCCGTACAATCCCTGGGCCAGATAGAGATTGGCGAGGGTGTTGAGCGTTTGAGCGACCTCCGGGTGGCGCGCGCCCAGGGCCGCTTCCCGAATCGCGAGCGCGCGCCGCAGGAGCGGCTCGGCTCGGGCAGACTTTCCTCGAAGCAGGTGATGCAACCCCAGCCAGTCCAGACACCGGGCGACGTCGGGATGGGCGCCCCCGAGCACCGCCTCGCGCAGCGCCAACGCCTGCTCACCCCTTGCGAGGGCCTCCGCATACTGGCCCGCCTCCCAGAACGTGTTTGCCTCCTCGAAGGCCGTCTGCGCTTCCCGCAGCCGTGCCTCCGGTAACTCCTCCCCGCCCGCCACGCCTGGTGCACAGCACAGGACCACCACCACCATCCACCCGAACACATGCCGCATGTCTCCCCCATGAGTCCAAAGGGCGGCCATTGAACGTTCAACGGTCACCAGGGAGACGGTGAGCCGGACAAATCATACAAAGACATGCGCGGAGTCCTGCCTTCAGTGACCTGGACGGTTGGCGTCACGAGCACCCATCTCTGAAAGCACGCTTGCGCCCACGGCACCCGGGCCCAAGCCGTGGAGGCCCTCGGCCCGGACGTCGAGCGCGTGCTCCAGTCCCGACGGCTTGGGCCCCAGCCCGCGCAGCGGAGCGTCTCGACCCAGCGCGATGAACGGTGCCCAATCGTGTGGATGCGGCCTGGTGGTCCGCAGCCAGAGCATGGCCTCGCGCAGTGCGGCGGCGCGGCCCTGGCCCGCGAGCAGCTTGCGGTAGTAGACCTCCATCAACCGCCGGGTGGTGTCGTCGTTCACCTTCCACAGGCTCATCACCACCGTCTCGGCCCCTGCCACCACGAGCGCGCGGCGAAGCCCGTAGACGCCCTGGCCGAGCTTCACGTCGCCTCGGCCGGTGTCGCACGCGGACAGCACCACCAGCTGGGTGCCCCATAGGTTGAGGCCCGCCAGCTCCAGCGCCGTCACCAGCGCGCTGTCAGAAGGAGCGTCGGCGGGACTGGCGCTGGAGGGTGCCGGAGCGCCCGCGCCAGCGAGGACGAGGCCGGAGCGCAGCAGGGGGTCTGGAAGGCTCGGTGCCAGGGAGTCCTCGCCCAGTGCTCCGAACTGGCCCACTGCGCGGGAGTCCGGGGGCCCGGGCGCGTCCTCCAGGAAGAAGCCATGGGTGGCCAGGTGGAGGATGCCAGGGGGAGGCAGCTGGAGCAGCCGCTCCTTGGTGGCCTCCGCGCCCAGGAAGAGCTCGGCCTGGGGCAGCAGGCGTTTGATGCTCTCGGCCTCCTGGCGGGTGCCGGGCAGCGGGGCGGGAGCCCACGCTCGCGACGCCAGGTCCGCACGCAGCGTGGAGGAGGAGCGCGCACCAGGGAGGGAGCGCGCCGCCAGCATGGAAGTGTCCCCCTTGGAAGGAGGCAGTGCTGGAAGCACAGCACTGAAGTCCGGGTCGGCGAGGACGACCACGGAGTCTGGGGCGTTGCTCTCCTGGGGGCGCGGCAGCAGGTTCCTTCCCGAGGGGAGGTAGGTGAAGTCGAAGGCGTCCACGAGGAACTCGTGGCCATCGTGCAGCGCGGCGAAGGGCACCAGGGCGAGCTGGCCGTCCGGCGAGAGGAACAGGCGGCGGGTATTGCCCAGCAGCGGCAGCAGGGGCTGGAAGGCGAGCTGGTAGAGCGCCTGGGCGGGAACCCGAAAGTTGGCGTCGCGGGTGGCCAGCGCGTCTCGCAAGTGTGAGGCGGCAAGGTCGATGGACTCGGCGGGGCCCAGATCCTGGAAGTGGATGGTGGCGTCAGGGAAGAGCACCAGCGCCAGGTAGCGCAACTGGCTGGGACGCGGAGACGTGGGCGTACCGGGCTCGAGCACCAGCGGGCGGTCCTCGTAGGTGATGAACTCGACGAGGGCCGCGTCGCCGGGAAGAGACGTGGCGACCCGGTCGACAATCTCCGCGGGAGCCGGCAGCGAGGCCAGCTCACGCAGCGGGGCGGAGCGCCGGGCCAGGTCGGCTTCGAGGGCGGCGGCCTGCCCGGAGAGCTCTTCGAGGCGCTGTTGGTGGGCGGGCAGGGGCAGCGAGCCGGGGCCCTGGAGTGACAGCTGCGCCAGCTGGGTGCGCAGCCGCCCCAGCTGCTC
Organism: Pyxidicoccus trucidator; assembly: GCF_010894435.1. Taxonomy (NCBI): domain Bacteria; kingdom Pseudomonadati; phylum Myxococcota; class Myxococcia; order Myxococcales; family Myxococcaceae; genus Pyxidicoccus; species Pyxidicoccus trucidator. The sequence goes on along the minus strand of NZ_JAAIXZ010000010.1, from coordinate 14,945 downwards.
GAAGATGTCGCGCTCCTTCTCACCGAGGCTCCGGTAGACGGCGCGAGAGATGTCGGCGCTCTCCTCGACGGAGCGGCCCTTGAGAAGGAGCGCGGCGCCAAGGGCCAGGCGCCTGACGCTCGCGTCGCCGGGATGGGCGCGCAGCAGCGCATAGAGTCGCTCCTCGTCTGAGCGCAGATGCTGGAGGAAGCTGGCCAGACGCGACTCGGAGAAGACGAGCGCCTCCTGACGCAGGCGTTGCTCGGACAGGGTAAAGGCACGGGAGAACAGCGCCAGGGCCTCGGCGAGGTCATGCTGGGCCAGACGGGCCACGGCGAGGTGGTTGAGCGTGGCGGCGACGCTGGGATGGTTCTTGCCGTGAGTCGCTTCCAGAATGGCGAGCGCGCGCTCATGGAGCGGACTGGACCGGCCGTACAACCCCTGGGCCGCATAAAGGCCGGCAAGGTTGTTGAGTGAGAAGGCGACGCCGCGATGGTTCTTGCCCAGGGAGGCTTCCATGATGGCCAGCGCACGCGCGTAGAACGGCGCGGCGCGGCGATAGGCCCCCTGGGCCTGATAGACGTTGGCGAGACCGATGAGCGACCTGGCAACGTAGGGATGGCTCTTGCCGCGGCGCGCCTCCAGACTCGTCAGCGCGCGCGTGTAGAGCGGCTCGGACTGGCCGTACAACCCCTGGGCCCCGTAGAGGTCGCCGAGGGTGATGAGCGAGTCGGCGACGACGGGATGGTCCTTGTCCAAGGCAGCTTCATCAATGGCCAGCACGCGCGCGTAGAGAGGCCCGGCCCGGCCGTACAACCCCTGGGCCATGTAGAGGGTGGCGAGGTCGAAGAGCGACTCGGCGACGGCGAAGTGGTTCCCGCCCAGGGTCGACTCCTGAATGGTGAGCGCGCGATGCAGGAGCGGCTCGGCACGGCCATACAACCCCTGCTCCACGTAGAGTCTCCCGAGCCTGCCGAGCGATTGGGCGACGAGCGGGTGGCCCTTGCCGAGGGCCATTTCCCGAATGGCCAGCGCGCGTCGAAGAAGCGGCTCGCCACGAACAAACAAACCCAGACCCGAGTAGTTGCTGGCGAGGCTGGTGAGCGAGCTGGCGACATCCGGAGGGTTTTCGCCGAGAACCGCTTCGCGAATGGCCAGGGAGCGCTCGTCGAGCGGCCCGGCACGAGCGTAGAACCCTTGCTGCACGTAGAGCCTGGCGAGGCCCGTGAGCGACTGAGCGACGTCCGGATGGTTCTTTCCGAGAACCGCTTCCCGTATCGCCAGCGCGCGCACATGGAGTGACTCGGCACGAGCGAGCAATCCCTGACCCGAGTAGAGCCTGGCGAGGTTGAAGAGCGTTTGAGCGACGTCCGGATGGTGCTGGCCGAGCGCCGCTTCCCGTATCGGGAGCGCGCGCTGAAGGAGCGGCTCGGCTAGCGCGTACAGCTGCTGGGTCAGGTAGAGGGCGGCGAGGTCGTTGAGCGACTCGGCGACAAGGGGATGGCTCTTGCCGAGGGCTGATTCCCGAATGGCCAGCGCACGCAAGTAGAGCGGCGCGGCGCGGCCGTACAACCCCTGGGCCAGGTAGAGGGTGGCGAGGGTGTTGAGCGTTTGAGCGACCTCCGGGTGGCGCGCGCCCAGGGCCGCTTCCCGAATCGCGAGCGCTCGCTGAAGGAGCGGCTCGGCTCGGGCGGACTCCCCCCGAAGCAGCTGATGCCCCCCGAGCCAGTCCAGAGACCGGGCGACGTCGGGATGGGCGCCCCCGAGCACTGCCTCGCGCAGCGCCAGCGCCTGCTCTCCCCTCGCGAGCGCCTCCGCGTACTGGCCCGCCTCCCAGTACGTGTTCGCCTCGTCGAAAGCCGTCTGCGCCTCCCGCAGCCGCGCCACCGGGGAGTCCTCCCCGTCCGCCGCGCCTGCCGCACAGCACAGCAGCACCGCCAGCATCCACCCGCGAACCCGCCGCATGTCCGCTCCTGGAGCCTGTCCGGGTTCGACTTCCCGGCCGTGACAGCTCACCCAGGCGGATAGAGCCGATGACCCGGAGAATCATGCAGGCGGGCCAGAGGAATCCGGATCGGAGCAGGAGGTAGCACGGAAGATCCGGCGGCCCACTGGGGCACATCGGCAGGACACACCGAGCCCTGAAACGACAAAGGCCCCCGAGTCTTTCGACTCGGAGGCCTTTATCGGAGTGCCCAAGGCGGGATTCGAACCCGCACACCTTGCGGCGCCAGCCCCTCAAGCTGGTGTGTCTACCAGTTCCACCACCTGGGCATTTGCTGCGCGCTCCATCTACCGAACCTCACCGACTCACGCAACGACAATTTCAACCAACGCGTGAGCCGGGCTCTTCCTGACGCCTACTGCGCCGGAGCGGGAGCAGGCGGCGCGGACGTCGGCGCCGCCGCACCCTCGGAGGGCGTAGGCGGAACGGGCGTCTCACCGCGCGGCTGCTCCATGCTGCCAGGAGCTGCGGGCGTCGTCGCACCCGGGGTCGCCGGAGCCGTCTGCGCCGGAGGCGCGGCAACCGAGCCGCCAGCCGCCACCGAGGAGCGCAGCCCCACGAAGGACAGGCCGAGCGACGTGAAGAAGAAGAGCGCCGCGAAGACGCCCGTGAGCTTGCTCAGGAAGGTCACCGCACCGCGACCGCCGAAGGCGCTCGTGGCCGCGCCGCCGCCGAGGGCCGAGCCCATGCCGGCGTCCTTACCGGGCTGCAGCAGGATGACGAAGATCATGAACACGCAAACGATGACGTGCACGATCGTGACGAAGGTCAGCATGGGAGGTCTTCCAGACGTTCCGTGAGAAGGAGGCGCACCCTACACAAACTGGTGAACGGGTGACAACTTCTTCCGCCCACCCATTCCAGCTCCGGCCCCTCTTTAAGAGGCCGCCTTGACGATGGCCGCGAAGTCGGCCGCCTTGAGGCTGGCCCCGCCGACGAGCGCCCCATCCACGTCCGGCTGGCCCAGCAATTCCGCCGCGTTGTCCGGCTTCACGCTGCCGCCGTACTGGATGCGCACCCGCCCGGCCGTCTCCCCGTCGTACAGGCGTCCGAGCAGCGCCCGGATGGCCGCGTGGACCTCCTGCGCCTGCGCCGACGTGGCGTTGCGGCCCGTGCCGATGGCCCACACCGGCTCGTACGCCAGGACGAAGGTGGCCACGTCCTTCGCCTCGAACCCCGCCAGCGCCCCGCGCACCTGGCGCTCCACCACCTCGAGCGTCTGGTTCGCCTCGCGCTCCGCCAGCGTCTCGCCCACGCAGACGATGGGCGTCATCCCCGCCGCCCGCACCGCCCGGGCCCGCTTGTTCACCAGCTCGTCCGTGTCGCCGAAGAGCTGCCGGCGCTCGGAGTGCCCCACGATGACGTAGGCGCACCCCAGCTCCGCCAGCATCGGCGCGGACACCTCGCCGGTGAAGGCACCCGACGTCTCCCAGTGGCAGTTCTGCGCCGCCAACTGCAGCGGCGCGCCCTCCAGCGCCACGTGGAGCGGCTGCAGCGCGACGAACGTCGGCGCCAGCACCACCTCCACCGTGTCCCCCAGCGGGGCCACCAGCCCCCGCAGCTCGCGAACCAGGGCCAGTGCCTCGGGCACCGTCTTGTTCATCTTCCAGTTGCCGGCGACGATCTTCCGACGACGAGCAGCGGCGGCCATGTAACCCCCCAGGGGTGTAGGTACAGGTTGCGTTGCGGGTGCGCAGCCTACCGCGTTTCCAGCGCCTTGATACCCGGCAATTCACGCCCCTCAAGGAACTCCAGGGAGGCGCCGCCGCCGGTGGACACGTGGCTCATCTTGTCCGCGAAGCCCATCTGCTCCACGGCGGCCGCGCTGTCGCCACCGCCGATGACGGTGGTGGCCTGGGTGTTGATGGCCATGGCGGCGGCCACCGAGCGGGTGCCCTCCGCGAACTTGTTCACCTCGAAGAGGCCCATGGGCCCGTTCCACACCACGGTGCGCGCGTCGCGGATGTGCTGCGAGTAGATGGCGCGCGTCTTGGGGCCGATGTCCAGGCCCATCATGTCCGGAGGAATCGCGTTGTCCGGCGTCTCCTTCGCGACGCTGTTCTCCGTGAGCTCCGTGCCGACGATGTGGTCCACCGGCAGGACGAGCGGCACCTTCAGCCGCTGCGCCGCTTCCAGCATGCGCGTGGCCAGGGTCAGCTTGTCCCCCTCCACGCGGCTCTTGCCCACTTCGACGCCCTGCGCCTTGAGGAACGTGTAGGCCATGGCGCCGCCGATGAGCAGCGCATCCACCTTGGGCAGCAGGCTCTCGATGACCTTGATTTTGTCGCTCACCTTCGAGCCACCCAGGATGGCCACGAAGGGCTTCTCCGGGTTCTTGAGCACCTTGCCCAGGTACTCAATCTCCTTGCGCATCAGGAAGCCCGCCGCCCTCTCCTTCACGAAGGGCACCATGCCGGCGGTGGAGGCGTGGGCGCGGTGCGCGGTGCCGAAGGCGTCGTTGATGTAGACGTCGGCATTGGCGGCCAGTTCGCGGGCGAAGGCCTCGTCGTTGGCCTCCTCCTCCTTGTGGAAGCGGAGGTTCTCCAGGAGGACCACCTGGCCCTCCTTGAGCTCCTTCACCTGCTTCTTCACTCCGTCGCCAATGCAGTCATCCGTGAGGATGACCTCGTGCTTGCCGCCGAGCAGCTCGGCCAGCCGCACGGCGACCGGCTCGAGCGACAGCTTGGGGTCCGCGCCCTTGGGCCGGCCGAGGTGGGAGGCCAGGATGACCTTCCCGCCCATCTCCAGCGCTCGCCGGATGGTGGGCAGCGCCTCGCGGATGCGGGTGTCGTCCGTCACGCGCCGCCCCTCCAGCGGGACGTTGAAGTCCACGCGGATGAAGACACGCTTCCCGGTCAGCTGCAGGTCGTCGATGTAGCGGATCATCTCGGTCCTTCCCCTCTCGGTGCCCTTCAACGCCCTGGGACTAGACGCCCTTGGAAACGAGGAACTTCGCCGTGTCGACCATGCGGTTGGAGAAGCCCCACTCGTTGTCGTACCAGGCCATGACCTTCAGCATGTTGTCGCCCACCACGAAGCAGTTGGTGGAGTCGAAGATGGCCGAGTGCGGGTTGCCGTTGTAGTCCACGGACACCGTCTGCTCGTCGCTGAACTGGAGGATGCCCTTGAGCGCCCCGTCCGCGGCCTTGCGGTACGCCTCGATGACGGCCTCGGCGGTGACGGGCTTCTGGGTGTTCACCGTCAGGTCCACCAGCGACACGTTCGGGGTGGGCACGCGAACGGAGATGCCGTGCATCTTCCCCTTGAGCTGCGGAATCACCTCGCCGATGGCCTTCGCGGCGCCGGTGCTGGAGGGAATCATGGACAGCGCGGCGGCGCGGGCGCGGCGCATGTCGTCATGGGTGAGGTCCAGGATGCGCTGGTCGTTGGTGTAGCTGTGGACCGTGGTCATCAGGCCCTTCTCGATGCCGAAGTTGTCCACCAGCACCTTGGCGATGGGCGCCAGGCAGTTGGTGGTGCACGAGGCGTTCGAGACGACGTGGTGCTTGGCCGGGTCGTACTCGTTGTGGTTGATGCCGTAGGCGATGGTGATGTCCGGGCCCTTGGCCGGGGCGGAGATGATGACCTTCTTCGCGCCCGCCTTCAGGTGCTTCTCCGCGCCCTCGCGCGCGGTGAAGCGGCCGGTGCACTCCAGCACCACGTCCACGTTCATGGACTTCCAGGGCAGCACCGTCGGGTCCTTCTCGGCGGTGACGGCAATCTCCTTGCCGTCCACGACGATGCCCTTCTCGGTGGACTTCACCGTGCCCGGCCAGGTGCGGTGCACGGAGTCGTACTTGAACAGGTGCGCCAGCGCCGCGGGCTTGTCGAGGTCGTTGATGGCGACAATCTCGAGGTCCTCCTTGCGGCTCAGGGCAGCGCGCAGGATGCAGCGACCGATGCGACCGAAGCCATTGATGGCGATACGGGTAGCCATGTCCAAGTGTCTCCTTGCAGGGCGTGAGCGCGAGGCCCACGTGTCGTCACGTCAATTTCGAGGGCGCCGACCGTAGGCATCCGCACCCGCCGAGTCAACGCTTCGCGTCGCTCCCGCGACGGTGCGCACGCCGAAGCTGAACAATCACCCCGAGCAACAGCCAGAGCGCGGAGCCCGTTCCCCCTCCAGCCCCACAGCCGCAGCCGGAGTCACCGAGTGGATAGAACTGAGGCAGCTCCTCCAGCACGATGGGGGTGGGAGGAGGCGGCGGGGGCGGAGGCGGCGGGGGATGCGGGTCCAGCCCGCGCGCCGCGACGCAGGCGGTGAGCAGGCCAGGGCCCGGACCACCCGGGTCCTCGGCGGGCGGAGCCGGCGGCTCGGCGAGCAGGCCCGTCCGCACCAGGAATGCGGACATCAGTGAGGCGCGCCGGGAGGGGCTGACCATTCCCTCGAAGGGGACGCCCAGCAGCAGCACCTGTCCGCCCGGGGCGGAAGCCACGCCCGCCACCAGGTCCGTGCCCGTGTAGCGCAGCACCGGCGAGCCCCCGGAGGCTGGGGTGAGCACGTCAGTGACGCCCACCGGATAGGCCCCGCGCGTGCCGTCATCCAGCGCCCCGCCAGACAGGCCCGAGAGCCAGTCGCCCGGCAGGCCCTCCACCGTGAGCGGCGGCGTGCCACCGGCCACTGTCGCGCGCAGGATGTCCGCCAGGAAGGCCTGGTCCTCCGCGCTGCCCACGGCGAGCGCGGACGCCACCTGGGTGCCGGACAGCATCAGGTGGCCCCCCGCGGTGACGAAGGCGCGAAGCGCGTCCTGCTCCTGGCGCGTGGGCCGTGCCCCATCCGCGCCGCCCCGTCCGGTGAACCAGTCCACCAATTGATACGGAGCGGCCAGCGTGACGAGCCCCGCCCCCAGCGCCGCGCTGGTGGCGCTGTCGAAGGGCCAGTTCGCGTAGACCAGCGCCTCGCCATGGCGGCGCACGTAGGTGCCGTCGTTCATCGCCTCCACCAGCACCCGCACCGGGGCCGCCAGGTCATACGCGTCCAGCGCCTCGGCGCAGGTCAGCGCGGAGTCCAGCCGCTCGAAGGCGTTGACGAGCAGCACGGGCGCCTGCGCGCCCACCGGCGTCCGCACCCCGACGCTGGAGGACGGAAAGCCCTCCCCGCCCGCGTTCAGCGCCGCCACGCGGAAGTAGCGCACCGTGCCCGGTGCCAGCGTCGTGGTGAAGGAGGTGGCCGTCACCTCGGTGCCCTCGTCCCAGCCCAGGCCGTCCGCGCTCTGATAGACGCGGTAGCCCGTGGGCGCGTCGCGGCCCTCCTCATCCGGGTTGGCGCCAGGCACGGCCCAGCGGACCCCCACCGCGCCCGCCGTGCCGTTGCGCGCGGCGACGGCGTCCGGGGCCTCCGGCGGCAGGTGCACGGGCTGGCCGTCCCGCGCGGCGAAGTACTTGATGAGGCCCTGGAGGATGGCGCGCGCCGCCACGCGACGGAAGGCCGGGTCCTTCAGCCGGTTCGAGTCGGTGATGTTGTCGTGGTAGGCCATCTCCAGCAGCACGGACGGCATCTCCGGGTTGTGCGTGGGGTTGACCTCGCCCAGGTTGGCCGAGCGCAGGTTGCGCATCCGCCAGTTGGGGTCCACCTCGCGGCGGAAGTCCCTGCCGATTTCGTCCAGCAGCGCGCGGGCCATGACGTCACTGCCCGCCACGCCGGTGAAGTTGAGCGTGCCGTCCACCGGGTTGGGCCCGTACACGTAGGCCTCCGTGCCCATCACCGTGCCGGTGCTGCCAGCGTTGGTGTGCCAGGCCAGGTACACCGCGTCCTCACCCTCCTCGTGCAGCCACGCCGCGAAGCGCGGGCGCGCGGTGACGTCCGCGTTGCGCTCGTTGGACAGCGCGTTGGCCCCGGTGGGCGCATACACGGACGCGGGCGCCCCGCTGAACTGCACGTGGTAGCGCGCTGCCTCCTCGTAGCGGGGCCGCTCCAGCGCGGCCACCTGGGCATCGCCGATGAGCCCCCGGCCCCCGCCGAAGCGCACCGCGTCCAGCGACACGGTGCCGCCCTCCGCGGTGTCGTTCATCGCCACCACCGACGCCGTCTCCGGGTGCCGGCCGGCCTTGAAGTAGAAGCGGCCCAGCAGCACCCACGTGCCGCCATGGCGGCGCTGGTTGACGCGGAAGTGACTCTCCCCGCCCGCGTGCCGCACCACGTAGTGCGCGTCCACCGCCCGCGCCGGGTCCGCCGCGTACGAGACGTACACGTGGTAGCTGCCGTCCGCGGGGACTTCCGGCGCCCACGTCGCGCTCGCGGTGACAGTGCTCGCGGTGCTCATGACGCGGGTGGTGCCCAGTGAGAAGGGCTCCACCGCGTTGCCCATGGGCACCGGCGGAGTGCCCCACCCCGGCTGAGCGGAGTCCTGGAAGAGGGCCGCCTCCCCCGTCTCGGTGTAGCCCTCCTGCCCCGCATCGAGCAGGGCCATGCGCGCGTTGAGGTCCGGCTCGCGCACCGGCACCACCGTGGCCCCCGCCCCCATCAGCATGGGCAGCAGGTACTGGTTGAGCACCTCCGCCGAGACGAGGTCCTCCACCACCGCCCACGAGTTGGGGCGCTGCGTGGCCCAGCGGTCCAACGGGGCGCTGCGGTAGAAGCCGTGGCCGGGGCTCAGGTACACCACCTTGCCGGACAGCGCCCCACCGCGCACCCGCGTCTGCGGCACACCGGCGAGCGCCCTGCGCACCGCCCCTCCCCGCTCCTCGCGCCGCACCACCGGCGGCTCCGAGGCGGACCACCGGCGCGTCTCGTGCGCGCGCGGGCCCGGGGTGGGGACGTATTGCACGCCGGGCGGCTCCAGGCCGCAGGCCCCTTCGTCCAGCGAGGCCTCGGAAGCGACGGGCGCGGCCGGGGCGTGCGCCCGCGCCAGGGTGGAAGTCAACAGCAGGGACAGGGCCGCGCCCCCCAGGCGGGACCAGTAACGATAGGAAGCGGAATTCACGGGGTCAGACCATACCCCTTCACGTCCGAGGGGCAACGGGAGCCGCGAATGCTAGGGTGCCCGCCCTTCAATCACCGATGAACGTACCTGTCCGGCCACCCTCCGCCTTCCCTCCCCGTCGGGGCTCGGGGCTGTTCGCCTCGTTCGGCCACGCGTGGGCGGGGCTCATCCACACCGTCGTCCACCAGCGCAACATGCGCGTCCACCTCATCTCCGGGGTGCTGGTGGGGCTGGTGGGCAGCGGCATCCCCCTGGGGCTCGCGGAGAAGGTGACGCTCATCTTCTGCGTCCTCCTCATCTTCTTCGCGGAAATCCTCAACAGCGCCCTGGAGCACCTCGTGGACCTGGCCGTCCAGCAGTTCGACGAGAAGGCCCGCCTCACCAAGGACGCGGCCGCCGCCGGGGTGCTGGTGCTGGCGCTGGGCACGGTGGTCATCTTCGCCGCCATCCTCGTGCACAACTGGGAGACGGTCCGCGCCAGCACGGAGGCCATTGAGCGGCAGGTGAAGCTGGGCCTGCCCCTCACCGCCTGCGTCATCGTCCTGGTTCTGCCCCAGCGCCGGCCCCTCGCGGTGGACGTGGGCGCCTTCCTGGGCGCGAGCGCGCTGCTGACGCTGCTGGCGCTGGAGACGGCCAGCATCGTCTTCACCGCGATGACGGGAGGACTGCTCGTCGTCGCCGGCGCCGCCGCGTACGTCCGGAGGCAGGAACTGCGCCGCTCCGCGGCGGTGACGGCCGATTCAGCAGTCAGTCGAAACAAAAAAACCGGCTGAGGCCGGTCCGGGTGCTGCCTCCGCGCGGGCGGGAGCCCCGAAACCAGTCCGGAGCCCGCGCGCCCGCGGGGTTGATGGTGCGAAGACTACGGACTCAGGCGCGCTGGCGCCACTCGGAGCCCTGCTCCTGTGTTGCCTGGACGGCAACGGCCTTGTCGCCTTCCTTGAGGTCCGTGGTCACCAGATCGAGCAGCTCCGTGGCGATACCGATGACCTGGTGCGGCGTGTAGCCGCTCGCGCGCAGCTGGTTGAAGAAGGTGCGCGCCAGGATCCGGGTGCCCTTTTGATCGGTGCTCACAGTGATTGCCTCCAGAAAGCGGCGTTGAAGGGGCGCCGCATAAGCATGCGGCCTCAACACTTCAACCCCCGTGCCAGACGTTCTCTTCCAAACGGATTCCCCAGCATTTCCCAGGGGTTGAAGGACACCGGGGCTCGGCATGGCCCTTTTTCGGGTGCGAAGCCTGTTACGCACCCGTCGTCGGCACGGGGGGATGGCGGAGGGGGGTGCATCGGCGGGTACGCACCCACGCAGTGCGTCGAGGCCCTAGTTGTTTCAAGTGCTTGCAATCTTTCACGGGGGCGGAGCAGATACGCGCCCCCACCAGGAGCGAATGGCAATGGCGTATCGGGTGAACAACATCGGGCTGTGGCTGGACGAGCCGGAGGAGCTGCTCGGTCAGCGCGCCGCGGAGAAGCTCGGAGTCACCCGCTCCGACCTCGCCGCCGTGCGTGTGGTGCGCTCGGTGCTGGACGCGCGGAAGAAGGGCAGTCCCCGCTACATCTACACACTGGAGGTGGAGCTGGCCCCCGGCCGCAAGCCCGGCCGCCTGCCCCCGGATGTGGGTGAGGCACCTCCTCCGCCGGAGCCCCTGCTTCCGGTGAAGCCGCCGGAGCGCTGGCCCATCATCATCGGCACCGGCCCTGCGGGGCTGTTCGCCGCCCTGGGCCTGCTGGAGCGCGGCGTGCGCAGCATCCTGATTGAGCGCGGCCGCGAGGTGGTGCCGCGCCGCAAGGACGTGGCGAAGCTGATGCGCGACGGCTCGCTGGACCCGGAGAGCAACATGAACTTCGGGGAGGGCGGCGCCGGTGCCTACACGGACGGCAAGCTGTCCACGCGCATCAACCACCCCATGGTGCGCAAGGTGATTGAGGCCTTCGCGAAGTACGGGGCGCCGGACCACATCCTCGTCGAGGGCAAGCCGCACATCGGCTCGGACCTGCTGCCGGGCGCGGTGGCGAAGCTGCGCGACGAGCTCATCGCCGGCGGCTGCCAGGTCCTCTTCGAGCACCGGGTGGATGACCTCCTCTACCAGGACGGGCGCGTGGCGGGCGTGAAGCTGTCCGACGGCCGCACCCTGGAGAGCGACCGCGTCGTCCTCGCCCCCGGCAACTCCGCGCGGGAGCTGTACGAGCGCTTCGCCGCCGACGGCCGGGTGAGCGTGGAGGCGAAGCCCTTCGCGCTCGGCTTCCGCGCCGAGCACCCGCAGGCGCTCATCAACAGCATCCAGTACGGCAACGCCGCCAAGAATCCCAAGCTGCCCCCGGCCGACTACAAGCTGGCGGAGAACCTGGACGTGGACGGCGAGGTGCGCGGCGTCTACTCGTTCTGCATGTGCCCCGGCGGAATCGTGGTGCCCACGCCCACCCAGGAGGGCCTGCAGTGCACCAACGGCATGAGCAACTCGCGCCGCAACGCGAAGTACGCCAATGCCGGAATCGTGGTCTCCGTGTCGGTGGCGGACTTCGAGCGAGAGGGCTTCCGGGGACCGCTGGCGGGCCTGGAGTTCCAGCGCCACTGGGAGTCCAAGGCGTATGAGCTGGGCGGTGGGCGCTTCTACGCCCCGGCCCAGACGATTCCGGACTACCTGGCCGGCCGCGTGAAGAAGGACCCGGGCGACACCAGCTACCGCCCCGGGCTGGCGCACACGGACCTCAACCGCCTCTTCCCCGAGCGGCTCACCGTCTCGCTCAAGCAGGCCCTGCGCACCTTCGAGCGGAAGATGCGGGGCTTCATCAGCGAGGAGGGCAAGCTCATCGGAATCGAAAGCCGCACCTCGTCCCCCGTGCGCATCACCCGTGGGGAGGACCTGCAGTCGGTGTCCCTCAAGGGGCTCTACCCGGCCGGTGAGGGCTGTGGCTACGCGGGCGGCATCGTGTCGTCCGCCATTGATGGGCTTCGCGTCGCTGAGCAGATTGCCATCGAGTTGTCCTAGTCCGGGCAACCCGGGAGGAGGGCCCCATGCGCTACGTGGTGCGCACGCCGGAAGGTGAGCTGGTCTACCCCAGCCTGTTGGACGTGGAGCGGGCCTACGTCCAGGGGCTGGTGGACCCGGAGGACGAGGTCCGCGAGGAGACCGCCCTCACGTGGCGCAAGGCGGGCAGCCTCCCGACGCTGGCCCAGGCGCGCCGCACGTCCTCCGGGGCCGCGGCCCGGGGGCAGGCGCTGATGGTGATGGGCGTGGTGCTGCTGGGCGGGCTGGCCCTGTCGCTGCTGTTCCGCGACAGCTGGAACCTGCGCCTGCTGGGCATCGTCCTCGCCCTGATGGCCAGCTTCATGCTGACCCGGGTGACGTTCAAGGCGTTCAAGCGCCCGCCGCCCGCGGGCTGAAGTCCGGGCCCCGGGCCCGCTCGCTCCCCTGCCCTCCTGCGCGGCGTCCCGGCGCCCGCCGCAAGCTACCGGCCGACGGCACATGTTCTCCCCCGGGAGGACGCCCGTGGGCGGCGGTGCCCACGGTGACTCGCGAGAGGGAGGACACACTTGCTCAGCACCTATCTGTCCCGAGACGCCGCCCGCCGGCTGCGCCACGGTGCCCCCTGGCTCCGCCGGGAGGACATCGTCTCCATGGAGGGAACGCCGCAGCCCGGGGAGGCCGTGCAGCTCCGGGACGAGGATGGCTCGGTGCTGGGCCTGGGGGACGTGGACCTGGAGTCCTCATACGCGGTGCGCCGGCTGGGCCAGCCGGACGAGGCCGTGGAGGGGCTCATCCCCCGCCACCTCCGCCACGCCTACGAGCGGCGCGGCCGGATGGTGGACGACCCGCGCTTCTGCCGCATCGTCAACGATGACGGGGACGGGCTGCCCGGCCTCATTGTCGACCGGTACGACACCCACTTCGTGGTCCAGACGCTCACCCGCGCCATGGACGCGCGGCAGGGGGAAATCACCCGCGGGCTGGTGGAGGTGACGGGCGCCAGCTCGGTGCTGCTGCGCAACGACACCCCGCGGCGCAAGGTGCTGGGCCTGCCCTCGCAGCGGCCCCACGTCCTCTACGGGACGCCGCCCCGCTGGTGCCGGCTGCTGGAGCTGGGCGCGCGCTTCACCGTGGACCTCAACTATGGCGCGGGCACGGGCTACCACTACGACCAGCGCGAGCTGCGCCGCTTCGTGGGCCGCCTGGCCAATGGCGGCCGGGTGCTGGACGCGTGCTGCAACGTGGGGGGCCTCTTCGTCCATGCCGGGCTGCATGGGGCGCGGCAGATTCTGGCCTTCGACAGCAACGGGGACGCGGCGGACCTGGCCCGGGAGAACGCCGAGGCCAACGGGCTGCTGGGCCGGGCGACGGTAGAGACGGGCCAGCCGCTCCAGGTGCTCCGCGCCCTGCGGGACACCTTCGACCTGGTGCTCCTGGACACGCCCGGTGTGGGTTCGGAGGAGGCTTTCGTGGAGCAGCTCCGGCACGCCCTGCGCCGCACCCGACATGGGGGACGGCTGCTGGTGGCCGGCTACCACCCGCCCCTGGCCCTGGGGGGCTTCGACGAGCTGGTGGCCACCGCCTGCGAGGGGGAGGCCCGCATCGCCACCCGGCTGGCCCGGCTGGGCCTGCCCCCGGACCACCCCACACTGGTGGGCTCACCGGGCTCCGAGTACCTCGACGCGGTGGCGCTCGAAGTCAGCTGACGCAGTTCCCCTCGAAGCGCCTTCCTGGTGCTAGTGTCCGCCGCCGAAATGACCAACGAAAACACGCCCGAGACCGCCCCCCCCACCCCGGAGGGTTCCGTGGAGACCGTCCGCAAGGTGTACGCGGCGGATCTGCGCGAGAAGGACCGCGTCAACACCGTCTTCCGCGTCACGAAGAAGGAGAAGGTGACCGCGCGCAGTGGCAAGGTGTTCCTCGCCATCACCCTCGTCGACAAGAGCGGCGAGGTGGATGCCCGCATCTTCGACCAGGTCGACGCACTGGAGCCCACGTTCCAGTCCGGCGACTTCGTGCTGGTGCAGGGAGGCGTCATCAGCTTCCACGGCCGCACCCAGGTCGTCGTGGAGGCCGTGGAGCGGCTGGACCCGGAGCCCTTGGACCCCAAGGAGTTCGAGCCGCCCCCGGCCCCGCCCCCCGAGGCGAAGCCCGCCGCGGAGGCCAAGGCCCCCGAGGCCCGCGAGCCCCGTGCGGACAAGGCCGAGAAGGCCGAGGCCCGCGCCGCAAACGACGGCAAGGAAGGCAAGGAGCCCCGGGGCGGCGAAGGCGCCCGGGACGGCTCGGGCGGCGCGCGCGCCGCCGGCCTCATCCGGGAGATGGTCTCCGAGCGGGTGAATGACGCGCACGTGAAGCAGCTGCTGCTGGCCTTCCTGGACGACCCGCAGATTGCCGCGGGCCTGCCGATTGCGCCGGCCGGAAAGGCCATGCACCACGCGTGGCGCGGCGGGCTGGCCGAGCACCTGCTGTCGGTGATGCGGCTGACGCTGCGGGTGGCGGACCACTACCCCATGGCGGACCGGGACCTCCTCCTGGCCGGCGCGCTGCTGCACGACGTGATGAAGGTGGCGGAGATCTCCCCCGACAAGGGCTTCGACTACACCGATGAGGGCAAGCTCGTCGGCCACCTGGTCATGACGGCGCAGAAGATTCGCGAGAAGACGCTGGCCATTCCGGGCTTCCCGCCGCTGCTGGAGCAGCACCTCACGCACCTCGTCCTCTCCCACCACGGCCAGCTGGAGTACGGCAGCCCCAAGGTGCCGATGACGCTGGAGGCGCACATCGTCCACGCGCTGGACTCGCTGGACTCGCGCATCGCCTCGTGGCTGGAGGCCATGCAGCGCGACTCCAACGACAAGTGGACGGACGTGCTGCGCCACTATGACCGGCAGCTGTGGAAGGCCCCCGCGCCCACCTCGCGGGGCCGCGCCCCGGTGGAGGGCGGAGGCGGCCGCCGCAAGTCGCGCGACGAGAAGCGCAAGGCTCGGGGCGACAAGCCTCGTGAGCAGGGCGGCGAGAAGCCCCAGGGCGGCACCCCGCCCGAGGGTGGCGCGCAGCCCGAGGCGGGGGCGCA